>NZ_QTUQ01000001.1:543149-792159 GCF_003435745.1 Alistipes sp. AM16-43
CCCGCCCTGCTTTGGTATAACACTTGCTGTGTGGGCGTGTAAATCCACTGGCAATGAAAATCAAGACAGGCAAAGGTACGATTACGCTCGGGGTGCTGCTGGCGATATGGTCGGTGTCGGCAATCGCCTCTCTGCCGGGGCTGGCGATCTCGCCGATCCTCGGCGACCTGAATAAAATCTTCCCGAAGGCCACCGACCTTGAAATACAGATGCTCACGTCGCTGCCCTCGCTGCTGATCATCCCCTTCGTCCTGCTTGCCGGCAAGCTCTCCGTCGGCAAGGACAAGCTCAAGATCCTCGCCGTCGGACTGTCGGTCTTCTTCCTGAGCGGCGTGGCATGCCTCTTCGCCCGGAGCATGATGTGGCTCATCGTCATCAGCTGTATCCTCGGTATCGGCGCCGGTATGGTAATCCCCTTCTCCACGGGGCTCGTGGTCGACTACTTTACGGGCGATTACCGTGTCCGGCAGCTGGGGTACAGCTCGTCGATCAACAACCTGACGCTCGTGCTGGCGACCGTCGTGACGGGATACCTGGCCAACGTCGACTGGCACCTGCCCTTCCTGGTCTATACCCTGCCGGGTATTTCGCTTGCGCTGTCGTTCCTGCTCAAGCGGCAGCGCTCCTTTCCCGAGCCGGAACAGAGCATCCAGCTGCGGCACAAGATGATCGACCGCCGTAAGCTCGCCGGGCTGATGGTGTTCTATTTCTTCGTCACCTACGCCGTGCTGGTCGTGACGTTCTATGCCTCGTTCCTGATCGACGACTACAAGATCGACAGCTCGTTTTCCGGGGTGCTGATCTCGCTGTTTTTCCTTGCGATCATGCTGCCGGGGCTGTTCATCGACAAGATTATCCGTTCTTTGAAGCGGAACGTCAACCTCGTGGCGCTCGTGCTGGTCTGTGTGGGGCTGCTGTGTGTCGGGGTTTTCCACGGCAAGGCGATGCTGGCCTTCGGGGCGCTTTGCACCGGGCTTGGGTATGGGATCATGCAGCCTGTCATTTACGACAAGGCGGCGACCATCGCCCCGCCGCGTTCCGCTACGCTGGCCCTTTCGTTCGTCATGTCGGTGAATTACCTGGCCGTGATGGTCTGCCCTTTTATCGTAGACCTCTTCCGTCATGTTTTCGGGACGCACAGCGACCGCTTCCCCTTCTTTTTCAATGCGGCACTGGTGCTGGCCGTGGCTGTTGTCACACTCCTGCGCCGGGGCAGCTTTACGCTCGGACTCGACGAATCCTATTACCGGAATTGATTGTAAAAACTGTTCGAAAGTGTTGTGAATGACGTAAAAAGGTTTAAATTTGTGCTGAAAAGTCACACCTTATTACGATTATCGCGAGATGAAAACAACACTTCTGACGGCTTTGGCCGCCGCTGCCCTTGCGGCAGGCTGCTCAAAGTCCGACACAGGTACGCCTTGTGTGAAAATCGCGCCGACGATCCAGACCCGTGTTACGGGATTGCATTTCGATACCGGCGACCGCATCGGGCTGAGCATTGCCAAAGGTTCGGAAACCTACGTGCAGAATGTCCTGATGACCTACGACGGTACGGCCTTTACGGCCCCGGATTTGCTGTGGTATAACGATTCGAATGAAAAATCGACGCTCACGGCCTACCATCCTTACTCCGAACAGGGAATGCCCGCGGAGTTTTCCGTTGCTACAGACCAGACGTCGGGAGGTGCATCGTCCGACCTGCTGGTCGCGGTGAAAAAAGAGGTTACCCCATCTTCGGCACCTGTCGGGATGCTCTTTTACCATGTGATGTCGCAGCTGACGATCGTCCTTACCAACAATTCCGACGCCCCGGTTACGGGGGTTACGGTCGGCGGACTCGTCCCGACGGCCGTGGTCGATTTCACGGTGCCCTCCGCCGCGGCCAAGAGCGGGGCTGCTGCTGCCGACGTCGAGGCGTTCGAAGTGACGGCCGATGCCGCCTACCGTGCCATCCTTGTGCCGCAGCAGGCCACCCTGACGGTTACGGTAGCGACCGGTGACGGAAAGAGCCGCAGCAAAACCCTCTCTTCGGCACAGCTCGAAAGCGGGAAACGCTACGACATGTCGGTCGTTGTGACCAATATCGACATCGACGTGGAACTGAGCGGCGAAGTCGTCGACTGGGGCGACGGCGGTTCGCTCGATGGTAGCGGCGAAGGGGGCGGCGGTGATGGCGGCGGTGGTGAGGGCGGCGGCGAGGGTGGTGACCCCGGGACGCTTTCCTACGGGGGTGTGGACTACCCCACCGCGACGATCGGCGGACGGGTTTGGATGACCCGGAACCTGCGTTACCTGCCTGACGGTGCCCAGATCGGAACCGGTATCTGGTACCCTTGCCGCGGTACGGCGGGATCGAACGACGCCGAATATGTCGCGGAACGGGGGTTGCTTTACAGCTTCACAACGGCCCTGGGCGGTGCGACGGCTGCATCCGGCACCCCGGTGCAGGGGATTTGTCCGCCGGGCTGGCATGTCCCCACGGGCGCCGAGATCGAGCAGATGATCGCCAGCCCCGAATACGATGCGTCCCTGCTCCGTAGCGCCGGGATGTGGAATTCGGATGCAGGTCTGTATGTTGCGGAAAAGAAGGGGTACCTGATGAGCTGTACCTCGGAAGATAACGGCGCAATGTATAAGGCCTTGCTTTATTCGTCTGACGGTATCGTAGCCGGGCTTGCTCCGTTTCCGGCCGGAAACGGTGTCTCGCTGCGCTGCGTGAAGGATATATAGCCGTAGCCGAGGATGCGGCAACGGAACGATCCCCGGTCTCGGATGAGCCGGGGATCGTCTTTTTACGGTGGGTTTGCCCGCTGCGGCAGGCCGCCGTGCGGTTTTCCTCGGGGCTGCGGTGAGCACAGGCCATTGCGTGATGACCTTTTGGTGGCGCAGCGAATGCGTGTCCCACCCCGCAGGAGCCCAGTGCCCGCGTCGTGTCAGTTGTCGCGGTTCAGGAAGAAAATCGGGATGTTGGCCAGGAACACGTCCTTTCCCCGGAGCCGGTCGCGTTTGGCGAGCAGTTCGCTCAGCTGGATGTCGCCGATGACGTAGTTGCTGTCTTCGCTGGTGTACTGTTCGTGCACCTTCGTAAAATTCAGGATGCCGTGCACGTCGGTCTCCTTGTACCGCACGTAGACCTTCAGCGTGATGTCCGTCGTGTAGTCGGGCTTCTGCATGTAGTTCTGCTTCTTGTACTCGTAGCGGTAGTTGTTCAGGCGGGCCATGATGTCGCTCAGGATCGACGATGCCGTGGGCAGGCTCCCGGCGCCCTTGCCGAACATGAACTGCCGGTCGTAGCACTCGCCGCGGATCACTACGCCGTTGTACTCGTCGTCCACGCTGTAAATATATTTCGAGGGCGTCACGAACTCCGGCATGACGAACATCGTGAAGTGTTCGTCGCTCACCTTGACGACCTGCGCCACGAGTTTGATTTTGACGTTCTTCTCGCGGGCATACCGGATGTCCGAATCGTGGATGGTCGAGATACCGTAGGTGAAAATCTTTTCCGGGGCGACGTAGGTGCCCAGCGCATGTACGGTGATGATCACCAGCTTGAAGAGCGAATCGTAGCCTTCGATGTCGAACGACGGGTCGCTTTCGGCGAAGCCGAGCGCCTGCGCCTGCGCCAGGGCGCTGTCGTAACTCTCGGCGTGGTCGAAGACGCGCGAGAGGATGTAGTTCGACGAGCCGTTCAGGATGCCCTTCACCTCTAACAGCAGGTCGTTGTCGTAATACTCCTCGAGGTTGCGGATGACGGGGATCGAACCGCACGACGAGGCATCGTACAGCAGCGCCACGTTGTGCGTCTTCTGGATCTCGATCAGTTCCGGAAGGTGGTGCGCCAGCATGGTCTTGTTGCCCGAGACGACCGGGATGCCGCGCAGCAGGGCCCGCTTGACGATGCTGTATGCAGCATCGGCCTGGTCGATCACCTCCACGATCAGGTTGATGTCCCTGTTGTCGAGTATCTCGTCGGCCGACGTCGTGAAGAGGGATTTGTCGACTTCGACCTTACGCGGCTTTTCCGGGTCGCGGACGCAGATCTTCACGATCTCCGCGTGGGCGTTCTTCGATTTCTGCACTACCTGGTAGATTCCCTGTCCGACGACGCCGAACCCGAACAGGCCGATTTTGATTTTGCTCATATGCTGCTTGTTTATTGATTGTTCATGAACGGATAGAGGATGTCGTTCAACTGCCCGTGCTCGACGAGGAACCCGTCGTGCCCGAACGGCGAATCTATTTCGTGGTACGTGCTTCCGGCGATCATGCCGTGCAGTTCGCGCATCTCTGCCGGGGTGAAAATGATGTCGGTCGTGATGCCGACCACTGCCGTGCGGGCTTCGATGCGTGCGAGGGCGGCTGCTACCCCGCCGCGCCCGCGCCCCGTGTCGTGGGTGTCGAAGGCGTTGAGTATGGCATAGTACGAGTAGGCGTTGTAGCGCCGGCAGAGTTTCTCGCCCTGATATTGCTGGTAGGTCGATGCGCGGTGTACTGCGGGGAGTTCCTCCCTGTCCTGCTGCGTGAGGTTGTATCCCAGCGAACCCCGGTACGTGAGCAGCCCCAGGGCGCGTGCGGCAGCCAGTCCGGCCATCCCGGCGTCGTCTCGCGGCTCGCCGAACGTCGTGTCGGCCTCGATGGCCATGCGCTGGGTCTGGTCGATGGCAATCGTCCAGGGCGAGGCCTTGGCCGCCGTGGCGATCAGGATCAGTTTGCCGATGCGCTCCGGCTCCAAGACCGCCCATTCGATGGCCTGGAATCCCCCGACCGAACTTCCTACGAGCGTGTCGATGCGGCCGATGCCGAGCGCGCCGGCCAACAGGCGGTGTGCTCGGACGATGTCGCGGATCGTGAACGGCGGGAAATCCTTGTAATAGGGGCTTCCCGTTTCCGGGTTCACGTGCAGCGGCCCCGTGGTGCCGTAGTGCGACCCGAGGATGTTGGCGCAGACCACGAAGTGGCGTGCCGGGTCCAGGAAACACCCCGCCTCGACCGTGTGCGGCCACCAGTCCGCCACGTCCGAGTTTGCCGTCAGGGCATGGCATACCCACACGACGTTGTCATGCGCCGCATTGGGCTTGCCGTAGGTGTGGTAAGCGATCCTCAGCTCGGGCAGCGTATGCCCCGTTTCGAGCACGAACGGCCCGGGTGCTTTGTAAATGCTGGGTTCCATTATCCGATGTGTGCGAAAGCCTGTTCGAAGTCGTCGATAAGGTCGTCGGTATTCTCCAGCCCGACGGAGATGCGCAGCATGGTCGGCGTGACGCCTGCTGCGGCGAGGTCTGCGTCGCTGAGCTGTTTGTGCGTGGTCGATGCCGGGTGCGTAACGACCGTGACCGAGTCGCCGATCATGACCATGTGTGCCGCCAGGTTGAGCGATTCGACGAAACGCACGGTGCTGTCGAGCGTGCCTTTGAGTTCGATGGTGAAGACGGCCGACGAACCGAACCGGAAATACTTCTTCGCGTTCGCGTAGCTCGGGTGCGACTCGAAGCCTACGAAGCTCACGCGCTCCACTTTGGGATGGTTGCGGCAGTATTCGGCCAGCCTGCGTGCCGACTCGACTTCGTGCCGCACGCGCAGCGAAAGCGTTTCCAGCCCGAGCGTCATCAGGTAGGAGTCGAACGGCGAGGGGCAGCAGCCCAGGTCGCGGACACCGTCCACGCGGCACTTCACGATGAAGGCCGCCGCGCCGAATGCCTCGTGGAAATTCAGTCCGTGATACCCTTCCGACGGGCCGTCGATCTGCGGGAACTTGCCGTTGGCCCAGTTGTAATTGCCTCCGTCGACGATCACCCCGCCCATGGCCGTGCCGTGGCCGTTGATCCATTTGGTCGCCGAGTCGACGACGATGTTCGCACCCCATTCGAAGGGGTTGCACAGGTAGCCCGCGGCACCGAACGTATTGTCCGCGACGAAAGGCACGTCGTAGCGTTTGGCCAGTTGTCCCAGTGCTTCGAGATCGGGCACCGTACAAGTGGGATTGCCCATGCTCTCGGCGTAGATCGCTTTCGTGCGCCCGTCGATCAGCGCCTCGAAGTCCTCGGGGCGTTCGCTTCGGGCGATGCGGCAGTCGATGCCGAGCCTGCGCAGCGAAATGCGGAACTGGGTGAAGGTGCCGCCGTAGAGGAACGGCGAGGCGACGATGTTGTCGCCCTCGGCCGCCAGCGAGAGCACGGCGATGAGTATGGCCGACATGCCCGACGAGACAGCCAGCGCCCCCACGGCACCGTACAGGGCGGCGATGCGTTGCTCGTATACGGTCGTGGTCGGGTTCTGCAGCCGGGTGTAGATGTTGCCCCCTTCGCTCAGGTCGAAGAGGTTGGCCGCGTGTTCGCAGCTCTTGAAACGGTATGCTGCCGTGGGATATATCGCCACACCGCGGGCACCCGTGGGATCGTCGGGTTGCAGCCCTCCGTGGATCTGCAATGTCTCGAAACGTAATTTTTTCTCAGCCATGCTATCTGTTTTTTAGTCGTTACAAAAAAAATCCGACCTCTCTGAAGCCGGATTGTGTCGTTCGTATACACGGAAAATCTACACCCGGCGGAATCGGTTGCGCATGTACATCATATCCATGGTCATACTGCGGAGCGAGCCGCCGTATGTGTCGTGGTATGTCGTCGTGGCAATCATTTTCTGCTTTCGGATGTTTTCCTGTGTGCAAATATAGGAATTTTTCGGCTCATGCTTGCGGTCGGCCCGATTTTTTTGCAAAAAACTGTTTAGCGGCCGGGGTTTTGCATGCCATAGTTGCTACCTCGACCTTTTTTGTTGAACAAAAGGGCGGAAAAGTTTTGGTTTGAAAAATTAATGTTTATATTTGTGTCGAAGAATGTGCACTATGCACAAGGGATAGATTAAAAATATCAATTTATGAAACGACTTTACGCTGTTGCAGCTATTGCAACGACGTTTTTGGCCTTTTCGTGCCAGAAAAACATGGGCCCCGGCAGCGGCGAACCGCAGGAGCCCTCGTCTGCAGTTCCCGCCGACTTCAAATGGGAAACGACCCGCGACCTGGATATTTCGGTCGGTATGCCGAGTGTTACGGGCAATACGCCCCAATATGCCGTTATCCGCGTGTATTGCTCCCCGATCCTCTCGGACGGCAATATCGTGGCGATGGGTGTGGTGACGCCATCCCGCCCCGTGTTCGGAACCGCGGTGACGATCCCGGCCGGGATCGGGAACATTTATGTCCAGACTACCCTGCCCGACGGTACGGTGGCCGTCTCCATGGAACCGGTCGCAGCGTCGGTGAACGTCGCCGGTGCGCGGATGAAGGCCGCAGCCGGGACGCCCTTACTCCGGATGGCCGGGATGGCGCGCGCCGCGGCCGACAGTTCGATGCCCGACTACCCGCGGCTCGCGGCGAAGGCCGAGGGTGATTTCGCCGAGGGGGCCATCATCCGGAGTACGCCTGCCGGCAAGATCGACCTGGGTGCGAGCTGGGCTCCTTTTGCCGCTGCGGAGTATTATATCCCGGCAGGAGCCGAGGTTACGGGCAATATCGGCCTGAACGGAACCTTTAGCCCCAACCCCTCGCCGATCCTCTACGTGGCGGGCAAACTGACGCTCGATGCCTCCGTTACGATCGGCCAGGCGACGCTCGCAGTGCTTCCGGGCGGCGAGGTGTACATCCGTGAAGCAAGTGCGAACATGCAGCAGAACGCACCCAACCCCGCGATTTTCGTTTTCGAAGGCGGTAAGTTCACGGCAGGGAAAACGAACTTTTCCTGCAAGGCCGTGGTCAACGAAGGGAAATTCATCGTCGACGGGACGTTCGACATCAATAATTCCTGTGCGTTCTACAACGGTGCCGCCGCAGAATTGGAGGCCGATGACATGGAAATCACCAACCGGGCGAAACTTTATAACGACGGCAAGATAGAGAGCGATGATTTGGAGCTCAACTCCTACGCCGAACTGTCTAACTGCGAGAATGGTGTCGTTGATGTTGACGGGACTTTCTATTTGACCAACAACTCGGTCGTTTACCAGAAAGGTTTGGCCTCGATGGAGAAACTCGAAGCCCGCGGCGGGGGGACACTCTATGTGAATTGCCATACCGTAGCCGAGGAAATTGCCGCCGAAGGTGCCCGATTCTATATTGCATCCGGCGCGGGGCTCGATGCCGAGGAGGTCTATTTCAACAGCAATACGGAGTTGTACGCCGCTGCCGGCTCGATCTTCGCCATGGACGAGTATAATGCCGGTAAGTCGGGCGGCAATGTCCGTATCGTGAGCCAGGCTGCCGCCGACCAGCTCATGGCCGTGGTCGTGATCCGCGAAAAGGGCGTAAGTTCGCGCTATTACGGGACAAAGTTCGACGGGCTGATGGAGGTCGTATACGACAATGCGGCCGATTCGAAATACGTCATCGACGAGCGTAGCCTCACCGGCGGCGCCGTGATGCGTGCCAGGCAGACGGTCGTGCTCCCCGAAGCCATCTGCAACGGCGGCCGGCAGCCCATAACGCCCGATCCGGAACCGGAACCCGAGTTTGTCGAGGTCAACGGTTTACCCTATACCTACTGCTTTGAGGACGGCTGGCCGTGGATCGGCGACTACGACATGAACGATGTCGTGGTGGTCGTAAGCGTCGACCGCCGCAGCGACAAGGAGACCGGGAAGGTCGGCCTGATCCGCATCAACTGGGAACTGAAGGCCGCAGGTGCCGCGCACCTGAATGCCTTTGCCATCCAGTTGGACAAGGTTCGTACCTCGGAGGTCGCCGGCGTGGAGACCACCAATACGACCTTCGGCCGCGGTGCGTTTGCGGGCTCCGGCCCGGAATCGGGCAGCGAACTGGCCGTGATCCCGCTTTTCAACACCTCGCAGGAGATCTTGGGCGAAGGGACTTACATCAATACGACCAAGGGCGTGGCCATACCGACCGTGAAACACACGACGACGGTGACCTTTGCGCAGCCGGTCGACCCCGCAGCCGTCCGCGAGTCGGCGCTCAATGCGTTCATCGTCGTGAACCAGAAGAGTTCGGGCACGTTCACCCGCGAGACGGAGATCCACATGCCGGGGCGCAAGCCGACGCAATTCGCGGTCGTATCGGGCAATACCTTCCTGGAGTCGGATCCCTACCGCTATTTCGTCACCAAGGGCGACGGTGTGAAGAACAACTACATGATGTGGGCGCTGTGTATCCCGGGTGAGTTCCGCTATCCGCTCGAACGCAGCGATATCCGGGACGTCTATACCTATTTCAACGCATGGGCGGCATCGGGCGGCCGGGAACATGTGGAATGGTATCGGGACGAAGCCGACGAAACCCTGCTCTATTAGTCAGAGGTTAAATATGATGGTTGAAAAGGGCCGTACTTCGCAAGTGCGGCCCTTTTTGTGCGGATGCCCGACGGCGGGATTTGCGTCCCTCCCCTCTTGCCTTTCCCGTATTCCAACCGTATTCTCGTTCTGGGTTTTGCCTGCCGCCCGCCATTATGACAGAAAAAATCCCCGCAGGGCTCTCTCCTGCGGGGATTTTCATTGTATTACAGAATAATTATCGGTGGCTGTCGATTCGCTCGACCCCTTCGCGGGTTGCCGCACCGCGCAGGATCGTCCTGCAAAAGAGGTAGGACTCCTCGCGCGTCGCATTGTTTATCCGCATTTCGAAGATCGTTTCCAGAATCCGGTCGGCAAAGCTCGACGCATCGATTTCGGGCAACAGGAGCTTTTCTTCGCGGCTTCCGCGCAGGTGGGCGGTCAGTTCGCTGCGCCAGAATTCCCGGTGTTCGTCGAAATGTTCCGCGTAGGCCACCTTGTGGCGCAGGTCGGACAGAAAACTGCTTTCGACCGTGTACAGGTGTTCGATGTATTCATATACCAGCTTGAAAGCCCGTTGCAGCGAACTCCTGCTGCGGCGTTTCCTGTAAGCCGTGATGCGCTCCTGCTGTTGGTGGCACATGAAATCGAGGCAGGCACTCACCAGGTCTTCCTTGTCAGCGAACATTTCATAGAGGGTGCGCTTCGAGATTCCCAGCGTCTGCGCGATCTCATCCACCCGGACGGCACGGATGCCGTTCCGGGTGATGAGCTCCTGCGTGATGCGGATGATCTCCTCTTTGGTCGCTCCCCTTTTCATTATTTCGCCTCCGCTGCGATGTCGCGTCCGCCACCCAGAGCCTGGTAGAGGTTCACGATACCCTGGATTTCGTCAAAACGATCCGCAATCTGGTTCAGCTGAGCAGAAAGCAGCGACTGCTGGGCGGTCAGTACTTCGAGGTAGGTCGTGCTGCCGTGTTGCATGAGCAGTTCCGTGCTCTCCACGGCGCGTTCCAACGCCTCGATCTGCTGTGTCCGCAGGCCGGTTTTCGCGCGGGCCGACTGGCACTGCGTGAGGGCGTTGTTGACCTCGGCGCCCGCGTTGAGCAGGGCCTGCTGGAATGCCAGCTTGGTTTCTTCCTGCTGTGCCTTGGCGATTTTCACGCGGGCGCGGTTGGCGTTGGCATTGAAGATGGGTTGCAGCAGCGAAGCGGCGGCCGACCAGAGGAATTTCCCGGGATCGACGATCCGGGCCCCGCTGTTGTTCGTCCATCCCAACGTCCCGCTCAGCGTGATCGAAGGATAGAGGGCCGAGCGTGCTTCGCTGGTGGCATAATAGGATTGCATCAGCGAGTATTCGGCGCTGCGGATGTCGGGGCGGTTCGAAAGCATCTGCACCGGTATGCCGACAGTCAGGTCGTCGGGCAATTGCTGGCTTTCGAGGCGGCCGCGCTCGATGGGGTGCGGGCCTTCGGCCAGCATCGAACAAAGGCTGTTCTCGGCCTGGCGGATCTGGTATTCCAAGTCGTGCAGCGAAGCCTCGATGGCGAGGCAGTTGCCTTCGTACTGCGCTACGGCAGCCTCGTTGGCCATGCCGGCCTCTTTCAGCGCGCGCATCGTGCGGACGCTCTCGCGCCATTTCCCGGCAGTTTGCTCGGTAACCTCGTATTGCCCGTCGAGCATCAGCAACGTGTAATAGAGATTTGCGATGCCCGAGATCAACTGCGTTTTCACTGCCTGTTCGTACTCCTTGCTCTGGAGGTAGAGCGCCTTGGACTTGCGTTTGGCGTTGGTCAGGCCGTTGAAGATGTCGATCTGCCAGCTTGCCGTGACCGGGATACTGTACGTTTTGCCCGGCGTGGCCCAGTCGAAACTGCTCATGCTGCCCTGAGGTGCGAAGTTGAACGACGGCAGGTAAGCCAGGCGCGCCGACTTAAGCGTCGCCTCGGCTTCCTTGATCCTCCATTGCGCCGATTGCAGGTCGGTATTGTTCTCCAGCCCCTGGCGGATGAGCGTCCGCAGGTAGGGGTCGGTGAACATCTCTTCCCAGCCCATGTTGCCGATCGTCGTCGTGTCGGCGGTCTCGGCCGTGCCGTACAACCCGTCGGTTTTCACCTCGGGACGGGTGTAGGGCTTGTAGATGCCGCAGCCGGTCATGGCCGCTGCGGCCAGTATGATAATAAGCTTTTTCATCTTGTTACTCCTCTTTCTCGTTTTTACACTCCTCCAGTTCCGCCTGTACGGCCCACTGCGGATCGGGGTCGAACTCTATGGGCTTGACTTTCTCCTGCAGGGTCTGGAAGGCGATGAACAGCGTCGGTACGAGGAACAGCAGGGCCAGTGTCCCGACGATCATACCGCCCACGACGCCCGAGCCGAGGGTCATGTTACCGTTGGCGCCCACACCGTGCGAGAGCACCAGCGGGATCATACCGAATACGCAGGTGAGGACGGTCATCAGGATCGGGCGCAGACGGACTTTGGCAGCCGATACGGCGGCCTGTGTCAGGGACATTCCCGCACGGCGCCGGTCGGAGGCGTACTCCGTGATCAGAATGGCGGTCTTCGAGAGCAGGCCGATCAGCATGATGATACCCGTTTGCAGGTAGATGTTGTTCTCCAGCCCCAACATCTTGGCGAAGAGGAACGAACCCAGCAGGCCGCACGGTACGGAGAGGATGACAGCGAACGGAAGCAGGAAGCTTTCGTACAGGGCACTCAGGATGAGGTAAATCAGCAGGATACAGATCCCGAAGATGATCGTCGTGTTGCTGCCCGTCTGCGCTTCCTCGCGGGTGATACCGTCGAAATCGTAGCCGTAGCCCTTCGGCAGTACCTGGGCGGCCGTTTCCTGGATGGCCTTGATGGCGTCACCCGACGAATACCCGGCGGCCGCCGTGCCGTTCACGGCGATCGAACTGTACATGTTGAAGCGGTTCAGCACCTCGGAGCTGTAAACCCTTTCCAGATTCACAAACTGTCCCAGGGGAGCCATCTCGCCGTTGTTGGAGCGTACGAAGACGTTGTTGAGCGATTCGGTGTCGAGACGGTATTTCGGGTCGGACTGGATCGTCACGTAGTACATCTTCGAGAACCGGTTGACGTTCGAGACGTACTGCCCGCCGTAGTAACCCGAAAGCGTCGAAAGGATCGCGTTGGGCGAGATGCCGGCCCGTTTGGCCTTTGCCGCGTCGATGCTCACGATGTACTGCGGGAAGTTGATGTTGAAGGTCGAGTAGGCGCGTTCGATCTCCGGGCGCTGGTTCAGCGCCCCGATGAACTGCAGGTAGATGTTGTAGAAGTCCGTCAGGCTGCCGTCCGACTTGTCCTGAAGGTTCATAGTGAAACCGGTCGAGGTACCGTAACCCGAGATCATCGGCGGTGCCACGGCGAAAATCTGTGCATCCTTGATGTCGGCCGTGCGTCTGTATATCTGGCCGATTACGGCGTTCACCGCATCCGCCTTGTCCGGTCGCTCTTCCCAGTCCTTGAGCTTGATGATACACATACCGTAGGAGGAACCCTGGCCGGCGATCATACCGAAACCTGCCACCTGCATGAAGTCCCTGATTTGGGGGATCGTCTGGATGCGGTCGGCAACCTGCTCCATGACCATGTGCGTTTCGGCGAGCGAAGTACCCGGTGCCGTGGTGACGTTAACCATGATCGTACCCTGGTCTTCGTCGGGCACCAGACCCGTCTTGGTGCTGTTCATCAGCAGGACGAGTGCGGCGAATGCCAGGCCGAGCGTCGACCACATCAGCCATTTGTGCTTGATGAAGAGCAGCACGCCGTGCTTGTATTTGTTGATCAGGGTGCTGAATCCCGAGTTGAATGCCTTGCGGAAGCGGGCCGCGAAGTTGTCGCGCATCTCGCCGTTTTCGTCGAGGTAGGGTTTCAGGATGAGGGCGCACAGTGCGGGCGAGAGCGTCAGGGCGTTCAGCGCCGAGATGCCCACGGCCACGGCCATCGTGATACCGAACTGCGTGTAGAAGATACCCGACGTACCGCCCATCATCGACACGGGGATGAACACGGCCATGAAGACCAGCGTCGAAGTGATGATGGCCGAGGTGATACCCGACATGGCGTCGATGGTCGCCATATAGGAGGACTTATATCCCACGTCGAAACGCGCCTGGACAGCCTCCACTACGATGATGGCGTCGTCGACGACCGTGCCGATCGCAAGGACGAGCGCGAAGAGCGTCAGCAGGTTGATCGAGAAGCCCGCTACCGAGAGGAAGGCGAACGTACCGACCAGCGATACGATGATCGAAACGGTGGGAATGAGCGTCGAGCGGATATCCTGCAGGAAGACGTACACCACGAGGATCACAAGCAGGATGGCCTCGATCAGCGTCTTGATCACCTCGTTGATCGAGGCGTAGAGAAAGTCGTTCACACTGTGCAGGTGGGCGATGGCGACGCCTTTCGGCAGTTCCGCCTCCACCTCGTCGAGCAGTGCGTTGATGTTGTTCACTACCTGGGTTGCGTTCGATCCGGCGGTCTGGTAGACCATAGCGCTGACGCCCGGGTGGCCGTTGGTGTAGCCTTTGTAGGCATAGGACTCGCTGCCCAGCTCGATGTCCGCGACATCCTTCAGGCGCAGGAGCGTGCCGTCGGGCTTGGCCAGGAGCACGATCTCCCCGAACTCTTCGGGAGTTTGATAACGTCCGCGGTATTTCATCGTATACTGGAACGCATTGTCCGAGTTCTCACCCAGCGTACCGGTTGCCGATTCGATGTTCTGTTCGGCGAGCGCCGCCGTCACGTCCGACGGGACGAGTTTGTACTGGGCCATCACGTCGGGCTTGAGCCAGATACGCATCGAATAGTCGGCACCGAGCGTGAAGGCCTCGCCGACGCCTGCGATACGGAGGATGCGGGGCTCGATGTTGATCTTCAGGTAGTTCGACAGGAACGTTTCATCGTAGGTGTCGTCGGGACTGTACAGCGAAAAGATCTTGATCATCGAGGTTTGCCGCTTCATGGTCGTCACGCCGATCTGCGTGACTTCGGAAGGCAACTGGCCGGTGGCCCGCGAAACGCGGTTCTGCACGTTGACGGCAGCCATGTCGGCATTGATTCCCTGGCGGAAGTAAATCGTCACCGAGGCACTTCCGACAGCGGCGCTGGAGGTCATGTAGGTCATGTCTTCCACACCGTTGATAGCCTGTTCGAGCGGTACGATGACCGATTTCTGGATCGTCTCGGCGCTGGCGCCCGGATACGAGGCGCGCACCATCACCGTCGGGGGTGCGATGTCGGGATACTGCTCCACGGGCAGTGTCACCAGACCGATCAGACCGCCGATTACGATTACGATGGATATGACCGACGCCAGTACGGGTCGTTCGATAAAATGTTTCAGTGTCATAGGTTATTCCTCCTTTTCGGTTTGGGTTTGGGCTGCGGCTGCCGGTGTGGCCTGCGCTGCGGCGCCCTGCGTCTTGGCTACGATGGGCGTACCCTCGCGCAGCAGGCCGACGCCCTCGGCTACGATGACGTCTCCCGGGACGAGGCCCGACTTGACGATATATTCCCGTCCGTTGTTGATTTTCTCCACGTCGATCATGGACGAGGTAGCCTTGCCGTCTACCACTTTATATACATATACTTTGTCCTGCAGTTCGAATGTCGCTACCTGGGGAACCACGATGCAATCCGTGTAATTGACGGGCAGGATAATGCTTCCTGCGCCGCCGCTGTGGAGCAGGCCTCCCTTGTTGGGGAATGCCGCGCGCAGCTGCACGCTGCCCGTCGAGGTGTCGATAATACCGCTGATCGACTCGATGCGGCCTGTCTGGTCGTAAATCGAACCGTCGTTGAGCTGCAACTGTATGTCGGGCATATTCTTGAGCGTGTTGGCGATCGAGCCGTATTTGCGGGTCAGGTTGAGCAGCTGGTTTTCGGTCATCGAGAAATAGACGTACATCTCCGAATTGTCCGAGACGGTCGTAAGCGGCTGCGGTATCGACGCGCTCACCAGTGCGCCGACACGGTACGGCAGTGTACCTACCATGCCGTTGGCAGGGGCCTTCACGACCGTGTAGGAGAGGTTATTGGCGGCATTTACGCGCTGCGCCTCGGCCTGTGCGAGCTGCGCCTTTGCCGTCAGCAGCGTGTTTTCGGCTGTCGAGAGGTCGTACTGCGACACGACGCTCTTTGCGAAGAGTTCCTTCTTGCTGTCATATGTCAGCTGGGCCGTTGCCACGCTGGCCTTTGCCGCTGCGACATTGGCTTCTGCTGTCTGGAGCGCTGCCTTGTAAGGTACCTGGTCTATGATGAAAAGGGTCTGTCCTTTCGAAACCGACTGGCCCTCGGTGACACGCAGTTCGGAGATGGTTCCCGAAACCTGCGGATAGATGTCGATGTCCTGGCGTCCGCGGATCGTTGCCGAGTAGTTGCTCTGGATTTCGCGGTCGGTAGTGGCAATGGTCGTCACGCCGTATTGCGCGGGGCCTTGCTCCGTGGGTGCCTGACCGCACGAAACGGCTGCCATGAAGCTTGCCATGATAGCAGCTTTCACAAATGTTTGCTTCATACTTTTCTCCTGTTTTAAACTAAAAAAACTTTTTTCGTTGCAAAAGTACCCTAAAAAGGGCGTGATCGTGCCTTTATATTGCGAACAGTGTTGGTATTTTTCGGAACAAAATTTGGGAAAATATCGGAAAATGCGCTAAATTTGTTCGAAAAACGAATTCATATGTCTGCCATAAATCCTATAATTACTACTGCCGAAGAGCAATTCGTAGTCGGGGAATCCGATTTTTCCTATTTCAACAATTATGCGAACCGCTGTGAGGGAGGGGCCATTCTGTTTTGCCGCAAAGGCAGCGCCCATGTGACTGTAAACCAATACGGAGGTCTTGTGAAACGGAATACCCTGGTGCTCGTACTGCCCGGTTCGATGCTGATGCTCACGGAGCGAACCGATGACTTCCGGATGACGTTCTGCGCCTTTTCGCACGATATTTTTTCCGAGGCGGCGTTTCGGCTCCGGCTCGAGCCCTCCTTTTTCCGCACCCTGCGCGAGAATCCGATCGCCTATCCCCCGGCGCGTATCGTCGAGGGGGCTGCCATCTGGTTTCAGATGGCGGCTTATACCTACCGCGACCGGAATAATATTTTCCGCAACACGATCATCCGCAACCGTTTGCAGAATGTGCTGATGGAGATTTACGACAAGTTGCAGCGTTTTGTGGGCATGCAGCGCCAGGTGCCCGAATCGACCACGCGGCAGACCGAACTGTTCCACAGGTTCGTGGCCTTCGTGCACGAGTTCGGTTCGCAGGAGCGCGAAGTGTCGTTCTACGCCGACAAACTCTGCATTTCCACCCGTTACCTTTCGACCATCGTGCGTACGATCGCGCACAGCACCGCCAAGGAGTTCATCGACCGGTCGGTCTTGCTGGAGATCAAGATGCTCCTGCAATCGACGGACTTGTCGGTGCAGGAGATCGCCTACCGCCTGCATTTCCCCGACCAGTCCTACCTGGGGCGCTATTTCAAGAAGCATACGGGTGAATCTCCCACAGAGTACCGTAACACCAAGAAATAAGCCGCCCCGCCGGGCGGCTTTCGTTTTGTCGCGGGGCGCCGGGCGTGTTTGGAACCCGAATTGCAGTAAATAAACTCGAATCACTTAATATCGTAAAATTATGAAAACCATTGAAATTCTCGGGGAGAAGGCCGAATACTACCTTTCCCATGTGTGCCGGACGATCGACAAGAGCCAGCTTTACCTGCCCGCACCCGATACGGTCGACAAGGTCTGGATGGAGTCCGACCGCAACATCCGGACGCTCGGCAGCCTGCAATGGATCCTCGCCCACGGGCGCCTGGCCGGTACGGGCTATGTCTCGATCCTGCCCGTGGATCAGGGCATCGAACACTCCGCCGGGGCGTCGTTCGCCCCGAACCCGGCCTATTTCGATCCGGAGAATATCGTCAGGCTGGCCATCGAGGGCGGCTGCAATGCCGTGGCTTCGACCTTCGGCGTGCTGGGCGCCGTGGCACGCAGATATGCGCACAAGATACCGTTCATCGTCAAGCTCAACCACAACGAGCTGCTCACCTACCCCAACACCTATGACCAGGTGATGTTCGGCACCGTGCGCGACGCCTGGAACATGGGCGCCGCCGCCGTGGGGGCTACGATCTATTTCGGGTCGGAGGAGAGCCGCCGCCAGCTGGTGGAGATCGCCGGGGCGTTCGACTATGCGCACGAGCTGGGCATGGCGACGATCCTGTGGTGCTACCTGCGCAACGAGGGTTTCAGGAAGGACGGGGTGGATTACCATGCTTCGGCCGACCTGACGGGGCAGGCGAACCACCTGGGTGTGACGATCAAGGCCGATATCGTGAAACAGAAGCTGCCGGTGAACAACGGCGGGTTCCGTGCCATCGGCTTCGGCAAGACACGCGACGAGGTTTACACCAAGCTGACGACGGAGCATCCGATCGACCTTTGCCGCTACCAGGTGGCCAACGGTTACATGGGGCGCGTCGGGCTGATCAATTCCGGCGGCGAGTCGCACGGGGCATCCGATTTGCAGGAGGCCGTGATGACGGCCGTCGTCAACAAGCGGGCCGGCGGCATGGGGCTTATCAGCGGCCGCAAGGCGTTCCAGCGCCCGATGAAGGAGGGCGTGGCGCTGCTCAACGCCATCCAGGACGTATATCTCGACCCCGAGGTCACGATCGCATAATAACCGGCCGTGCAAAACCGTTTTCTGTACGATAAAAGAGGAAAAAAAGTGCATTTATGAAAATAACATTCTTCGGAACCCAACCCTACGACCGCGAGTCGTTCGACCGCGCCAATGCGTCCTGCGGGTTCGAGTTCAATTACCACCGCAGCCACCTGAACGGCAACAACGCCCTGCTGGCGCAGGGGGCCGACGCGGTCTGCATCTTCGTCAACGACACGGCCGACGCCGGCACGATACGCCAGCTGGCCGCGATGGGCGTGAAACTGATCGCACTGCGTTGCGCCGGCTTCAACAACGTAGACCTGAAGGCCGCGGCCGAATACGGCATCCCCGTCGTGCGCGTTCCGGCCTATTCGCCCCACGCCGTCGCGGAACATGCCGTGGCGCTGATGCTGGCGCTCAACCGCAAAGTCCACCGCGCCTACTGGCGCACGCGCGACGGGAATTTCTCGCTGCACGGCCTGATGGGGTTCGACATGTACGGCAAGACGGCGGGCATCATCGGCACCGGCAAGATCGCCCGTGAGCTGATCCGGATACTCAAGGGGTTCGGCATGAAGGTGCTGGCTTACGACATCTTCCCTGATGCGGAATACGCCGCGCAGGCGCAGGTCGAATACGTGACGCTCGACGAGCTTTACCGCCGTGCGGACATCATTTCGCTGCACTGCCCGCTGACCGACCAGACGCGCTATATGATCAACGGCGATGCCATCGGCAAGATGAAGCCCGGCGTGATCCTAATCAATACGGGGCGCGGCCAGCTGATCCATACCGAGGCGCTGATCGAGGGGCTGAAGGAGAAGAAGATCGGGGCAGCCGGGCTGGACGTTTACGAGGAGGAGGCCGCCTATTTCTACGAGGATACCTCCGACCGGATCATGGACGACGACATCCTGGCGCGCCTGCTGTCGTTCAACAACGTCATCATGACCTCGCACCAGGGTTTTTTTACACGTGAAGCGTTGGATAATATAGCGCATACTACATTGCAGAATATTAACGATTTCGACAAGCACCGCAAATTGGTGAACGAGGTGCGTGCCGAACCTGAAAAAGCGATAGGATGAAAAAAGTAGTTTTGCTCCGCCACGGCGAGAGCACATGGAACAGGGAAAACCGTTTTACGGGATGGACGGATGTCGATCTGAGCGAGAAAGGCGTTGCCGAAGCGGCCAGGGCCGGGGAGCTGCTCCGCAAGGAGGGTTTCCTGTTCGGGCATGCCTATACCTCCTACCTGAAACGCGCCGTCAAGACGCTCGACGTGGTGCTCGACAAACTGGATCAGGACTGGATCCCGGTCTCGAAGAGCTGGCGGCTCAATGAAAAGCATTACGGGATGTTGCAGGGGCTCAACAAACGGGAGACCGCCGAAAAGTACGGCGACGAACAGGTACACATCTGGCGCCGCAGTTACGACGTCGCCCCGGCGCCGTTGGGCGAGGAAGACCCGCGCAACCCGCGTTTCGATCCCCGTTACCGCGATGTCCCCGAGGCGGAACTGCCCCGCACCGAATCGCTCAGCGACACCGTCGCGCGTATTATGCCCTACTGGAAATGCGAGATCCTGCCGGCGCTGGCGCATCACGACGCTATCCTGGTCGTCGCCCACGGCAACAGCCTGCGCGGCATCATCAAGCACCTGAAAGGCATTTCGGACGAGGCGATTTCGGAGTTCAACCTCCCGACCGCCGTGCCTTATGTCTTCGAGTTCGACGAGGGCCTCAACTACGCGGGGGATCATTTCCTGGGCGACCCCGACGAGATAGCCCGGCTGATGGCCGCCGTCGCCAACCAGGGGAAAAAGTCCTGAGGCGTAGCGGGCCGGCCGCCTGATGCCGCACGGGTGGTACCGCTGTGGAAATTGCTGCCGGCTGGCTGGCGTCCGGTGTAGTTCGGAACTGGCCGGGGCAGGGAGCCGGTTGGCCGGATATGCCGCGAAGTACCCCGTATTTGAAATCCCCGTACACTTTTCCAGTGTGCGGGTATTTTCGTACGCGATGCGGAAGCCTGCGTTTTGTCCGGGGCAGAAACTGCGTTTTATCCGGGCTGATCGTACCTGGCGAGCTGTTTGTGCCGGCCTGTTTTTACCGTTTAGTCCGCCGTTCTCTCCGGTTCTCTCCGTTTTTCCCGTCCGCCTCCTTTTGCCGGCCGTGCCGCCGGGTCAGTTTTGTGTCCGGTATTCGTTGGGCGACTGCCCCACGCACTTCTTGAACAGGCGCGTGAAGTGTTGCGGATACCTGAACCCGAGCTCGTAGGCGATTTCGCTGATCGACTTGGTCGTGTCGAACATGCGTTCCTTGGCGATGTCGATGACTTTCAGCTGGATGTATTCCTGCGCCGATTTCCCGGTCTCCTTTTTGACCAGGTCGCCGAAATAGTTGGCCGAAAGGTGCAGCTGCTCAGCGCACCAGCGTACCGAAGGCACCCCGTCGCGCTGCGGGGCGTCATCCCGGAAATAGTCGTTGAGCAGCCGTTCGAATCCCGACAGGGCGTCTTTGTTGACGTCGCTGCGCGTGGTGAACTGCCGCTCGTAGAAGCGCACGCTGTAATTGAGCAGCAGTTCGATGTTCGAGACGATCAGCGTCCGGCTGTGCTTGTCGATGGCGTGCTGCAATTCGCCCGCGATGTTCTGCAGGCAGTCGATCACTACGTGCCGCTCCTGCTCCGAGAGGTGCAGCGCTTCGTAGGATTCGTAGGAGAAGAAGGTGTAGCGGCCGATGTTGCGCCCGAGCGACGTGCCGCGGATCAGGTCGGGGTGGAACAGCAACGCCCAGCCTTTGGGCTGGAAAACCTCGCCGTTATCCTCGACGCCGACCACCTGTCCCGGGGCCGTGAAAACGAGCGTCCCTTCCTGGTAGTCGTAGTAGTTGCGCCCGTAGCGCAGGTCGCCGCATTTGACATCTTTCAGGAAGATGCAGTAGAACCCGTACAGGCGGCGCGAGTGACGCATGCGCGGGCATTTCGACATGTCGATGACGCTGACCAGCGGGTGCAGGGTTTCGATTCCCATCAGTTCGTTATACTGGTACACATGATCCAGCCTTGCGATCTCTTCCATAGTTGTTCCGGTTTGTTTGACACAAAGTTAGTGTTTTTTTCTTCGCTTGCCGCACCTGCTGCGGCGGATCGGTAATAATGGTATGACGAACTGTAATCCGGGTAATGACGGACAGTGCGGAATACCCTACTTTTGCAACATGATAATTTGTTAAGGCGTCAAAACTATGGAAACGAGGATTTTAAACAATGGTGTGGAGATGCCGGTGCTGGGGTTCGGCGTCTACCAGGTGGACGGGGCGATTTGCGAACGGTGCGTGTCTGATGCCCTGGCGGCCGGTTACCGGTCGATCGACACGGCAGCCGCCTATATGAACGAACGCGCCGTGGCGCGGGCCGTCCGCCGGAGCGGCATCCCTGCGCGGGGCGCCGGAGGATATGGTACGGATCGCCGCGCTCGACATGAAGCAGAGCTGTTTCCTCTCGCACCGCGATCCGCAGACGGTCGAATGGCTCGGGACTATGAAGTATGACCTCGATAAATAGCGGACGGATGAAAAAAGGAATTCTTGCGGCGTTTGTCGCGGCGCTGGCGCTGACGGCGGAAATTTACGCACAAACCAACGATACGGGTAACATGGAAACGAAGGAGAGAATATACGGATCGGTTTTTCCCCGGGGGGAGAAGCTGCCGGAAATGTTTGCGAAGTATTTTACCGGGCAGGCCTATCTTGCGCGGCTGACGCGTGACGAGGCCCTGAACTGCCCCGTTTCGAACGTCACGTTCGAGCCGGGTTGCCGGAACAACTGGCACAGCCACACGGGCGGGCAGCTGCTCGTCGCCGTGAGCGGCCGGGGGTATTATCAGGCGAAGGGCGAACCTGCGCGGGAATTGCTGCCGGGCGACGTGGTCGAGATCGGCCCCGGCGTGGTGCACTGGCACGGCGCGGCCCCCGACAGCTGGTTTTCGCACCTGGCCGTCGAGACCAACCCGCAGACGAACCGCAATACGTGGCTGGAGCCGGTCGACGACGCGCAGTATGCCGCGGCGACCGCCCCTGCGGCTGCCGTCGTTCCGCAGCTGGGCGCCGAGGCGCTCCGCAACCGTGCGGAACTTTTCTCGGGCGATGCCTCGGGACTGGGGGCGACGGATCCCGAATTAATCGAAATTTTTGATAACTTTGCATTCGGCGAAGTCGCCGGTTACGGCGACCTCGATACCCCTACGCGGATGATGTGCATCCTCGCATCGTGTATCGCCGCGCAGGGGCAGTCCGAGTTCCGGACGATGCTCGCAGGGGCGCTCAACGCCGGCGTGACGCCCGTCGAGGCGAAGGAAGTCCTCTACCAGGCGGTGCCGTACGTGGGGATGGCCAAGGTGCTCGATTTCGTACATATCGCCAACGATGTGCTGGTGACGCGCGGCGTGGCGCTTCCGCTCGAAGGACAGTCGACGACCTCGCCCGGGACGCGGTTCGAAAGGGGACTGGCCGTCCAGAAGGCCATTTTCGGCGCAGGACATATCGACGCCCTGCGCGAAGCGGCCCCCGAGGGCCAGAAACACATACAGGATTACCTGTCGATGAATTGTTTCGGTGATTACGTCACTCGCGGCGGGTTGGATGCCCGGACGCGCGAGCTGCTGACGTTTTCGATGCTGCTTACGCTGGGCGGCTGCGAACCGCAGCTCAAGGGACATATCCGCGGCAACCTGAACCTGCGCAACGACAAACGGACGCTGCTGACCGTCATCACGCAACTGCTGCCCTACGTGGGCTATCCGCGGTCGCTCAACGCGATCGCCTGCCTGAATGAAGTGGCGCCCGGGAGAGAATAAACGAAGATGAAGATTATGGCGAAAAAAGTATTGATACTCTCCTCCAGCCCGCGGCGCGGGGGAAATTCCGACCGGCTCTGCGACCGTTTCATGGCGGGTGCGCAGCAGGCCGGACACGAGGTCGAAAAGATTTTCCTGAAAGACCGCAGGATCGGCTATTGTACGGGTTGCGGTGCCTGCTACGGCGGTGCCGGGCCCTGCCCGCAGAAAGACGATGCGGCCGGGGTGATCGGCAAGATGGTCGAAGCGGACGTGATCGTGATGGCTACGCCGGTCTATTTCTATACGCTCAGCGCACAGATGAAGACCCTGATCGACCGCTGCTGCGCCCGCTACCTGGAGATGAAGGGCAAGGAGTTTTATTTCATCCTGACGGCCGCCGAAGAGAGCGTCCCGATGATGGAACGCACGGTGGAGTGTTTCCGCGGCCTGCTCGACTGCCTCGAAGACCCCCGCGAGAAAGGCGTGGTCTACGGGGTCGGGGCATGGCGTGCCGGCGACATCGAGGGGATGCCCGCGATGGACGAGGCCTATGCCCTGGGGTGCGGCGTGTAAGGTGTGTAAACGGATTGAAAATTACGGATTATGAGATTATCGGTTTTAATAGCGGCCGTCGCGGTATTATTCCCGGCCACGGACATGCAGGCCCAGACGGCCTCCGGCAAAAAGGTGCTCGTCGCCTATTTTTCACATAGCGGCAACACGCGCGAAATGGCGCGGCAGATTGCCGAGGCTACGAACGGGGATCTTTTCGAGATCGTCCCTCAGAGCGCCTACCCTGTGCAATACGATGCCGTTACGGCCCAGGCCAAGCGCGAGATCGGCCGGGGATACCGGCCCGCGCTGAAGGGGCGCCTGCCCGACATCGGCGCATACGACGTGATTTTCGTCGGCTCGCCCTGCTGGTGGGGCACCGTCGCGCCGCCCGTAGCGACGTTCCTTGCCGCGTACGACTGGTCGGGAAAGACCGTTGCACCGTTCATGACGCACGGGGGCAGCCGCATGGGCCGCAGCGAGGAGGACATCGGAGAGCTCTGTCACGGGGCTACCCTGCTGGGCGGGCTGCCGGTGCGCGGCAGTGCCGTGAAAGGCTCGCTGGATGCAGTCGGTAAATGGATCGGGGGAATGAATTTGTCAAAATAAACGAAAACGGATGTTACGCAAAATCAGAATCACGGCTGCGGCCGTTTTCTTCACGGTGATCACGCTGTTGCTGCTCGATTTCACGGGGACGCTCCATGCGTGGTTCGGCTGGATGGCGAAGGTGCAGCTGTTGCCTGCCGTCCTGGCCGTCAATGCGGGCGTGGTCGCGGCACTCGTGCTGTTGACCCTGCTTTTCGGACGGGTCTACTGTTCGGTCATCTGCCCGCTGGGCGTCTTTCAGGATGTCGTGTCGCGGGCGGCCGCCCGGCGGCGTAAGAACCGCTTCCGCTACTCGCGGGCGCTGTCGTGGCTGCGCTACGGCATACTGGTGCTGTTCCTCGTGGCGCTGGCCGCCCATTTCAAGCCCGTGTCGAACCTGTTGGCGCCGTACAGTGCCTACGGGCGTATCGTGTCCAACCTTTTTGCGCCCCTTTACCTGTGGGGCAACAACCTGCTGGCCTATCTGGCCGAACGAGCCGGCAGCTATGCGTTCTACACGGTCGATGTCTGGGTCAAGGGCGCCGCGACGCTGGCCGTGGCGGCCGTGACGTTCATCGTGCTGGCCGTGCTGGCATGGCGCAACGGCCGAACCTATTGCAATACGGTCTGTCCTGTCGGCACGATCCTGGGACTCGTGTCGCGCTTCGCGGTTTTCAAACCGCGTATCGACGCCTCGAAATGTAACGGTTGCGGCCTTTGTGCCCGCAACTGCAAGGCGTCGTGCATCGACGCGAAGGCGCACCGGATCGATTACAGCCGCTGCGTGGCCTGCATGGACTGTCTGGGGAAATGCCGCCAGGGAGCGATCTCCTTTTCGCGCAAACCCGCTGCCGGCCGCAAACCCGCTGCCGTGGAACCTGCGACCGTGAAGGCGGCCGTTGCGGCGGGGGAACCGGCCGATGCTTCGCGCCGCAAGTTCCTTTCGCTGGTCGGGGTCATGGCCTGTGCGACGGTCAGGGCGCAGGAGAAGAAGGTCGACGGCGGCCTGGCCGTGATCGAGCAGAAGAAAATCCCCCGGCGTACGACGCCCATTACCCCGCCCGGATCGCTCGCCGTGCGTAATATGGAGGCGCACTGCACCGGATGCCAACTGTGCGTGGCCGTGTGTCCCAACCAGGTGCTGAGGCCGTCGGGCAAGCTGATGTCGCTGATGGTGCCCGAGATGTCCTACGAACGGGGATACTGCCGCCCCGAATGTACGAAGTGTTCGGAGGTCTGTCCCACGGGGGCCATACGCCCGATCACCAAGGAGGACAAGTCGTCGGTGCAGATCGGCCACGCCGTATGGATCGCCGCCAACTGTGTCGTCAATACCGACGGCGTGGAGTGCGGCAACTGCGCCCGCCACTGCCCCGCCGGGGCTATCCAGATGGTGCATAAGGAGCCCGGGAAGCCCGACTCCCCGCGTATTCCGGTCGTGAACGAGGCCCGCTGCATCGGCTGCGGCGCCTGCGAGAACCTCTGTCCGAGCCGTCCGTTCAGCGCCATTTATGTCGAAGGGCACCAGAATCACCGTACCGTTTAATGCTTCAAACGTATGAAAGAGAAGAAAAAGATAGGCCGCCGGGAGTTCCTGAAAGTCGCAGGTACCGGTGCCGCCGTAACGACGGCGGCGTTGTATGGCTGCAAGCCCCGCTCTGCGGGAAGCGCCTCTGAGGCAGACGGCGCACAGCAGGGGCAGATGACTTACCGTACCAACCCCAAGACGGGAGACCGGGTGTCGCTGCTTGGGTACGGCTGTATGCGCTGGCCGACGGTCAGCAGCGGCAGCGCCCGTGACAGCGGCGACGAGATCGACCAGGAGATGGTCAACGCGCTGGTCGACCATGCCATTGCCCACGGGGTGAACTATTTCGACACTTCGCCCGCCTATTGCCGGGGGCATTCCGAACATGCCACGGGCGTGGCGCTGAGCCGCCATCCCCGCGACAAGTATTTCATAGCCACCAAACTGTCCAATTTCGCGCCCTCGACCTGGAGCCGCGAAGCCTCGATGGCCATGTACCGCAATTCGTTCCGCGAGCTGCAGGTCGATTATATCGACTACCTGCTGCTGCACGGCGTGGGCATGGGCAGCGGCATGGAGGAGTTCGAAGCCCGCTACATCGACAACGGGATGCTGGATTTCCTGCTTGCCGAGCGTGAGGCCGGCCGTATCCGCAACCTCGGGTTCTCCTACCACGGGGACATCGCGGTGTTCGACCACCTGCTTGCGCAGCACGACCGCTACAAGTGGGACTTCGTGCAGATACAGCTCAACTACGTGGACTGGAAACACGCCAAGGAGGTCAACACGCGCAATACCGATGCCGAGTACCTGTACGGCGAACTGGAGAAGCGCGGTATCCCGGCCGTCATCATGGAGCCGCTGCTGGGCGGGCGCCTTTCGAATGTCCACGACCACATCGCCGCCCATCTCAAACAGCGGCGCCCGTCGTCGAGCGTCGCTTCGTGGGCGTTCCGTTTCGCGGGGTCGTTCCCCGGGGTGCTGACCGTGCTGAGCGGCATGACCTACATGGAGCATTTGCAGGACAACCTGCGTACCTACTCGCCGCTCGACGAGCTGACCGATGCCGACAAGGAGTTTCTCGAGGAGACGGCGCAGCTGTTGCTCCGCTACCCCACGATCCCCTGCAACGACTGCAAGTATTGCATGCCGTGTCCCTACGGGCTGGACATCCCGGCCATCCTGCTGCACTACAACAAGTGCGTCAACGAAGGGAACGTCGCCACCTCGTCGCAGGACGAAAATTACCGCCGGGCGCGCCGGGCGTTCCTCGTGGGCTACGACCGCAGCGTCCCCAAACTCCGCCAGGCCAGCCATTGCATCGGCTGTAACCAGTGCGTGCCGCATTGCCCGCAGAATATCCGTATCCCGCAGGAACTGCACCGCATCGACCTGTTCGCCGAACATCTCAAACAGGATAACCTATAGGCCTTCCGGCCCCGCAGCCAGCACGGCCTGCGGGGCTCTTTTTTCGGCTGCCTCCGCCTGCGGGCGCCGTGTATCCGGGATTCCTGCGGAATGCCGCGCACTGTCTTCTGCCGGGGATCCCGCAGCGAAGCCTCCGGCGATGGTGGCTCTGCGCGCCGGCGTATGAGCAGCAGGCATTTTTCCGGAGCCTGTGGCGCAGGTTTGTGCGGGCCGGAGCAAGAAGCGCGATGCCGGGCTTTCCAGTAAAGCCCGGCATCGCCTTGTCTTGGCGGGTGCGCC
Source organism: Alistipes sp. AM16-43 (assembly GCF_003435745.1). Taxonomy (NCBI): domain Bacteria; kingdom Pseudomonadati; phylum Bacteroidota; class Bacteroidia; order Bacteroidales; family Rikenellaceae; genus Alistipes; species Alistipes sp. AM16-43. Next base: position 570,346 of record NZ_QTUQ01000001.1, read on the forward strand.
TACTGCGCGTCCGCCTTCGAATATTCCGAGAATTCGCACCCGAAGCGTTCCACCAGCATGTTGTCCATGGCGTCGGCCCGCAAAGCCAGGTCGACGATGTTCTTCCGGATCTCCTCCTCCGATTCGTCGGTGATGTCGGAGAGGTGTATGCGGTATGCGATGTAGATCTGGCGGCCTTCGATCCCCAGTTTATAGGGGCCGAAATCCTCGCTCAGCATGTAGTCCAGCACCGGTTCCACCTCCTTTTTGGGCAGCAGATTGATCGGCGAGGTGGAGAACAGGTAGTTGTTGTCGTAGACGAAGATGCGAATCTCCGAACTTCCCTTGTGGAATAACCACGAGTCGTAGCCGTCGCGTGCCAGCACAGGGTTGACCCCCATCTGTTCGATGGCCGATTCGACGAACCCGCCCAGAGGCGATTGTTCGCGTTCTTCGAAGACGCCTTCGGGCAGCTTGTCGCCGCACGACGGGCAATACTCCTCTTCCTCGGCGATCAGCTCCTCGCAGCTGCCGCACTGCACTTGGAATACCGTGCGGTCGAGGTCGCCGATCGTATCCAGCAGTGCGTGCAGCGTCTCGACCCGGATGCCGAAGCCCATGTTGTCGGCCTGCGTGAACTTGCTCACCGTCACGCCCACCACCCGGTTGTCTTCGTCGAGGATCGGGCCGCCCGAGTTGCCGGGATTCACCGCGGCGTCGGTTTGGATGTAGTATTTGCCGTCCATCAGCTGCTTGGGCGATGACACCGAACCTTCGGTGATCGTGAAGGGCATGCCGTAGGGATACCCTGCGACGTAGACCTTGCGGCCGATCGTCAGCGTGTCGTCCTCGGCGAGCGAAATGTCCGGCAGCGAGGAGAAATCCCCTTCGGCCGCCAGCAGGGCGATGTCCATCGCAGGGTTTGCCAGCACGACCTTGGCCAGGTACGGGTTGCGCTCGTTGTCGTGGATGGCGACGGTGCGGAAGCCCTCGGTCACGTGGTAGTTCGTCACGAAAAGGTCATAGGCCTTGAGGTAGAAGCAACTGCCCGAGCCGCCCGAATGGGTCACTTTGAATACCGTCTTGTAAATATTGTTCTGTTCCATAGGATATACGGGTTTAGAGCGGTTATTTTTGTTGCCCGAGGGCCTGTTCCATCATTTTTTGCTGGAATTCCTGCGCCAGCCGCATGTATTCGGCCATGTCGCCTTTGGCCAGTGCCTCCTGCATCGCGGCCTGCATCTGCGCGACATGGCCCTGCATGGCGGCGGCCATCTGCTGCACCTGCTCCGCGGCGGCCGCACCGGCGATGCCCAGCTCCCCGGCGTCGAAATCCCCGTCGTCCGCCGAAAGGTCGTCCTCCATGATTTTTTCGAGTGCTTCGTACAGGATCTCCGAAGCTTCCTCCATCGTTTTCCCGGCCGACTTGCCGAGCGCCCCCGCCACGACGGCGTTCAGGTCGTCCTGCACGTCGTTGTAGTAATACATTTCGTAGAACTTGTAGAGGATGCGGACGGTGCTACGCTCGAAATTCTCCGATTCGATGGCTTCGGTAGCCTCCTGGTACACCTCCTTGAAGTTCTCCTGCACGTTGTTGAGCGAGGAGCGGCGCTTGGTCGAAACCAGCGTGTCGACCAGGTAAAGGTCGCGCGCCATCTCCTCGCGCGGCATTGCGAGCAGCCGTTCGAGGAACGCCTTGCCCTTGGCCACCAGTTCGGCCACGGGAAGCTCCTTGTCCATGTCGTCGACCGCCTTGTCGAGGTCGTTGAGCAACTGCCCCTGCGGGTGCGCGAAATAGGCGATCTTGTAGAGCGCGATGTCGATCACGTTCCACGAATAGCCGTACTTGCGTTCCGTCTCGTATTCCTTCACCGCGTCGAGCGTCTCGCGGCATGTCTGCCGGACGGCTTCGTAGATGCGCGTCACCTCCTCTTCCGGGTAGGGCGTCACCTGCGGTTCGTAGCTGCGTTGGGCGCCGAACTTCGTGCAGAACTCGTCGTCGTAGCGGTCGCCGACGTGGCAGATGTTGCGCAGTATGAAATACAGTTTGTGCGGATGGCTTTGTGACAGCGGGCAGGCGTATTCCATCATCAGCCTGTCGTCTTCCTTGCGGAAACGCGGCAGCATCAGCCGGTTGATGTTCAGGTCGGCGACCTGGCGCAGCATGGCCACGCGTCCCTTTTCGGGGAGTATCAGGAAATCGGCGCTGATGTGCAGCCTGTCGTCCGCGATGCGGATGTGCACCAGGATAGATCCGTGCGGGATATGGAACTCCGTGCCGTTGGCATTGCCGTACTTGGTGCGGAATTCCGGGTTCAGGTGGTCGAGCAACTGATAGAACGCCCCGAGGTAATTGCCCTCGTTGTATTGGTCTATGGCCTGCTCGTAGGCCTCCATGTTGACCTTGCTCTGGGTCGAGCCGAGGACAGGGGCGACGAATGGGTGGGTAGTTTTCATGTAGTTTTCATTATGGCAATGCCCGGTTGTCGGGGCATCTGTCCTGTAAATTTAGGAAAAATCGGGAGAAAACCGCGCTCCCGGGCGAAAAACTTAATTTTCTTCGATCGAAAGCGTGCCGTCGGGTTTCACGGTCACCTCGGCCTCGTAGTAGATATACGACGTTTTGCCCGCGCTGCTCTCGGTCTCCTTACCGTCCTCGGTGAAGCGGACGACGAACGACGTATGCTGCTCCCCGAATGTCTTGTTGCGGTTGAATACCGAGTTGCCTGCCGGGACATCCTCTTCGATCTGGTAGCTTCCTACCGACTTGAACGAGTGCCCTTCGGGGAGCATGGTCTTGGCCTGTGCGATCTGTGCGGCGATTTGCGCGGCGTCGAGCTTCGTAAGGTCGATGCCGACGGTGGTTTCGTATTCGGGGGCCTCGAACGTGCGCTGCACGTCGCGCAGGGCGGTCGGTTCGAGCCCGGTCATGTAGTAGGACTGCGAAAATGCCTGGTTGTCCTTGTTGACCAGTTTTACCGAGATGAGGAACAGGTTGTCCGACAGGGTTTCACCCTCCATGAACGAAAGCGAATAGACCTTGAACTTGTCGGTGTCGACGCTCTTTTTTGCGATTTCGATGGCTTTGGCATAACTCGCCTCGGCATCCGTCGGATAGCCTGTGAGCGAGGAACAGGAGCAGATCGTTGCCGCAGCGACGCTCGCGGCGAGCAGTTTGAAAATGTGTCGCATTGTCTTTTCGGTTATAACGTTAATTGATAAAATGTTTTGCTTAGCGGACGTGTCGTGTATCGCAAAACGTTGTTTGTTCGTGGTGTATATTCTGTTATTTGAAGGTGGACTTGAAGGCGTCGAACGCATCGGAGCTTTCGAAGAATGCGCCGCGGATGACATGGTGGGCGGCCGGCAGCGAGATGGTGAATTCGTTTTCCTCCGCATCGAATTTGGTGTACTCGACGTCCGGGAGCCTGAACGACTCGTTGGTTACGGCGCCTTTTTTCACCACGGGGATCGTGACCAGGTCGCCGTCGACGGTGATTTCCCCGCCCTGGGCGATGAGCCTGCGCGCCTGCATGATCTCGCGTGCGGTGAATGCCAGCAGTGTGAGCCCGCCGACAACGAAGATGACCGTCGTGGCGGTGGCGCCCAGGATGGGCATGCGGCCGATGCGGATGCCGAAAGGATATACCAGGGGTACGATGACCATGCCGGCGCCGATGGCCAGCGATGAGAGCGACCCGCTGAAGGGGTTGGTCGGGGTGTAGTTGAATTTCTGCATATTATTGTAAATTTGGATGAATGTTGCCCGTTCGCGTTATCCGGCGGACTAAGCGCAGGACGCTCCTTTACGGCAGTCGCGGCATGACGGTCGTATTCGGTGCAAAGTTAATTGCAGGGCACCTGTTCCGAATGGGTATATAGGGGTATATTGCGGGGGGGGGATTATTTTTCAATCCGCTGGTTCTCTTTTCGTTTCATGTTCGAGAGGCGGGACAAGAGGGGGACATTTTACAATTTGGAGAGGACATCTTCCAGCGTCGCGCCCTTTGCCGAGGCCAGTTTTTCGGTGCGGATGCGCTTCAGTCGTTTTTTTACCGAGTCCTTCTCCAGGCAGACGACGCCGGCGATCTCGGCCTGCGACAGATGCATGCGTACCATGCAGCAATAGCGGATGTCATCCTCGTTCAGGGACGGGAACCGTTGGCGGAGCCGAACCGTGAAATTATCGAACACGGCGTCGGCGTGGGTGTAGATCGTCTTCCAGTCTTCATCCGACATCCGGCATTTCTTCGACTCCCCGGCCTGCTTTACCTGCGCGATGAAGCGGCTGTTGAGCTGGCGGAAGAAAGCCGTGCGCAGCTGTTCTTCCTTGCGGCGCATTTCGTCGAGCTCGTTCGCCTGCTTCATGAGGCGCTTTTGCTGGACGATCTCCCGCAGTTTTGTCCGGTGCCATATGCGCATCCCCAGCCATGCCCCGAGCAGCAGGATCGCGCCGCAGGCCAGTATCGTCCGGTATGCGAGGCGTTCGCGGAGTTGTTTCTGCCCCTCGAGGGCGGTGTTCCGGGCTTTGAGGTGCTCGTACTGCCACAATTCGCGGATGTGGAGCACATCGGCGCTGTGTATGTCGTCTTCGAGCGAATCCCTGAGGCTGCAATAATATTTCAGCGCTTCGAGGCTTTTCTTCGCCTGCCCCAGCCCTTCGTAGGCTTCCGAGGCGTGGAACGCCCACAGCGCCCGTGCGGTGAGGTCGGATGTGTCGGGGCACATCATCCGCGAACTGTCGATTAGACGCAGCGCCACGTCGTAGCGCCCCTGCTTGTTATATATTTCTGCCTTGGTCTTGATCCACGAAAAGCGGGCCCGTTCGGGGGCGAATTCGTATCCCCGTTCCCAGTACTCCTCGGCAGCGGCGTAGTCCCCGCGCCGGAGGGCGTTTTCGATCAGCATGGCCCATTTCTGGGAGGTATTTTCGGTGATTCCCTTCTCTTCGGCCAGGCGGAGCGCCTTCAGCGCATAGTATTCCATGCTGTCGTATTTGCCGAGCCCCATGTACGCATGTGCGATGTCGCCGAGCGAAATGCAACGCCAGCCGTCCCTGTCGAGGCTGTCGGCGTAGGCATAGGCCCGCATGGCGTGGCCGACCTTCTCCTCGTAGAGCCGTTGCTTGCCGCAGAAGACGCCCAGCCACGTTTCCACCACATAGTGCCTTTGCCACTCACCCGCCGCGGGCAGCGCCTGCCGGCTGTTCAGCAGCAGTGACATGGCGATTTCGGGTTGGTGGCGGCGATCGGCGATCTTGGCCGCATAGTAATAAGCCTTGTGCACACGGACAAAATCCTTCGTGTGGGTGCTGTAATAGGCGAGTGCGACGTCGGAAAGCGTGTCGCCGGTCAAGTTTTCGCCCGCGAGCCACCGCGCCTGGGTCGAGATGAGTGCGTAGCGGGCATAGTTGCGGCGAGACAGGTTTTTCGCGGGGGCGGGGATTCCCTGCAGGAGCCGCACGGCGCTGTCGGGATGCTCCATGACGATCGCCTCGGCTTGTGGAATGGCTTCGGGAATGGTTTGGCAGCCGATGGCCGGCAGGCACAGGAGGAATACGACGGTAAAACGGACGCAATACATGGGTAGAAGTTATTTGGGGCGGGTAAACGACTTCGGCACCTTTTGTCCGGTCTGCCTCAGTGCCGCTCCGGGTCGCAAATATAGTGTTTTTTGCGGTGGGGCGTACGCTGTGCCTGTTTTTTTCTTGTCCGGGAGAGCTGCTGAAAAAAGGTTTCGAAGGCGCCCGCACCACGTAGATCGCGGCGGGCCGGGGTGAAATCGAACGTGTGGACGTACGGCACCTCATGCTGGATATCTTTTCGCTCGATATCTTCACGTTCGTCACCTACCCCATTATCCGCCCGCTTATCGGGGAGCTCGCGGCGGACAGGGCCGATTTCATCACCCAGTGCAAACGCGAGAATATCGCGACCCTCATGCGGCGCCTCGGAAAACACCCGGTATCAGGCAGTACGACCGATCCGCCAGACTGCCGAATATACTTGTCGAATGCCTGCCGTACCCTTACCGCCCCGTGACGCGCATGTATTTCGCGAGCGAGGTGTGGTAGGCGGCATAGGCCGAGGTGAGGTTGTTGCGGCTCTGGGTGTAGAGCGTCTCGGCGTCGAGCAGGTCTGTGAGGGTAGCTGTCCCTGCGTCGTAGAAATTGCGGTTCTGCCGCAGGTTTTCGGTGGCCGATGCCACCGAACGCTGCATGAGCAGGATCTGTGCGTGGGCCTCCTGCACCTCGCTCCATGTCCGTTCGATCTCCACGGCGAGCATTTCGCGGGCTTCCAGCCGGTCGTTCTCGGCCTGCATCTCGTCGATGCGGGCCTTTTTCAGGGCATGAGCCCCGCCCCACCAGTCGGAAATGGGGATGGATACCTGTGCGAAGACCATTCCGTCGTCCACGTCCTTGTCGGTCACGTTATAATAGAGGTACCCGGCGCCCACGGCCACGGTCGGCAGCCGTTTGCCGCGTTCCATGCGTTTGCGGTATTTCTGCGCCTCGACGTTCTTTTCCGAGAGCAGGTATTCCGCGCGGCGGTCGAGCGCCTCGTCCACCGGCACGTAATAGGCTGCCGGGGCCTCCGGTTCGCCGAAGGCTGCGGCCGCGATGTCGAACGTATGCCAGTCGGCGCCGATATGCTGTGCGAGCAGCATCTTCGACACCTTCAGCCCGTTTTCGACCTTCAGCCGCTTGGAGGCTACCTCCTGCCTGCGCAGTTCCACGCGCAGCAGGTCGTTCGTGGTCACGAGCCCTGCCTTGACCGAGAGTGCGACCTGGCGGTGTATCTCCGCCAGTTGCCGCTCCACGGCTTCGATGGTCGAAAGGTTGTCCCTGAGCGATACCACCTGCCAGAAATAGGTGTCGGTACGTTCGCGCACCTCGGCTGCGGTCTTTTGCAGTTGCAGCTGCGCGACCTCTTCGCCCAGCCGGGCGAGCTTGTTGCCGCTGACGATCTTCAGCCCTGCGAACAGGGGCTGCACGGCCGTGACGGAACCCAGGATGCCGCGTTTTACCAGCGACAGGGGCAGCGACCCCATCTGCGGGATCGCGAAATCGGCCTGCACCAGCCCGTGCTGGGCCTGGAATACGCCGCCCGAGGCCGAGACCTGCGGGAAATAGTTGGTAAATGCCTCGCGGCGCGTCTGCAAAGCGGCATCGAGGCCGAGGCGGCTGTTTTTGAGCGTGCGGTTATGCTCCTCGGCCGCGGCGCGGCACTCGTCGAGCGTGAGCGTCTGGGACAGGCCCGGGGCGGCGGCCATGCACAGCAGGAGGAATAGGACGGTCTTTTTCATCATTTGTAAATTTTGGAATAGAGTACGGGCAGGATCGTGACTACGAGGATCAGCGAACCGATGCCGCCGGCGAAGATCGTCACGCCGACCGGTGCCCAGAACGTACTGCCGCCGAACATCATCGGCACGACGCCTACGGCCGTGGTCGCGGTCGTGAGGAAGATCGGCACCATGCGCCGCTTGCCGGCGTCGTAGGCCGCCAGGCGTGCCGACCAGTGGCAGACCTTGCGTTTGTCCTCGGCGTGCTGGTACATCAGGATGACGTTGCGCACGATCATGCCCAGCAGCGTGATGAATCCCAGCACCGACGTGAGGCCGATGGTGAAGTCGGCGATCCGCAGCCCGACGACGGCGCCGAACAGGCACAGCGACATCGAGGCCATGACCACCAGCGTGATGCCGAACTTGCGGAAGTTGACGAGGATGAAGAAGAAAATGATCACCAGTGAGATCGACAGCCCCGATGCGATGGGCGGGATGGTCTCCCAGTCGAATTCATGGGCGCCGCCCAGTTCCGTGGTGACGCCTGCCGGGAGCACCAGCTCCCGGTCGATGATGTCGCTGATGCGCGAAGTCATCCGCATGGCGTTGGCGCCGCGTTTGAGGTCGGCCGTGACGGTTATGCAGCGCATGCCGTTGCGGTGTACGATCTTGCTCTGGCTCCAGACGGGCTCCACGTCGGCGATCTGGCGCAGGGGCACGCTGACCGAAGGCACCGGCGACGAGATGTAGGTGTCCCCGATGTCGGAGAGCGAGCGCTGGCCCTGCCGTGTGTCGTTCTTGAGTACGATGGGCAGCCGGTAATCGCCCTCCCAGACCGATCCGACCGGGACGTCGCCCGAAGCCAGCGCCAGGTTGACCGCGGCCAGCGTCCGCGTGACGCCCAGCTGCGATGCCGTGATGGGATCCAGCCGCACGTCGATGACCGAACGGGGGTCTTCGTAGTCGGAGTGTACCCATTGCAGCTCGGGCATCCGGCGCATCCGCGCCATCAGGCCGTCGGCCGCGGCGCGCAGCGAGTCGATGTCGCTGCCGTAGAACCGGAACTCCAGCGAGGGGACGTTCTGGTAGTCGAGCTGCTTGAATTTGACATAGGCCTCGGGGAAACGGTCGGCCCATGCGTCGGCATACTGGTCGAGGATATCTTCGGTGTCGTCGACCGAGGTGGTGTTGACGATGAACTGCGCGTAGTTCTTACCTGCGATCTGCGGGGCGTAACTCATCTGGAAGCGCGGCGAGGAGCATCCGACGAACGAGGTGACCGATTTCACGCGCGCATCGTCATGCAGCACCCGGTAGACCGAGTCGGCTACGGCGGCGGTGCGCTCCAGCGGCACGTCGGGGCGCAGGTAGATCTCCACGGCGAACTGGTCGCGGTCGGCGAAGGGCACCATGCGCAGCTTGAGCTGCGTGGCGATCAGCAGCGATACGATGACCGAGGCGATGCCCATCGAGATCGTCAGCCAGCCGTGGCGGAACGTCCACGCCAGTACACGGCGGTAGAGGTCGTGTACGCGGTCTGTGACCGACTTGCCCGCTTTTTTCGGCTGTACGGCGGGGATGATGAGGATTTCGAGGAACGGGATGACCAGTACGGCCAGCAGCAGCGAGACCATCAGGTTGATCGTGATCGTCCACGGGAAATAGGTCAGGAAGTCGCCCATCATGCCCGTCATGGTGAAGAGGATCGGATAGAAGATCATGCAGATGCAGACCGTGGCCAGCAGCAGCGACGGGAAGAACTCCCGGGCGCTCTCGACCGCCGCGAACCAGCGCGAGTGGCCTCGCCCGAGGTAGTCGAGGTAGCCGTCGATCACCACGATCGAATTGTCGACGATCATACCCAGCACCACGACCAGCGCCGCGAGGGTCACCGTGTTGAGCGGGATGCCGCACAGGTACATGATTCCCACCGAGATGAAGGTTGACAGTGGGATGGTGATGGCCGCCACGATGGCCGACCGCAGCGGGAAGAGGAGCATCATCACCAGGATGATGATGGCCATGGCGACGAACAGGTCGCGCAGGAACGAGTGCACCGAGTCGCCCACGACCTTGGCCTGGTCGGCGATGCGCTGCACCTGGACGTCCGCGGGGAGCTCGGCCGCAATGAATTCGTGCAGCACTTCGTCCACGTCACGGCCGTATTGCACGATGTTGAAGCCCGCCTTCATCTCCATCGACAGCATGACGCAGCGATGGCCGTTGTTGCGGATGTAGCTGTCCGGGTCGTCGTATTCGCGTACGACGCGCGCCACGTCCTTCACGCGCAGCACATTCCCCTGCGGGTCGCTCCAGATGATCTGCTCGGCGACCTCCCGCTCGCCGGCCAGCGCCGGCGCGATGTGGATGGGCGTTTCGGTCTCGGCGTTGCCGACCGACCCGCCCATCGGGGTCAGCCCCTGCGAGGCGAGCGCGGCCGAGAGGACTTTTTCGCCGATGCCGTAGGCCGCCAGCCGTTCATGGTCGGCGTAGATCGAGATTTGCTCCTGCTGCACGCCGTACGGGCGCAGGTTCGAGACCGACTCGATGCGGCGCAGGCGGTCGCTCAGGTCGTCCATGTAGCCTTTCAGTTCGCGGTACGACCGCGTGTCGGATTCAAGCGTGATGAGCAGCGCCGAGGTGTCGCCGAAGTCGTCGTTGGTGACCACGGCCGCAACGCCCGGCGGCAACTGCGACTTGAATGCCGCCAGGCCGTGCTTGATCTTCGACCACACTTCGTCCTTGTCGTTCACGTGGTCTTCGAGTTCGACCATCACGTAGCACATGCCGTTCTGCGACGTGGAGGTGGTCTTCGACCGTTTGACCTCCTTGTAAGTCATCAGGAACTGTTCGAGCGGCTTGGCGAGCTGCTGCTCGACCTCTTCGCTCGTGGCGCCGGGATAGACGCCCATCACCACGCCCTGGCGGATCGTGTATTCCGGGAACTCCTGCTTGGGAATATGCACCAGCCCGTAAATACCGAAGGCGAACAGGCAGCCCACGATGAGGAAGGCGATGCGGAAATTGCGCATCGACCACGATATTATATTGCTTTTCATTCCGCTATGACTTTACTTCCCTGGCCGATTTTCTGCATCCCGTCGGTCACGATGCGGTCGCCCGCTTGTATTCCTGCGGTGATCGTGACGGCGTTGTTCACCAGGCGTCCCGTGGCGACAGCCGTGCGGACGACCGAATCCCCGCTCACTTTCCATACGAAGCGGCTTCCGTCGCCGGCCTGCTGCACGGCGCGTACCGGCAGCGCGATCTCTTCGGCCGCCCCTGCCGGCGATGCCTCCACGCGGCATACCATGCCCGGGAGCAGCTCGCCGTCGGCGTTGGACAGCGTGGCGCGTACGTCATAGGTGTGTGTGGCGGGGTTTGCCACGGCACCCTTTTCGATCTTCCCGGCCGGGAAAGCACGGTCGCCGAGTGCCGCGACGGTTATCCGCAGCCGGCTGTCCGTGCCCAGGCGTGCGATCTCCTGCTCGGGTACCGGGAAGCGGACTTTCACCGTCCCGATCCGCAGCAGGGTCATGGCCGGGACGCCCGGCAGAACCGTCTCCCCCGCTGCGGCCTGCCGTTTGCCGATGACGCCCGTGAACGGTGCGTACAACTTGCAGTCGTCGAGGTTTTTGCGGGCGATGCCGTATGCCGACTCGGCCTGGCGCAGCCGGGTCTGCGCCTCGACCCACTTGATCTCGGGCAGGCTTTCGGCGTTGTAAAGCTGTTTGAGGCGCGCGCAGGCATCTTTCGCCTGGTCGAGTGCCGCCTGCGCGGCATCGAAGGTCTGACGGGCCGACGTCGGATCGAGTTCGGCCAGCAACTGCCCCTGCTGCACGCGCTGCCCTTCGTCCGCGTAGGTGCGCGCGAGGGTACCGGCGACGGGGAAACTCAGGGCGGCCGAGGTCTCCTCCTCGATCGTGCCGACGTAGAGCGCGGCGTCGATGTCCGACGACGGGGTGACGACGATGGTGCCCACACGCAGCGGATCGGCCGTATGGGGCTTTTTCGGTGAAGTGCAACCTGTCGCTAACAGCAGTATTGCGCAAAAAGTCGTTTGTTTCATCAGTTCCGTATTTTTCGATGCAAAGTTGCCGTTTTAGCGGCCGTAAGAAAAGACCATCGTGTCGGATGAATTCGTCGATTGGTTCGATTTTGTACTATTCAGTGAAAAGCTCCCGGGATTTGCGTATATTTGTCCGCATAATTATCGGTAAAATGAACAAAAAGGAGATTCAGAGCTTCTCGCTCGCCACTTTGCTCGACATCTGCGGCCGCAGGCCGGAAGACCTCTATTACGATGGATGCCTGATCGCTTCGCGTGTCAATGTGAAGGATGAATTCAACATCGACCTGTTCCGGTATCCGACACGTCTCAATGCCTTTGCGATCATTTTTTGTTCTAAAGGTTCGATTGTCTCCACGTCGGGCGTGACGCGGCACACGATCGGCGAGAGGACGCTTTTCGTGCACCTGCCCGGCAGCATCCTGCAGGTCGAGTCGGTGGAGGACGCCAGCGTGCATGCCATTCTCTGCGAGGAGGAGTTCATCCAACGGATCAATATCGACCTCAAACTGCTGACACAGCTTTTCCTGCAGGTCGAGAAGCACCCCAGCCTGCCGCTCGACGACGAGGAGTGGGACGGGGTCATGCGTTCGCTGGACGGGATCCGCATCGAGGGGGCACGGCAGCACAACGACCCCTACTCCGCCGAGATCATACGTTCGATGATCCGGACACTGGCCTACAAGGTCTGCCGGATCATCGCCCGGCATGTCGAGACGGGGGCGTCGGACGCCTCTTCGCGCAGCCGCAACGAGGAATATTTCAACCAGTTTATGGGAGTGCTGGCCAGGCATTACATGCAGCAGCGTTCGGTCGGTTTCTATGCCGGCCAGCTGAACCTGACGCCCAAATACCTCACGACGATCATCCGCAAGACCAGCGGGCGCACGGCCGTGCAGTGGATCGGCGACTATGTGGTGCTCGAAGCCAAAAACCTGCTGAAATACTCCACGATGAGCATCCAGGAGATCTCCTACTACCTGAATTTCCCCAACCAGTCGTTTTTCGGGAAATACTTCAAGAACCATACGGGCATGACCCCCACCGCTTACCGGCTGGGGAAATAGCCCGCCCCCGCGATCCGGAATGAAAATTACCCGGGCAAGCGCTCCGGGTAATTTTTGGGTGCATCCACCTGCGGGACGGTATATCTCAGGGCCTGTTCAACAGGTGGTTGGCGGCTATATATATGCAGGCCGGGTTTGCCGCTATGGTCTTTTCCGCGAAGGCCCGGAAGTCTGACTCGGACACATATCCCGGCCGTCCCAGCATCCTGTTGAGCGACTCCCAGTTATATACTCCCGGACGCCTCGAGAATCTGCGGAACCATTTTCCGATGGGAGTGCCCTGCCTGACCCTGCTGCTGGAACTGTTTTCGGAATTGTCGCTTGTCTTTATCTGCAGCAGCGAGCCGTCTGCCTTGCAAAAGTCTACCGCGTCGATCGTACTCCCCCAGCAGCAATACCACCCCAGGGGAGATAATTTTACGGACAGGTACTCTTCGAGCAACTCGCCGATATTGTTTTCGATTGTCATCAGCAGGGAGTGCCCGGCCACTATTTTATCGGCCAGATTATCCTCGAGCCCGGATATCCTGGCTCTGAGGATCGTTTTTGCCATCGGATCCGGATGTGTCCCGGAGCAATTCCCGGTTCTGACCGAGGGCCTGTTGTTATATCCGGCCAAGTATGCTCCCACCCACTTTTTCATGTAGCCGGATAGAAGTATGGTGTCCGAACTCTTCAGGCGGAACGTCGGCAAGTTGCGTTTTTCGCTGAAGGCGACTTTCAGGACGGTCTCCATGGCGGGGGAATAATTTTCCCCGGCGTATATTTTGGCATAGGCGATTGCCTGTTCCGTACTCGATTCGTCGAATCTGTATGCATCCGTCATGGCTTTTTTGTTTTAAAATTACGGATTAATCGAATTCGATCGTCAACTGGGACGATGTTTTTTTTCGTTTTCCCGATAAAATTCCGGTTTCGAATTCATGATCCGATGTGCCCTTGTAGCGGGAATAAGGAAAGCCTTCCGGTGCCGCCGTTTCGACTCCCTGGCGGTGGGCGGCGATTGTCCTGCCGATTGCCCTGCCCAGCCCGACGGGAACCGCATTGCCGATTTGCTTGTATTTGTCCAGCAAACTGCCTTCGATCACCCAATCGTCGGGAAATTCCTGAATCCTTTTGTATTCTTGTATGGACAGGGGCCTGTTTTCCGTCGGGTGCGCCAATTCCGTTGCGGGCATGGCGGGATGGGTGACTACCGTGGGGGACGGCGAATCCCAGTCCAGCCTTCGGTAAAAGCCCGTTTTCCCACCGCCCAGATGGTAGGAGTTTCCCATGGCTTCCGGCTGGAGTTCTTTGGGCAGATTCCGCCAGTTTTCCCCCGGTTTCAGCATCTTTATGTATTTCAGCCGCTTCTCGGAAAAGTCGATGTGGTCGCATCGGGCCGGATCCAATCCGGCTACTGCATCCCTGAAAGTCCTCCACCTTTCAAGCCCGAATACCTCTTCGTTCGAATGGGTGGGACGGAGGTACGGAACCGGGTTCGGGGATTTGGTGCATGTTATGACGACCCTCTCCCTGATTTGCGGGGAGCCGAAATTGGCCGAATTGTAAAGGTTGAAAGTTACGTTGTAACCTGCGGCTTCCAGCTTCTTTTTGATATAAAAGAGTGTCGACCCCGGTGTCTTTGCCCAATTGATGTCGTAGCTGCGGGTAATTTCATCGTCGATGTCTATCGAAAGTGCGGACGAAAACAACCCTCTTACGTTTTCTATTACGGCGTACTGCGGTTGTATCTCCCGGATGACTTCTATGTATTTCAGAAAGACATTGCCCCGCTCGTCCTGGAAGCCGAGCCTTTTCCCGGCCGTGCTGAATGCCTGGCAGGGCGGCCCGCCGACGATGATGTCGACCTGCCCGTTTTCTTTGAGGTTGGCATATTCCAGGATCTCCCCGGCCGTGTAGTCCCTTATATCTCCGATCAGGCCGATGCCGGGTTCGTTGGCGACGATCGTCCGGCGGCATGCGTTATCCGTTTCGCAGGCCAGTAATATGTTGATGCCCTCCTGCTCCAGTCCGATGTCCAGCCCCATCGCCCCGGAGAAAAAGGAGAGGCAATTCAGCGCGTCCTGTTTTGGCGCTTTCTTGGATTTCCGATCCGGAACGTCATTTTTTTTCATCCGCAGATCCTTCCTGTCGAAAGATTCCAATGTATCGTCGTTTATAATCCAGGAGTCCCCTATTTTCTGGCCGGCGAGGCGGCCTTCCCTTAAAAGTTTCCTCACATATTGGGCGGAGCATCCCAAGGTCTCCGCCGTTTCAATCACACTCAGCAACATTGTATGGTTATTTCGTTTGCGAAACACTGCAAATATACCCTTTTTCCCGCAAACGGCCAAAAAAAGTCCCTCGGGCCCGAAGTTTTTATCCCGATACGTTCGACCCGTGCCGGACGGGGAGTCGCAGGATCCGTAAGACGGACAGGTTATTTCACTGTTACTGGTTTCCTGCGTTTGTCCCGGGGACGCAAGGGACATAACGGGGGCTTATTGACCGTGTCCTTGCCGGGGTATTTGTTCGGAAGTCATTGTTCCGCATCGTTTGACGCAGGAGGGAAAATACGTTTCCTATGGGGAGTTTTATGGAGAGACAATGGGAGCCAGGCCCCTGGAAAGGCGCTTTTGCCTCTTTCCCGCCGCAGGTAAACAAAAAATCAGCAACTTCATTTCTGTAAGTTGCTGATTCCCTGAGCGGAAAACGAGACTCGAACTCGCGACCCCAACCTTGGCAAGGTTGTGCTCTACCAACTGAGCTATTTCCGCATGGCATGTTTCTCAATTGCGAGTGCAAAGGTATATAAAAAATCCGAATCTCCAAATTTTTCAGGGCTATTCTGCGGAATTTTTGTCCTGAAGCCGGGCTCCGCCCCCTTTATCTGAACACCCTGATGCGTTCGTCCAGCGGTTTGAACGTCTTTTCGCCCGGTTCGCCTGCGGGTGTCCCGAACGGCATTTGCGCGACGAGTTTCCACTCCCCGGGCAGGCTCCAGTGTTTGCGCACCTCATCGTCGATGAGCGGGTTGTAATGTTGGAGCGATGCCCCCAACCCTGCGTCTTCCAGCATCGTCCAGACTGCCAGCTGGTGCATGGCCGATGTCTGCTCCGACCATACCGGGAAATTCCCCGCATAGGCCGGAAACTGCTGTTGCAGGCCGCGGACGACATCCGTGTCTTCGAAGAAAAGTACGGTGCCGTACCCGGCTGCGAAGCTGTGCTCGATTTTCTCCTCGGTGCGTGCGAATGCCCCTTCGGGGACGATTGCCCGCAGGGTGCGCTTTACGATTTTCCATAATTCGTCGTGATGCTCGTGAAGCAGCAATACGGCACGTGTCGATTGCGAATTGAAGGCCGAGGGTACGTGTTTTATGGCAAAACGCACGATTTCCTCGATCCGTGCGTCGTCGATGGGCGATTCCGGAGCTAAGGCGTAGTAGCTGCGGCGGTGGCGGAGTGCCTCTCTGAATGTTCTTTCCATAGTCTTTACCGGTTTAAGATCCGTCTATGCAAATATAGCACAACTTCGGATAAAATGTGCATATTCCGCTGCGAAACGCTATCTTTGCACCATGAAAAATGCCATCGGACTCTTTTCCCGGCTTGGGTGCCGCCTGCGCGGTTTCGGCGACGACGCCCGCACGCGGGAGATAATAGGGCGTGCTTGCCGGGAAAACGGCTGGTTTACGCCCGCAGACATTTGCCGCGCCGTTGTAGCCGTCGCAGACGGGATGCTCCGGCGCGATGCGCTGGCGGAGTGGCTGGCGCCCTACCCCGTTCCTGTCGCCGAACCCCGGCGCGTGCTGGTCGTCATGGCCGGGAATATCCCGCTGGTCGGATTTTTCGATATGCTGTGCGTGCTCGCCGCAGGGCACAGGTGCCTCGTAAAACCATCGGCCAAAGATACCGTCCTGATGGAATATGTCATCGGGTTGCTGCGCGGAATCGACCCGCAGGTTCCGGTGGAATTTTACGACGGCAGCACATCGCCCGATGCCGTGATCGCTACGGGCAGCGACAATGCCAACCGCTATTTCCGGGCGCAGTATGCGGGCATTCCCGCCCTGCTGCGCGGTAACCGCCAGTCGGTCGCCGTACTCGGCGGCCGGGAAACCCCCGCGCAGCTCACTGCATTGGCCGACGACATCTGGGCTTATTCCGGACTGGGCTGCCGCAGCGTGTCGCTGCTTTTCCTGCCCGAGGGCTATGACCTGCAGCTGCGGATGCCGGAGGTGAACGTGAAATACAGGAACTCTTACCGCCAGCAGAAAGCCCTCCTGACGATGGGCGGACAGCCGTTCCGCGACCTGGGAGCTGCCGTGGCCGTCGAAGAGCGGGCCTTTCCCGCGGCGTTGAGCCGGATCAATTATTCGTTTTACAAATCACCCGCCGAGGTCGGGGCCTGGCTCGCAGCACACGATGCCGGACTGCAATGCGTCGTTTCGGAGTGCATTGCCTGCCGCCGCCGCGTGGATTTCGGCCATGCACAGTCCCCTGGGCTGACGGATTACCCCGACAACAGGGATGTCATCGAATTCCTTACGACATCTTGTTTGTAAATTAGGTCATGCTGGGTGCTTTTTATTGATAAATAATATTATATTTGGCTGTGTTTATAATAAATAATATTATATTTGAGGCTGAATATAAAACAAATGGTTTATCATGAAAAAGTTCGCCTTATTAGTCGTTTCGTTATTTGTCGCCGGCTCTGCATCGTATGCCCGCAAACCGGCCCCCGTAATCCCCGACTTCATACATGCCGCCTATTCGGTGGAGAGCCTCCTGAGCGAGGCGGAACTCACGAACCCGGGGTACGATGCCTTCCAGTTCATCTACCTGATGGCTACGCCCGAGTGGGCCGGGCTGGATTTCGACCGGCCGCAGGATGCCGTCGACGCCTATGCCACGCAGTTCGACTACCTGAAGCAGGGAGGCAAGATGGCGCTCGTGCCCTCCATGATCGAAAAGGCGCATGCCGCCGGGGCCAGGATACTGTTGTGCTTCGGCGGGCAGCAGGAGTTCCTTCCCCTGCTGGAGAATCCGGATCGGATCCCCAGGTTTGTCGGGTATATGGTGCGCCTGGTCGAAAAGAACGGTTACGACGGCATCGACATGGACTGGGAGATCACGCTGGACAAGGAGTTGCATGCCCGCATGATGGCCCTGCTGCGCGAACGGTTCGACGAACTCTCGGAACGCACCGGGCGTTATTACTACCTGACCACGGCCCTCAGCATCGACCACGAGTACGACCCGGCGCTGGCCGACAGGCTGGCCGGGGCGGTCGACTGGATAAATATCATGTCCTATGACATGTGCGACGGCGTATGGGGCAGCACCCCTTCGCACAACACCTCGATGGAGCGTATGCGGTCGAAGCTGGAACACTGGAAAGTCTTCGACAAGCGGAAGCTCTGCCTCGGGCTGGCCAACTACGGGTTCTATTACAAAGGGTTGAAGCCCGGGCAGAAAGCCGACGGGTCGCTGCGTGACTACGGTTCGTATATCACCTACAAGGAGTTCCTGCCCCGGCTCGCAAACGGCTGGACGGAGGAGTTCGACCCGGCAGCCGAGGTGTCCTACTATTTCTCGCCGGACAGAACGGAATTCGTGACCATCGACAACCCCTCTTCGATACGCAGCAAGATCGAATGGATCAAGGCCGGCGGCTACCTGGGGGCTTTCTGGTGGGAATTCCACCACGACTACGTAGCTCCCGGGGCGGAGAACCCGCAGGGCAGCCACTACCTGATCGACATTGTTACCCGGTACCTCGGTCGGAAGTGACGCAGCCTGTGGTTTTGCATTTTCCCTTTTTGTACTATCTTTGTAGTAGGAAATGCAAAAATTACAAGCTATGTCAATGGTTTTCCGATTCCGGATGCTGAGCGATGAGAACGACAACTTCGTGCGCGATTACGAAGTGCCGTACGACATGACGTTGCTCGATTTCCATAATTTCATCCTCCGTTCGCTCGAATACGAGGAGTGCATGGCGTCGTTCTTCACGGCGGACGAGCGCTGGGAAAAACTGCGCGAGTTCACCCTCATGGATATGGACGACGGTTCGGAAGGGGCTCCTGCGGCGATGGAGAGCGTGACCTTGGGGCAGATCATCCACAACAACCGCGACCGGCTGATCTACCTTTTCGACATGTTCGGTGACCGGGCCTACTTCCTCGAACTGACCGGGACGTACGAAATGCCCAAAGACGGCTCCTATCCGCGCGAGATATACGCCCAGGCGGATGCCCCCGACCAGTACGACCCGTCGAAGACGGCCACCGCGGGCGAAGGCTCGATTTTCGACGAGGTGATGGGGGAATTCAACGATTTCGAGGGCGACGACAATTATGACGACGAGTACTAAGCGGCTCGTCGTCATTGTCGGCCCGACCGGTTCGGGCAAGACGGATCTGAGCATCCGCATCGCCCTGCACTACGGTGCACCCATCCTTTCCACCGACTCCCGCCAGATGTACCGCGGCTTGCCGATCGGTACGGCTCAGCCTACGGCAGACCAATTGCAAGCCGTCGAACACCATTTTATAGCATCGCACGACCTCGCGGATAACCTGAGTTGCGGCGAGTACGAAACGCAGGCCCTCGCCTGCCTCGAAAGACTGTTCGCCGGGCATGACTGCGTCGTTGCCGTCGGGGGCTCGGGGCTTTATGTCAAGGCGTTGTGCGAAGGCATGGACGACCTGCCGCAGGCCGATGAAAACCTGCGCCGCGAATTGGCGGCGCGACTCCGCACGGAGGGGCTCGAAGCCCTCGCCGGGCAGTTGCGGACGCTCGATCCGGATTATTATGCGGTGGTCGACCGCAGCAACCCGGCGCGCGTCGTTCGGGCACTGGAGGTCTGCCTGCAAACCGGACTGCCCTACTCCCGCCTGCGGACTGGGCGGCGTCGCAAGCGCGATTTCGACATCGTGAAGGTCGGCATTGACATGCCGCGCGAGGAGTTGTACGGACGCATCGACCGCCGTGTCGGGCAGATGCTTGCCGACGGCCTCGAAGCCGAGGCGCGTGCGGTGTATCCCTACCGCGGTCTGAATGCCCTGCAGACGGTCGGCTACCGGGAGTTCTTCGACTATTTCGACGGACGCATCTCCTATGACCGGGCCGTGGAACTTATCAAGCGCAATTCGCGCCGATATGCCAAACGGCAGCTTACCTGGTTCCGCCGCGACCCGGAAATCCGCTGGTTCGGCCCCGGCCAGACGGGGACGATTATAAATTATATAGATTTTGGCGAATCGTAAAATTTTCGTACTTTTGCCGACGCCTTTCGCCGAAAGGCAGTGGCTCGGATGGTGGAATAGGTAGACACGCCGGACTTAAAATCCTGTGACCAGCAATGGTCGTGCGGGTTCGATTCCCGCTCCGAGTACAGGGCCGTCTTTTGCGACGGCCCTTTTTTCGTGCCCTGCGGGATCCGGTCAATGCCCGAACCTCGACGTGTCGACCGTCTTGTGCCGCTTCTCCTTGTATGTGCCGAAACGGTAGGAGAAATGCACCGTCACCGAACGGGTGTACGTGCCGGAATCCATGTCGAGGTACTGTCCCTTGTAACGGACTTTGGCGAACGGGAGCGAACTTTCGAAAATGTCGTTGCAGCGCACCGAGAGGCTCGCCCGGCTCTTGTCGAACGTCCACTTGACACCCGCGTTGACGCTCCACGAAGGGGCGACGTCGTAAGTCCCCTGGATGGCCGCGCTCTGATAGTAGCCCGAGAGGTCGAGCGTCAGGTCGGGTTTGCGGCTCAGACGGATCGTGTTGTCCATGCGCACCACCCCCAGCCATTTGGAGCGGTCGAACGCCAGGTCGTGAAAGGCGTCGCAGCGCTGGGTCATCCGCATCCCGGTCAGCGTCAGCCGGGAATCGAGCCATTTGCCCGGGCGCAGCGGTACGATGACGTTGGCGCCCCACTGGCGGTTGGTGTTCCAGTTGAGCGTCTGGTAGACCAATGCCAGGCGATCAGGGGCCTGCCATGCGGTTTGGTCGAAGTAGTCGGGCATCTCGTTCCAGAACAGCATGAAGATATACTTCTGCTTATACATGTACATTGCCTGGCCGTTGTAGCTTTTCGACGGCCGCAGTCCGGGCGTGCCCCGGATCTCCGAATAGCCGTCGATGTAGGAGGTCGACTGCTGCATCTCCCAGTACGAGGGATAGGTCTTGTCCGACGAGAGTGAAATCTGTACGAGATGTTTCTCTGCGGGTGTCAGGAGCAGGGTCGCCTGCGGGTAGAGCGACCAGTTGTCGTAGTCCCCCGCGCGGTAGTATTCCCCGGCCAGCGACAGCGAGAAACTCCCCTTGGCGAACTCTTTGCTCACCCCGGCGTAGAGGTTGCCCGTGTATTCGTCGAGGTGCGAATCGGTATCGACGGTGGCGATGTCGCCCTCGCAGAGCGTGTATCGCTGGTAGTCGTGGTCGCCCGCCCAGCTGAAGATGCCCCCGTAGGTCATGCCCCAGCCATTGCCCAGGTCGTGCGACTGGTCGGCGCTGACATTTACCCGGTCGACGGACTGCCCCGAAACCACGTCGAACGCTGTCCGGCTGCCGTCGGCGTACCTGTTCCGCATGGCGGCCAGCTGCCACGAGCTGTAATGCGTGTAGTCCGCCGAGAGGTCGAGCCCGGAGGCCGACGTGTAGCGCAGCGCAGCGTTGTGCATCGTGTTGTCGCCCCCGGGCGAGCTGACCGAGTTGACCAGGTTGCCGTCGGCACGTACGAGGCCGCTCGTATGCGGGGTGTATGCGCCCGTATAGGCAATGCTCAGGCGTCCTTTGCCCTGCGGGGCGTATTCTGCGGCGGCCCTCAGCCGGTGCCATGTCCCTTTGCTGGTGATATTCTGCCTCTGGGCGATTTCATGCTCCCCGTCCGCGAGCGTATGCCGCGAGTAGAGGTCGATGATCCGTTTGGTCTTGGCCTGCCCGGCCGAATAGGTTACCTCGGCCGACCACTCGGGCGAGGAGAAGGCGAAGTTGCCCCCGGCATCCCAGTTGCTGTAAAACCGGTTGGTATAGTTGGCGTGTACCTCCCCCGAAAACGAGTAGTCGTGGCTGCGCCGCAGGACGAGGTTGATCGCCGCGCCGCGCACATGGTACTGCGGCGGCGTGCTGTACATCACTTCGGCCTTCTCGATCCGTTCGACGGGTGTCGAGCGCAGCAGCGACGCCAACTGCTCGGCGCTCATCGTCGAGGGCTTCCCGTTCAGGATCACCGTGACACCCCCGGCGCCGGCAAGCGTCAGCCCGCCGTCCTGTTCGCTGACGCCCGGCAGCTGGGTGAGGGCTTCGTAGGCATTGTTCACCGCCTTGCCTTTCGATACGGCTTCCAGGTCATAGGCCAGCCGCCCCTCTTCGACCCGCACGATGGGTTTTTCGCCCTCTACGACCACAGCGTCGAGCGCATTCGTATATTCATGCAGGACGACCTCGCCGGCTTCGTCGTGCTCCGACGTAAGCGTTTGCATCTCATAGGCGAGGTGCTGGAACAGCAGCCGGTAGGGGCGTACCTCCGATGCGATGGCGAAACGCCCGTCGGCATCCGATGCCGCGGCCGCGAGGTAGGTCGAGTCGGTGTCGAGCATCACTACCGCGACCCCGACCACGGGTTGCCGCTCCTGGTCGACCACCCTCCCCCGCACAATTTGCCCGCAGGTCTGTTTCACGGAAAAAAGCGCCAGGGCGCATACGAGTAAAAGAAATGTCCGTCTCATAACTTTGCTTGGTTTTTTCATTTGGTTTCCCTGCAAAGTTAAGCCCCGATGCGGCTTGCCGGTACGGAATAATTCTTGCTTGTTTGTGTGTAAAATGTTGATTTACAGAGGGTGCGATCCCGCGGATTCTTGCCGGCGCGCCGGGCGCCCTTGCTATGCGAAAAAACGGGTGAAAAACTCCCTGTCCGCAGCCCCCGATTCGGCGATCCGGCGTTTGAGTTTCGATTTGAGCGTGTAGACCCCGTTCAGCGTCATGTCGAGCATCACGCTGATCTCCTGCGCCGAGAACCCGGCGACGACCAGCGCTGCGAAATCGTAGTTGCGCGGCGTCCACCCCGGCAGTTGGCGGCGCAGGCGCGTGACCGCCCGGTCGTTGTAGAGGTCTGCCATGCGGACGATGTCCGCGAGCATCGCCGGGCTCAGTGCCAGCTCCTTCACCTTCCTCGCCAGCCGTTCCCCTTCGCCATAGGTGTAGTAGGTTGCGGCGATGTCGCGCAGCAGGGCGAACCGCCCCTCGAGCGAAGCCTTGACGGCGGCCTCGCGCTCGTTCGAGGCATCGAGCCGCGAGGTGAGGCTGTCGTGCGATTCCCGGTAGGATTCCAGCAGCGTGAGGTATTCGCTCAGCTGCGCGTCCCGGTGCCGGAGTTTGCGCCGGTAGCCCACCATCGCCCCTGTAACGGCCGCGGCCAGCAACAGGCATGCCAGCGTGGCGATCCAGATTCGGTAACGCAGCCCCGCCTCGCGGAGCGCCGTTTCGTTGGCCGTGCGGTATCTCTTTTCCAGCTCGGCCACCGATACCCCCTGCCGTGCCTTGTCGAGCGAATCGCGCTTGCCGATGTACTGCATGGCACAGGCATAGGCTTTGCCGTCCTCCCCGCGGCGGTGGTGTATGGCCGAGGCGATCGTGTAGAGCCCTATGTTGTTCTGGTTGAAGCGTTTGATGTGCGCCAGCGAGCGGTCTATGTAGTATTGTGCCGAATCGGGCTGCTCCGCCCGGTAAAAAATGATGGCCGAAGCGATGTCGTAAAGCGTGCGGTCATCGTCGTCGGCCGATGCGGGGCCGTGCGTCAGCGGGGCTATCCATAGTTCGTGCATGTCGATGCGCGCCCGCTCCTCGAGCAACTGCCCGGTGCTCCAGTCTTCGGCGAAGGTGTGGTATATCAGGTTTTGCAGGGTGATCTGCTGGGCGAAGAAACGGAATGCCATCGTGTCGCGTGCCCCGACCAGCGGGGAGAGTGTTTCGATGGCCGCGGCATAGCGGCCGTTGGCATACTGTGCCGACGAGAGCATGTAGCGGCTGTATCCCTCCAGTTCCGCACTGCCGGTCTCCTGCGCCGCGGCGACGGCTTTCGAGAATGCCTCTTCGGCCTCGGTGTCGTATCCCTGTTCGAGGTACAGCAGCCCCAGCGTGTGGTACAGTGCCATGAGCAGTTTTGTGGTTCCCGCCTTGTCGCGGTTGCGTTCGGCGTAGAGCATCGCCTGTGTGTAGCCTTTGATCGCCCGTCCCAGGTCGCCGGCATTGTGGTGTACCTTTGCGTCGAAATACCAGGCATAGGCACGCTCGGCCCCGGAGCCGTGGCGCTCGTAATAATCCAGTGCGGGGGCGGTCAGCGAATCCTTGTCAGCCTCGGCACCTGTGCGGGAGTAGGTCTGCGCGAGCAGCAGGCGCCGCCGGGCGTCGGCCGCCGGTGAAATGGCCGAGGGGTCTATCTGCCGGAGAGCCAGCAAGGCGCTGTCGGGATGCTCCTCTATCAGCACCGAAGCCTGGGTCATCAGGTTGTCCGCGGCCTTGTCGCCGCATCCGGCAGCAAGCAGGCCGAAGAGTATGGCGGTTAGGTATCTCATGCCTGCAAAATTAATATAACTTTTATTTCCGCGGGTATTTTGCCGGATAAAATTATCCGCCCCGATCCGTTGCCGGGGCCCTGCGCCGCATGCAGTGCTCCCCTGCATGCCCCGGTCTTGTCCCTTAGCGCTTAGCCCGGATTTTTGTGCGGCCGAAACGGCCGAAATACATCTTTGCCGCACTGCCGCAGGACGGAAAACGGGCTTGCAGCGACTGCAAGCCCGTTCTCTTTTATTTTGCACCTACGGTCAGCGGTAAATCTCGTTCAGCAGGCGTGCCAGCCGGTAGCCGCCCCGGACGAACTGCTGCTCGATGACGGGCGTGTATTTGTCCACGTAATCGTAGGATATTTTCGTCCCTTCGGGGCTGTCCTCGTAGATGCCGACGCAGATCGCATGGGTCTCCTTCAGCCAGTCCTGCGGCTCCCCGGCCTGTACCAGTGCCGCCTCGTCATCCGTCAAGCGGTCGATCTGTTCCTGCCACTCGGTGTAGCTCCACTTGTGCCCGGCTTCGAGGATCGCCGAGTCCCAGGCCGAGTGGAGGTTCGTTCTGCGTCCGAACATCAGCACCGGGCGCTGATTGCCACCGATATCCGACAGGCGCCCCGTGTGCATCGGGCAGTGCATGTCGCCGACCAGGTGGATCAGCATCTTGAGCTTCTCGGTCTCCGCCTCGGGTGCCAGCCCGCCGGCCTTGAGCTCGGCGACGAGCGTCGTGACGGCCGTCAGCACGTCGCCTTTGGGGTTCCGGGGCATCGTTTCGAGGGTTTGGCCCTCGTCGATGTTCAGGTAGTGCCACGTCTTGGTGTAATTGTATTCGGGGGTGTGGCTGGCAATGTCCATCCAGTTGCAGTAGTACACGGGCGAATGGCCGTTGAGCACCTTGTCGATCTTTTGGGCGGCTTCGGGCGTGAGGTGGCACTCTGCGATGTAGGCCGTGACGTCGTGCCCCTTTTGTCCCCATCCGTATACGCTGCCGGCGAACAGCAGGCATGACAGCAGGATAATCAGGTTTTTCATTCTATCAGTGGGTTTTGTGGTTGTTTAATGGTTCATCGTGGCGAGGAACTCCTCGTTGGTGTTGGTCATTCCCATCTGCTTCTGGAGGAACTCCATGGCCTCGACGGGCGTCATGTCCGAAAGGTATTTGCGCAGCACCCACGTGCGGTTCATCACGTCGCGCGGCAGGAGCAGGTCTTCGCGGCGCGTACCCGATGCGATGACGTCGACTGCCGGGTAGACACGTTTGTTGGCGAGCTTGCGGTCGAGCTGGAGCTCCATGTTGCCCGTGCCCTTGAACTCTTCGAAAATCACCTCGTCCATCTTCGAACCGGTGTCGATCAGCGCCGTGGCGATGATCGTCAGCGACCCTTTCTCCTCCGTGTTGCGGGCTGCACCGAAGAAACGCTTGGGTTTGTGGAGCGCGTTGGCATCCACACCGCCCGAGAGCACCTTGCCCGATGCGGGCTGGACGGAGTTGTAGGCACGTGCCAGGCGGGTGATCGAGTCGAGGAAGATCACCACGTCGTGTCCGCATTCGACCATGCGCTTGGCCTTGTCGAGTACCATTTCCGCGACTTTCACATGGCGCGACGCCTGTTCGTCGAAGGTCGATGCCACGACCTCGGCCTTGGAGTTGCGGGCCATCTCAGTCACCTCCTCCGGGCGTTCGTCGATCAGCAGCACGATGATGTATACTTCGGGATGGTTGTCGGCGATGGCGTTGATGATCGACTGCATGAGCACCGTCTTACCCGTCTTGGGCTGTGCTACGATCAGCGCGCGCTGTCCCTTGCCGATGGGCGAAAAGAGGTCGACCACGCGCGTCGACATGTTGTTGTGTCCGTTGCCCGTAAGGCAGAATTTCTCGCTCGGGAAGAGCGGCGTCATGAATTCGAACTGTACGCGGTCGCGGATGAACTCCGGCGCCAGGCCGTTGATCTCGTTCACGCGTACCAGCGGAAAATATTTCTCCCCCTCCTTCGGCGGGCGTATGGCGCCGTTCACCGTGTCGCCGGGCTTCAGCCCGAAGAGTTTGATCTGCGACGGCGAAACGTAAATGTCGTCGGGCGAGTTCAGGTAGTTGTAGTCGGCCGAACGCAGGAACCCGTATCCGTCGGGCATGATCTCCAGCACGCCTTCGCCCTCGATCTCCCCGGCGAAATCGTCCTTGGTGATCACCTCGCCGTCGAAGGATTGCGCATCGGCTGCTGCCTGGGTAGTCTGGGCTGCCTGGGCAGCCGGGGCAGCCGGGGGTGTTGCGGCGGCGGGTTCTGCTGCCTCTTCCTGTGCTTGTGCTTGTGCCTTGGGCTTGCGGCCGCGGCGCTTGGGCTCGGCCTTCTCCTCGCGGGGTGCCTGTACGGTTTCTGCCGCTGCCGCTGGTGCAGGTGCCGGGGCGCTTTCCATCGGGAGCTCCGGCTCGGCAGGGGGGCCGGCGACCGTGACGGGCGGACGCTGTGCTGGTGCGGTGTTTTCGGTCTTCGTATTGGTGATGCGCGGCCGGCGGCCTCGCGGGGCCTGGGGAACGGTTTCGGGAGCGGTTTCCGCCTTTGCGGCGGCAGGTT
Source organism: Alistipes sp. AM16-43 (assembly GCF_003435745.1). Classification (NCBI taxonomy): domain Bacteria; kingdom Pseudomonadati; phylum Bacteroidota; class Bacteroidia; order Bacteroidales; family Rikenellaceae; genus Alistipes; species Alistipes sp. AM16-43. The sequence goes on from NZ_QTUQ01000001.1 coordinate 596,875, forward strand.
CGGCTATGGCTGCCGTCTGCTGCATTTCCGTTGCGGGAACCTCCTTTTTCCGGCCTCGTCCTCTTTTCTCTTTATTTTCTGCGGGGGCGCCTTCGGAAGCGGAGAACCCGGCGATTTTCTCGATCAGTTCGCGCTTCTTCAATGTGGTGTCCCCGATACCGATAGCTTTTGCTATTTCACGCAGTTCGACGAGGCTTTTCCCTTCGAGCGCTTTCAAATCCTGCATATATTTCTATTTCAAAGTGATTTTCAGAACCCCGGCGGGCGCCGGGACATTGGAATTTGCTTGCAAAGATAGTGCATTATTTCGAAATTCAAAATAAAAAATTGCAGATCACGCCCTTCCGCCGGGGCTTTCACCATAAATTGGGAGTGCCCGGACGTAAAATACTCATTTATGGCGATTGTACGACCCGGAAATTACCCCCACCTTTGTATCCGGAACAACAGATCTATTCAGCCATTGCGTTGTTTGTATTGTTAATGTTTGTGTGTGCAAAAACCTCCCGGGAAGCCCGGGAGGTTTTTCTTCGGTGTCGTTCCGGCGTCCTGCCGGGGCGCGTGCCGGCGGCGGGAGCCTCCGGGGGTTATTCGTTGCGCCGCAGGTTCCACTTGTTGTTGTTGCAGATCACGGCCCTGACCAGGTCGTCGCCGTAGACCTGCATGTTCGAGTAGGTCTGCCCGTAGGTCATCGTGGCGTGCGATGCCGCCGCGAAGTCCATCAGCACGATGCCGACGTTCCCGCGGAAATCGTACCTGTCGATCTTGTCGGCCGTATACCTGTTGTACTTGTTCGCGCAGTAGTCGTAGTCGCCCACGGCGCCGAACAGGCTGATCCCCGACACGCTGCAATGGGCCGTGTCGTAGCAGCTCACATAATTCATGCACCACCGCGTCGGGTCGTCCGTATTATAGGTATAGGCGATGCACTCGTCGATGGCCGCATACTTGGTCTTGCCGTCCGATGCCCCGTTCTTGATGTTGTAGAGGTCGTTCACGCGGATCGGGGCCTGCCCCACGCCGTTGCCGCTGAGCGTCGTGTCGAAGACCACCTTGTCGTGCGTCCAGTTCAGGTAGGCGCCGAAATACCGGCCGTTGTTCGACGATTTGTAATCCTCGCGGATCACGAAGAGTATCTTGCCGCGGGCGTCGGCCAGCGTCATCAGGGGGTGGAAGTCGGCCACATAGCCGCTGCAATGCGATTTGATCAGGCTGGCCACGCTTTTGTCCCATCCCGTCTTATTGGCGCTGGTGCTCGTGTTCTCGTATTTCATGTGCACGAGCACCGTCTCGCCCGGATGTTCGTCGAGGAATCGCACGAAACGGTCGAGCAGGTGCGAAAGCATGAAGGGCGAAAGTTCCTGGCGACCGGAGCTGCCCGGGGCGTAGCCGCCCAGCGTCGGGTCGCCCAGCGGGGCTATGCCGTGATGGATCGGGAGGTCGCGCACCGAGGAGCTCGACGAGGAGGGGCGCAGGTCGAACATGCGAACCCCGGCCGCAAGCTGCTCTTCGATGGAGAGCTCCTGTGCCTTGATGATCTTGGTCGTGTTCATATAGCCGAATACGACGTTCTGCAACCATTTGAAGTGGTATCTTTCGCCGGGCATCCCGCCTTTGTACTCGTAGTGCGAACCGTAGATCGTGCAGGCGTCGTGCGACCCGGGGATGGAAACCTGCGACAGGTAGGTGTTGTCGGGCAGGTAGGCCATCCAGTCGGAATAATCTTCCGAGGTCTGTTGCGCCTGTGCCTGCATGTCGCCGATCGTGAACGAATAACGGTGCCCGGCCCTGAGCGTTGCCGGGGTCGTGTAGCTGTATGTTCTGCCCTGCGTGGTGACGGCGGAAAGCGTGAGCCCCTCGATGTCCTGCGGCAGCATGAACGCCGTGACCGCGACCTTCGACCCTGCGCTGAGCTGAATGTAGGGGACGTCCCCCGACATCAGGTGCAGGGCCAGCACGTTCGATCCTTTGCCCGGGATGACCGTGCACCGGTCGGTTTCGATGTCGAACGTGAAGCCGCCCGCTATGGGGCCGTTCTCGCTCGACAGCACGAGCTTCTGTACCTCCGCGGCCTCCGAGAATCCCACCTGGATCGTAACCGTGGTCATCAGCGGGCGGAACCTGAAGGGCACCTCCCCTCCGCGTTCCACCCCTTGGGTGCATGCCGCCATATAGGCATACTGCATGTTGCATTCGCCGTTGTGGTAGGTCTGTACGGCCGGGATTGCCGTCGCGACGATCGAGCCGCTGTTGGCCTGGACGGCGTCTGCCGGGTAGAAGGCGTAAAAATCGTAGCTGGGACTGCTCCCCCACTGCATCCCCGTGTCGCTCAGGTCGGCTTCGCTTTCGGTCGCCCCGGAGACGCTGACTTCGACCTCCGCCCATTGCGGGGTCGTCTGCGGGCAGATGATCCCCACGCGGTCGGCATTGCGCCAATAGATCGGGTAATAACCGTCCTGTAGCGGGCCGTAAGCCGTACGGGTTTCGTCCGTGGGGTCGGGCGCTTCATTGCCGATCGACAACCGGCAGACGATGGCATCGCCCCCTGTCGCGGGTGTTTCGGGCCCTTCGGGCAGTTCTGTCGTATCCTTTCCGCAACCGGCCAGCAGGAGCGCGAGCAGCGCGAGTCGGAAAATAGGTTTGTGTTTCATAACGTCAGGTTCGAATTGGCTGTTTGTAATTCAATACTCGTCGTCCGCATAATCCACCGGGCCCGGCCCGAGTTCGCTGCCGTGCGGCTGTGAAATCGCGAATCCTGCTTCGGCCGCAATTACGAGTATCTCCAATTCCGGCTTTGTGTATGCTGCTTTCATCAGATTCGGTTTATAGATAAATCGGGACGGTATCCTGCTCCGTCCCGATCTGAAAAATTATTATATCGAAATTATTCGACCGTATAGGTGAAATCCGCGAACTCTACGTGGTAAGATCCTGCGGTAGATAGTATCTTGATCATGAGACGCTGTCCGTTGGTGACCGTAAACGTATGGGTCTGCGTACCGGATTTGCACTTTTGGTCGTTGCCGTTCAGGATGTTGTTCCTGTCGCGGAGCCACGATTCGGTGATCGGGCCGTTGCCCGTTACGCCGATCCTATACTCAATATTGCCTATACGGTTGGTCGCTACCTCGAAGGATACCTTCACGGTTTTCGAACCCTCGCACTGGATCGGGGCCGTCACGAAAGCGCCGTTGTTTGCGTTGTTGAAGCCCGCAGGAACCTGCAGCTGGATGCGGTTCTTCTTGAGTTTGTCGTCGCCGTTCTTGTCGCTCTTGATCTCTGCCTGGTAAAAATACCAGTCATTGAAAATTCCTTCCGGGTCGTATTGGGAATCGACCGTGTAGAATCCGTTGTCCTGATAGGTATGCGTACCGTACTTCTGGTCGATGGCATCGGGTACGGTGATCGTCACCGTTTTCTTGTTGCAGGGTACGCTCATCGTGTAGTGGTGGTTGCGCTTCAGGCCGGCCAGCGTGAACGACTTGTCCGAGTAGGTCAGCCCGTCGGTAGTCATTACCTTCACGGTCATGGTCGAGTGGATGCCCACGGGGAGCAGGCCCACTACGAACTCTTTCCGGTTCGTGGGAACTGCGATCGAATTGGTTACGGACGATGCCGTGAAGTTCTCCAGGGCGTCGATCGTACCGGAGGTCGGCAATACGTTGCTGTCGGTCTCCAGGATGACTTTCTTGGGCGTTTCGTTCGCACCCAGTCCGAGCGAGATCTTGATGCGGGCCATCAGCGGTTTGAACGTGAAGTGTACGGGCAGTTGGGTCGTCGCCTCGTTGATTTCGAACGGCTCCTCCCAGATGTTCGTATACATGAAGTCATAGGCAGCCAGGTTGTCCGTGCAGTATTCCGATCCCCAGGTGTGCTTGAAGGTCTTGTTCACGGCGTCGAACGTGGCGTTGCAGTCGTACGGATAATAAGCCGCCGCCAGCGAGTAGGAACCGATGGGCACCTCGCCCGAGAACGTCGTGGTCGGGCCCGACTTGTCGGCCGTGAACTCGCATGTCATCGTCGCAGCTCCGTCGTAGAGGAGCACGGCGACTTTGTCGCCGGCCACCCAGTTGGTCGTGGTGCCGTCGATGGAAGTACGGGTCTCCCCGGAAACCATCTCCTCGGGGATGGTTACCTGGACATACTTTTTCGGGCAGCCGGCCGGAGCCGTATCGTCCTTGCTGCACGCGGCCATGCCGACCGTTGCGAGCATTGCTATAACGAATAATTTTTTCATGGTGCATTTTCTGTTTTTGTCGTTAATTCCCAATGGATGCGTCGCTATTCGTAGTCATCGTAAGAGAGCGACCTGGTTCCGCCCAGCTCACCGCCGTCGGTTCCCGGTTCGATGCTGCTGCTTGCCGCGAATCCTTTTTCCACGCATACGGAGATCAGGTACAGCTCCGGTGCTTCGTAAGTCATAGTTTGTTTTTTCATGGTCTTTTTTATTATGTGTAGTTGCTTTTATTCCATGTCCGTTTCGGGTTGGCGCTACGCCCTTACGCAGAGCACGCGCATGCCGCGCTGCACCCCCGCCGCGGACAGGCATATTTCGACGATGCCTGTCCTTTGTCCCGTTCGGTGGATCCGCTGCAGTTCCGCTTCGACGCGCGCCTCTTCCGCTTCGGGAAGCTGCCGTCCGACCCATAGGCCGGGTTTGCCGGAGGCGTATACGCGAACCCGGCCTTCTTCCAGGTAGGCGAGCAGGTAGTGCGGCGCCCGGCCGGATCCGGTGGTTTCGCCCGCTGCGGTCGATGTCTCTGTCCGGGGCATGCGGTAAAGTCCGTTAGGGTTTGCCAATCTCCATTTGTCTTGCTTATTCCACGATTACGGCGCGGTTCAGTTCCGGCTCTGCGAACCGGTTGTTGGTGTCGCCTTCGGCTTTCTTGACCAAACGGGACGGGTCGATGCCGTACTTGTCCTTCAGGAGGTTGTAGACATACTCCATGCGCTGTTCGCTCAGCCGCTGGTTGATCTCTTTCGTGCCGGTATCCTTGTCTGCCGAGCCGATCAGCGTGAAGGTCTTGTCCTTGTCGGCCTTCATGGCATTCTTCACGTAGAATTCGAGGTTGGTCAGTTCTTTCTTGTCGAGCGTGGCCTTGCCGATCTTGAAGAAGAGCGCTACGGGCGATGCGGATACCTTCTGCGCGGCAACTACCTTGGGCGGCATGTTGCGCAGCTTCTCGTTCTCGTTGCTCAGTTCCGAATTCTGCGATGCGAGTTCTTCGTTGGTGTTTTCGAGCCGCCTGATACGATCCAGGTACGACGTGTAGTCCACGGGCTGAGCCTGCGAGGCTCGCTTGAAGCCGCGGCGGTTCAGGTTGAACGACAGCCCTGCCGTTACCGAGAGCATACCTTCGCCGATGCGGCCGCCGCCCACGCCGTCGAAACGCTGGTTGACCAGCAGGCAGCGAGCTTCGAGCGTCAGGTCGAGCAGATCGCAGAGGCGCACTACGTTCAGCAGACCTGCGTCGAAGCCGATTTCGTTGTCGTGGGTGCCGTTGCCGTAGGAACGCGCCCAACCCACTCCGACGAAGGGTACGAAATTCCAGGTGCGGGTCTGCTTGTAGCCGCTCACGGCGTTCGAGAAGTTCCACATTGCATCGGCATGCAGGTACGACACGCCGAATTTCTCCTTGAACATGCTGCCGTCGGCACCCTTTGCGTATTTGGTGCCTGCGGTCGTCCACCCTTTGGCCTGCAGGCCGGAGTATCCGACGCGTGCGCCGACCGAGGGCGTGAACCATTTTCCGACATGGACGTCGAGTGCCGGGGCCATGCGTTTGCCGAATTTGCCGTAGGAATCGTGTTCGCCGAAATAGATATTTACACCGCCGGCGACGCCGACGAAGATGTTGTCGAAAAAGCGGTTCGTTTCATAGGGGCCGCGCACGATGCGGTTCTGCGCATCGCGATTGCCGTTTTCCTGTGCCGTGGCTGTAAGGCTGACGATGATAAAGAGGGCAATAAGATAGAGGCGTTTCATGTTTGAATGTTTTAGTGATTAGAAATTTCCCGGTATCTATGGTCTCGTTGCGAGTCCGTTATTCGTGTTATCTGCCGTGTCCGGTACATGTGGCAGGCTACGGCTACCGCCAATGCCGGGGCGGCGATTGCCGGTAGCGACAGGATGAAAATGGTCGGTGGTTGTTTGTTTTTCCATGAATGTGTTTTTGTTCGCTGACGTGAGGGGGCTAAAGCGAGCCTGTTCCTGTCTCCCCTGTGACCTGGGGCGTTGCCTGCGGCAACCGGAACCGGCTTTGCCTGAACAGGGCGGGTGATTCCAATTCTTCTATGTATATCTTTGATAGATAGGTTTGAATGAGGTTGTCGTACTCCTTGCACACTTTCTGGAGGGGCTGCATCGTGCGTGTATTTTCGTATGTCCAGAACGTGTGCGAGACTTCATGCATGCCACCGTCCAGCCTGCGGATCAGGTCGTACAGCGTCGGGCGGTGGTTCGGGTTCCATTGGTAGAAGGTTCTTCCCGACTGGAATACGCAAATCAGGTAGTCCGTTTTGGCCGCCAGTTCCCGTAAAGTACGGCGGTACATATAGGTGTCCGTATCGGGGCCTACACATGCAGCCTGCAACTCGCGTCCTTTCATCAGGGGAGTCCCTGCTTCCGACGCCTTGTGCAGTACGAGCAGTATCTTTACCGCCCACAGGATTCTTGCGGAAAACATCGAATGTAAATTGTTAGTAACCAGTGGCTTGTGTGCATTGTTCGTGACCCATTATTACCAATAATGTATCTTGAAATCGTAATAAGTTGTATTATAGACGTTTCAATTCATTTGCAAAAATAGAATTAATTATATTCATAACCAAATTTTTCAGGAGGAAAAAACGCACACCTCAGCGTAATAAACTGAAAATAAGAATATTGTATCGTTTTATTTATCTTTTTCATCCGGACAGACCGAAAATGTCCTGAAAGCCCCCACCATGCCTTCGGGAAAGTGTCCAAACAGCGTATTTACCGACTGGTAACCAAGCACATACGCCAAAAGAGACCCATTATTGGTAATAATGGGTCTTGATTTTTTTGTTGCCTGTTTCTATTCCTTCTAACCAAAAAATCCGGATATTTTACGAAACCGCCTTTTACTGTAGGTCGATGATTTTTCGATTGGCTTTGTCGATGATGTTGTGGTCGAGTTGTGCGAGATAGATGCGCGTCGTCCGTTCGGACGTGTGTCCCATCCCGGCGCTGATCACCGTGAGCGGTGTGCCGCAATCACGGGCCAGAGTTGCCCATGAGTGTCGTGCGACATAGAATGTCAGCGGTTCCGGGATATTGAGCAGGACTCCGATTTTTCGGATAAATTTATTCAGCTCGCGCTGCTGCTGGCGGTAATTGTCATAGCTGTCGTCTTTTGCCAGTACGGGGAGTATATAGGGCGAAGCATTGCTATAACGGTCGATGATGTGCTGCAGCTGCGGCTCGATGCGCATCGAGAGCATCTGCCCCGTTTTGTGGCGTGCATAGGTCAATACGCCGTCATGGATGTCGCTGTTGCGCAGGTAGACCATATCTACGAACGACATGCCGCGGGTGAAGAAACTGAACATGAAGATGTCGCGTGCGAGGGAGTACTTGGGATGCAGCGCCGAGAAGTCGGCCGTGCATATCCGTTTGATGGTTTCGCGTGACAGCGCCCGTTTGCGCGTTACGGTTTGCCTGACGGTCAGATGGGTGAAGGGATTTGGGAACGAGGCCGGTATGAGCCGTTTTTTTACGGATCGGTTGTAGACTGCCCTCAGGTTGCGCAGGTGGAACGTCACCGTGTTGGTTGTCACGCCCCGTGCCCTGAGCCAGCGTTCGTAACGCTCTGCCCAGCGGGCCGAGAGGTGTTGCGACGTCAGGTGCTGGCCGTCGAGGAAACTCAGCAGCAGCCTGTATGACGACCGGTAGTTCGCAGCCGAGCCTTTGCGCCCGGCTTTCTCGTAGTCGGAGATGTGTTTCGAGAAACACGACATGAAGTCGAATTCATAATTACGGGTGCGTGTCATCCTGGCCGGGTATGGCCCGACAACCGGATGCCGCCCCGTAAAGGCGGAATCTGGCGAATACATAATCAAGTAAATTTAATAAGAAGAGTTGGTCACTGGGTGCAAAGATACAAAATTATAGCCAATTATCCGCATTTATGTCGATGATATTGTGTGCTTTAGTGGCCTTTGAAGCGTATTTGCAGGGACTGTCATTTATATATAATATACTGATAATGCAATATTTAATGCCCGGATTTGCCTCCGGATCCACCTCCTGTTTTATTTATCTGAAATTTAGCGGACTAAATGAAATATTCACCCCGGAAACCGGTTTCCGTCGCGGTCATGTCCGGCACGGTAACGGTTTATGATGATTATTCGCTTTCGGCCTCCCCTCCCCGCTTCCTGCCGGATACGAAAAAGCCGCTCCCCTGTCAGGAGCGGCCATGGAGGAGGTATGGGGGCTGCTGCCGTCAGCCGCACATATAGACGCATCCGTAAATCAGCCCTGCGGCGAGTGCGCCCAGTACGGGCCCCGTTACGGGTACCCAGCTGTAACCCCACCCGCTCGTGCCCTTCCCCCTGATGGGCAGGATGCTGTGGGCCACACGCGGAGGCAGGTCGCGCGCCGGGTTGATGGCATAGCCCGTCGTGCCGCCCAGCGACATGCCGATGGCCATGATGAGCATCGTCACGGGCAGGCTTCCGAGGCTTCCCATCCCGATTTCGGGGGTGTTCTGTTCGTTGCCGATGGCCAGGATCACGAACACCAGCAGGAACGTGCCGAGGAATTCGCAGAAGAGGTTGCGCGGCTTGTCCATGATCGCGGGCATGGTGCAGAATACGCCGAGCTTGGTCGCCGGGTCGTCCGTGGCGTCGAAGTGGTCTTTGTAATAGACATAGACCAGTACGGCCCCGCAGAAACCGCCCAGCAGCTGTGCCGCGATGTACCCGGGCACGAACGCCCACGGGAACGACCCCGCCACGGCCAGCCCGACCGAGACCGCGGGGTTGAGGTGCGCCCCCGAATAGGGGCCCGCGATCAGCACGCCGCACATCACGGCCAGGCCCCACGCGATTGTGATTACGGCCCATCCGCCGTTAAAACCTTTCGATTGTTTCAGTACCGTCGATGCGACGACCCCGTCGCCCAGCAGTACGAGCACCAGTGTCCCGATGAATTCGAACAGGCACTTGGTAAACAGTGTGATTTCCATAATCCCGGTATTTTAGTCTTTGCTGTTGCGCAGTACCCTGCGTACGGCGTCTTCCCACCCTGCGACGGCCTTCCCGATCTGCGAGCGGTCGGCCGTGGGTTCGAATACGTGCTCCGCCTGCCATTGCTGGCGGATTTCGTCGATGCTTCCCCAGTAGCCTACGGCCAGTCCGGCCAGGTAAGCCGCACCCAGCGCCGTGGTTTCCGTCACGCCCGGGCGTATGACGCGCGTGTCCAGCAGGTCGGACTGGAACTGCATCAGCAGGTTGTTGCGCGCCGCGCCGCCGTCGACCTTCAGTTCCCGGAGCGTGATGCCCGAGTCGCGCTGCATGGCGCCCACGATGTCCAGCGTCTGGTAGGCGATCCCCTCCAGCGCCGCGCGGGCGATATGCGCGGCCGTCGTGCCGCGGCTGATGCCGCTGATGGCTCCCCGGGCATACTGATCCCAGTACGGGGCCGCCAGCCCCGTGAGCGCCGGCACGAAATAGACGCCGTTGGTGTCGGGTACCGAAGCGGCCAGGGCTTCGACTTCGGACGACGAGCGGATGATCCCCAGCCCGTCGCGCAGCCACTGCACGACCGACCCGCCGACGAAGATGCTCCCTTCGAGCGCGTAGTCGACCTTGTCGCCGATCTTCCATGCGATGGTCGTCAGTAGGTTGTTCGACGACGTGATGGGCTTTTCCCCGCTGTTCATCAGCAGGAAGCACCCCGTGCCGTAGGTGTTTTTCACCGACCCGGGCTCGACGCACATTTGCCCGAACAGCGCTGCCTGCTGGTCGCCCGCGATGCCCGCGATGGGTACCTTGTGGGCGAAGATCGTGGTCTTCGTCGCGCCGTATACCTCGCTCGACGACTTCACCTGGGGCATCATCGAAGCGGGGATGCCGAACAGCCTCAGCAGCTCCTCGTCCCATTGCAGCGTATGGATGTTGAAGAGCATCGTGCGCGAGGCGTTGCTCACGTCCGTCACGTGCACCTCGCCGCGCGTGAGGCGCCAGATGAGCCACGAGTCGACCGTGCCGAACATCAGTTTGCCCTTCTCGGCACGCTCCCTCGCCCCGGCCACGTTGTCCAGGATCCATTTGATCTTCGTGGCGCTGAAATAGGCGTCGACGATCAACCCCGTCCTTTCCCGGATGAATTCGGTCTGCCCCTCGGCCTTCAGCCGGTCGCAGTACTCCGAGGTGCGGCGATCCTGCCAGACGATGGCGTTGTAGACCGGTTCTTCGGTCTCCGAATCCCACACGATCGTGGTCTCCCGCTGGTTGGTGATGCCGATGCCCGCGATGTTCAGGCCGTTGATGTCGATGGACGCGATCGCCTCGGCGATCACCGAAGCCTGCGACGACCATATCTCGTGCGGGTTGTGTTCCACCCATCCCGGCTTGGGGAATATCTGCGTGAACTCCCGCTGTGCCATCGAGCATATCTGCCCTTTCCGGTCGAATACGATCGCACGGGAACTGCTCGTCCCCTGATCCAATGACAAAATGTACTGTTCCATATATTCGAGTTGTTATAGATGCGTCGTTGCCGCTTTTGTCCGCATTCCGTTCCCGTGCCGGAGACTACCCTGCGGCGGCCTTTACAAATCTATAAAAAATATCCGGGATTCGAAACGAAAGCGATAAGTTTTTTTTCGAAACCTTCCGTGGGGCGTTCCCTATCCTCCTCTCCAATCCGCCTTCTTCAGTCGCTTTTCCCGTACGCTTTCTCGTGTCGCCTTGCCGCCCTCTCCCGTCCGCCGTGTACCTATATACATATATAATCCCCGCAAAACCCGGTGGCTTTGCGGGGAATTCCCCGGCGTTGCGGGAGGGCTCCCGGCCGGGGCGCTTGCTGGGCTATCCCTTCCGCAGCAGATGCTTCGACAGAAATTTGCGCACCGGTTCGTCGTACAGCCTCAGGCACAGCCATGCCAGGATTACCGAACCGAAGAAAAGTGCCAGGGCACCTGGCAGCGACTCCCGGAACGTGAGGTCGCCGTTCTTGACCCAGGCGTAGTAGAGGTATATGAAGGGATAGTGCACCATGTAGAGGGGATAGGATATGTCCCCCAGGAATTTGCACACCCGGGCGGTGACTTTGTCGGTGGTCTTGCCCGACGCCCCGAGAAAAACCAGCAGGGGGAAGGCGACGACGGCGCAGAACGTATCGTACAGTCCGTTCATCCACAAATTCTCACTGCCGCCGATGCGCGGAACCGACAGCAGGGCGACGACGCACAGGCCGCATATCCAGAAGGCGCCCCGGATATGCACGGGTTTGAATACGCGCGAGAGCAGTAGACCGGCCGAGAACGCGAACATCAGGCGCAGCGAACCGCCGATCATATTTTCTTCGGTCATGGCGAACCCGACGCAGATGTCGCCCAGCGGCCCCCAGACGGCGAATGCCGCCAGCCCGCACCCGGCCAGGAAAACCACGACGGAAAGTGCCCCGGTCGAAAGTTTGCGGATGAAGAAGGCGTACAGGATATTTCCGGCGTACTCGAAAAACAGCGACCAGCTCGGGCCGTTGAGCGGGTACATCTCGCCCAGCCCCCGGATTTCCGTGCCGGGGCTTGCCGGAATCAGGCAGGCGTTCATCAGCGTCGCCGCCAGCAGCATCGGCACCGTGACTTTGGTCACGTCCCAGACGGAGCAGCCCTGGAAATAGAACATGACGGCACCGATCACGGCACCGATCACGACCATGGGATGCAGGCGGATGAGCCTGCGCTTGAGGAACTCCGTGACCGTCATCTTTTTCCAGCGGTCGTCATAGGCGTACCCGATTACGAACCCCGAGAGTATGAAGAAGAAATCGACGGCCAGATAGCCGTGGTTGATCCTCTGATCCAGGTGGCTGGTCGCAAAGGCTTCGAAAATATGGAACCACACGACGGTCAGCGCCGCAATTCCGCGCAATCCGTCGAGTATGTCGTAATGCGGCTTCGTGTCCGCAAATGCCGCCGCCGAAATCGTTGACATCGGTTTGTGTTTAGTAGTTCGCGCCTGCCGAAACTCCCGGCAGACCGGGCAAAGATAATCAAATAATCGCTTCGGGCATAATCCACTGTCCCTGTCGCCGCCCTTGCCGCCCTTGCCGCCTCTGTTGCCCTTGCCGCCCTTGCCGCCTCTGCCGCCTCTGTTGTACTTGCCGCCAACGGACGGGTGGCAGCGAGGTTTTGCGGCATGTGGTTTCAGCTCCCGGCGGCACTCCCGCCCGTTGTCCCGGCAATAAAATCGACTTTTTATATAATAAATCCGACTCCGGCAACGCTATTGTATATGAGAGAGAATAGATTAAAACAGAACGGATATGAAAAAGCTGATGATTTTAACCGTTGCAATCCTGCTTGCCGGTGCCGGTACGGGCTATGCCCAGTCGCAGGACGCGAATTCCAGGAAAATGGCCCGCAAGCAGATGAAGGCCGAACAGGACGCACGCGACCGGCTCGCTTTCGAGGAGGCCAGGAAGGCTATCGAGGCCAAGGATTTCGTACTCGAAGCCGACCAGGTGAGCTTCAAGTCGGGTTCGACGGCGCAGGTTTCGTCCAATACCAATTTCGTCGCCGTGCAGGGCGACAAGGCCGTCGTGCAGGTGGCTTTCGACATCCCCGTGAGCGGCCCCAACGGCCTTGGCGGCGTAACGGTCTCGGGCAGCACCTCGGATTACAGGCAGAGCGTGGACAAGAAGGGGAACATCCGTGTATCGATGAACGTCATCGGCACGGGGATTTCCGCACAGGTCTATATCAACCTTCCCAACGGGGGCAACCAGGCCAGCGTGGACATCTCGCCTAATTTCAACTCGCGGCGCATCACGCTGCGGGGCGAACTCCTGCCGCTCTCCGAGGGTAATATTTTCCAGGGCCGCACTTTCTGACAGGCCGACATTGCCTTGCCATTGAACGGGACTGCGTAACAAGTCCCCGATTTACGGCTTCACCCCCGTCCGAACATGCTGCGGACGGGGGTGATTTTTGTTTTGGGCTACTCGCAGGACAGCCTCATGCTGTGCCGTGGCGCCGTGCACAAAAAAAGAGACCCCTTGAGGCCTCTTCTGAGCGGGAAACGGGGGTCGAACCCGCGACCCTCAGCTTGGGAAGCTGATGCTCTACCACTGAGCTACTCCCGCATTTCGGAGTACAAATATACTCCGCTTTTTTTTATTTTTCAAGTTTTCCGGGTATCAAATTCACATCAATCGACAATTTTTTTCAGCGATGCCAGGTTTTTCGGATTTTTCAGGTCGCGCCCCTCGGGTGTATAGAGGTATTCCAGCCTGTCGCGGAAGTGTTCTTCGACCTTGTTGCGTACGACCTTCATCGTGCTGTTTACCAATCCGTTTTGTTCGGTGAAAGGCTCGTCTACGATCGCCAGCCCCGCCGGCAGCCACCGTTCGGGGAACTCCCCGCCGAAGATGCCGCCCGCACGGTAACGGTCTATTTCGCCGCCGAGGATCGCCGCCGCGGTCTCCGCCCGTTTTTCGGCCGCTACCCCGCGGCTGTCCAGTTCGCGCCGCAAGGCCTCGCGGTTCGGCACGACGATGGCGCCCGTAAACGGGCTCTGGTTGTTGTGTACGATGATCTGGTCGATGTAGGGCGACTTGTCCACGATCGCCTCTTCCATGCCTTCGGGACTGTATTTCTCGCCGTCGCTGGCGATCAGCAGGCTCTTGAAACGCCCCAGCACATAGAGGAAATCGTCTTCCGAGACATACCCCATGTCGCCCGTGTGCAGCCATCCGTTGCGCAGGGTGTCGGCCGTCGCCTCGGGGTTTTTCCAGTATCCGGCCATGACGTTCTCGCCGCGGATCACGATCTCGCCTTTCTGTCCGCGGGGAAGCTCCCGTCCCGTTTCGTCGACGATCTTCAGGTCGAGCGGGATCAGTATCTTGCCCGACGACCCGAACCGGTGCCAGTGGTACTTGGGCGAGTTGGTCGAGATGACGGGCGTCGCTTCCGAGAGGCCGTAACCCTGGAACATCGGGATACCGATGGCGTAGTAGAACCGCTGCAGCTCCGCGTCGAGCAGCGCGCCGCCGCCCACGAAGAACCTGAGGCTCCCGCCGAACGCTTCCCGCACCTTGCGGAACAGCGCCGCGTCGAAGAGTTTTACCAGCGGCCAGAGCACTATGCGCCAGCCGTGTCCCTTGCTGTACCCGTCCCTGTTGTAGACATAGGCCGTGCGGAGCGCGAAATTGAAGAGCCGTTCCGTGAAACGCCCCTTGGCGCGGATCAAGGATTCGATGTTCTTGCGGAAATTCTTGGCCAGCGCCGGCACCGACAGCAGGAAATGCGGCCGCACCTCGCGGATGTTCTGCGGGATGTTCTTGAGCGTCTCCATCGGTGTGGCGCCCACCTGCACGGTTGCGACCGTCGCCCCGCATGCGATCATGATATAGAACCCCACGACATGCGCGAAGCAGTGATCCAGCGGCAGGATGATGAGCGTCCGGTAATATGGCGGGATGTCGATGCGCGAGAGCGACTGTTCGACGTTGGCCGTGTAGTTGCGGTGCGTCAGCACGACGCCTTTTGGGTCGGCCGTGGTGCCCGACGTGTAGGTGATTGTCGCGTAGTCGTCGTTGCGGATCGAACGGCCGATTGCGAGGAACTCCTCCCTGTTTGCCGCCAGGTAGTCGCGGCCCATGCGCCGGAGCGTCCCGAGCGCCGTCTCGCCCGCTTCGAGCGGAATATGCCCGATGACGATGATATGCTCCACCTGCGGCAGCTCCGCGCGTATGCGCCGGATCTTGGAGAGCTGGTATTTCGATACGAACAGCGCCCTGACTTCGGCATGACGCATACGGAACAGCAGGTCGTTCGACTCTTCGAGTTTCACCGACAGCGGCACGCTGACCGCCCCGGCATAGAAGACGCCCAGTTCCGAAGTGATCCATGCATTGCACCCCTCCGAGAGTATCGCCACTTTGTCCCCGGGGCGTATGCCCGCCGCGGCCAGCCCCGCGCCGGTCTCGAGCGCCTGCTCCCTGGTCTCGGCATAGGTCGTGGGTTCGAATGCCCGGTGTTTTTTCTCCAGCAGGAATGTCTTTGCCCCGTACTTTACGACGGAGTCCTCGAAAAGGTCGATGATGGTCTTCTTCATGGTCTGTTCCCGGTTAATCCATTTTCAAAACGGCGAGGAATGCCGACTGCGGCACCTCCACGTTGCCTATCTGACGCATGCGTTTCTTGCCTTTCTTCTGTTTTTCGAGCAGCTTGCGCTTGCGCGATATGTCGCCGCCGTAGCATTTGGCCGTCACGTCCTTGCGCACGGCCTTCACCGTTTCGCGGGCTATGATCTTGGCGCCGATCGCGGCCTGTATGGCGATGTCGAACTGCTGGCGCGGGATCAGCTCCTTGAGTTTCTCGCACATCTTGCGCCCGAAATCATAGGCATGGTCGGTATAGGTCAGCGACGAGAGCGCGTCGACCGGCTCGCCGTTGAGCAGGATGTCCAGCTTGACAAGCTTCGAAGGCTGGTAGCCCGTGCGGTGGTAGTCGAACGAGGCATAGCCTTTCGAAATGCTTTTGAGCTTGTCGTAGAAGTCGAAAACAATCTCCGAAAGGGGCATGTCGAAATTCACCTCTACGCGATCCTGCGTGATGAAGGTCTGGTTCTTCATCACGCCGCGCTTGTCGATGCAGAGCTTGATGACGTTGCCCAGGAATTCCGCCTTGGTGATGATCTGCGCCAGGATATAGGGCTCCTCGATTTTGGCGATCTTCGTCACCTCGGGCAGCCCCGAGGGGTTGTGCACCTCCACCACGTCGCCCTGCGTCGTGGTAATGCGGTACGAGACGTTGGGCACGGTGGTGATCACGTCCATGTCGAACTCGCGGTAGAGCCGCTCCTGGATGATCTCCATGTGCAGCAGCCCGAGGAACCCGCAGCGGAACCCGAAGCCGAGCGCCAGCGAGCTTTCGGGCTCGAACGTCAGCGAGGCGTCGTTGAGCTGCAGTTTTTCGAGCGAGGCGCGCAGGTCTTCGTACTGGTCGGCCTCCACGGGGTAGACGCCCGCGAAGACCATCGGCTTCACGTCCTCGAAGCCCGCGATGGCTTCCTTTGCCGGGGCGGTCACCGAGGTGATCGTGTCGCCCACCTTGACGTCCGACGAGGTCTTGATGCCCGAGCAGATATACCCCACGTCGCCCGCCCTGATCTCCGTGCGGGGCTGCATCTTGAGTTTCAGCACGCCCACCTCGTCGGCGTCGTACTGGCTGCCCGTATTGAAGAACTTCACGTGGTCGCCCTTGCGGAGCGTGCCGTTGAATACGCGGTAATAGGCGATGATGCCGCGGAAGGGGTTGAACACCGAGTCGAAGATCAGCGCCTGCAACGGGGCGTTCTCGTCGCCCTGCGGCGCCGGTATGCGCCCCACGATGGCCTCCAGCACCTCTTCCACGCCGAGCCCCGTCTTGCCCGAGGCCAGCAGGATATCCTCGTCCTTGCAGCCGATCAGGTCGATCACCTGGTCTTTCACCTCGTCGATCATGGCCGAATCCATGTCGATCTTGTTCAGCACGGGGATGATTTCCAGGTCGTGCCCCACGGCCAGGTAGAGGTTCGATATGGTCTGCGCCTGAATGCCCTGCGTGGCGTCGACGACCAACAACGCGCCTTCGCACGAGGCGATGGCGCGCGACACTTCGTACGAGAAGTCAACGTGTCCCGGGGTGTCGATCAGGTTGAGCGTATATTGCTGCCCGTCGCGGGCGGTGTATTCCATCTGTATCGCGTGGCTCTTGATCGTAATGCCCTTTTCGCGTTCGAGATCCATGTCGTCGAGCACCTGCGCCTGCATTTCGCGCTGGTTCAGGGTGTTGGTTTTTTCGAGCAGGCGGTCTGCCAGCGTGCTCTTGCCGTGGTCGATGTGGGCTATGATGCAGAAGTTGCGGATGTTTTTCATAAATCGCATAAAAATGTGTGCAAATATACGAAATATTTTGGATTTACGGAAGGTGCGGCCGCCCTCGGGCCGCAAATGCGCCGGAGCGGAATTTTTCCTATCTTTGCGGTCTCAAATACCGTTTCCGCACATGAATGCCGTTTTGAAATACGCTTCGCTCGTCAAGTTCGCCCATACGGTCTTCGCCATGCCCTTTGCCATGGTGGGCTTCGTCTACGGGCTCCGTTACGCCCCGCTGCATAACCCCCGCTGGCCGTACATCGTCCTCGTGCAGGTCATCCTGTGCATGGTCTTCGCCCGCAATGCCGCCATGGGTTTCAACCGCTGGGCAGACCGCCGCATCGACGCCGAGAACCCGCGTACGGCCGGGCGCGAAATACCCGCAGGCAAAATCCCGGCGCGGCATGCGCTGTGGTTCGTGGCCGTCAATGCCCTGCTCTTCATCCTCACCGCCGCGACGATCAACCGCCTGGCGGCCATCCTGTCGCCCGTGGCGTTGTCCGTCATCCTCGTTTACAGCTATTGCAAGCGCTTCACGCCGCTGGCGCACCTCGTGCTGGGACTTTCGCTCGGCATCGCCCCCGTCGGGGCTTTTATCGCCGCGGCCGGGCACGTCGTCTTCGACGGGCACGTCGTCGTCGAACCGTTCATCCTCGCCCTGCTGGTGACGACCTGGTGCGGGGGCTTCGACATCATCTACGCGTTGCAGGACGCCGAATTCGACCGTCGGCACGGCCTGCATTCCATCCCCGCGCGTTTTTCGGCGCGTTCGGCGCTGGGCGTCAGCTGCGGCCTGCATGCGGTGAGCATTGCCGCCCTCGGCTGGTTCATGGCCTACTGCCCCGGTTCGGTGTGGCTCTGGCTCGGGGCGGGTGTTTTCACGGGGCTGCTGGTGCTCGAACACCTGCTCGTCACGCCCGCGCGGCAGCGCAATATCGGCATCGCCTTCGGGACGCTCAACGGCCTGGCGAGTCTCTCGCTCGCTGCGGGCGTGATCGTGGATTTGCTCAAATAAACCAAATCGCTTATATTTGCAACTTCAACAGGTTAAAAGTTAGGTAAAATGCTAAGCAGACAAATTGCACAAAAGCTCCGGGGCTACGAAACCCCCTTCTATCTTTATGATACGGCGTTGCTGCGCCAGACCCTCGAAAGCGTCGTCTACGAGTCGAAAAAATACGGTTACAAGGTGCACTACGCCATCAAGGCCAACTACGACGACCACCTGTTGGCGATCATCCGCGAATACGGGCTGGGTATCGACTGTGCCAGCGGCAACGAGCTCCGCAAGGCCATCGAGGCGGGCTTCGACCCCAAGGGTATCGTCTATGCCGGTGTGGGCAAGCGCGACAAGGAGCTGCGCTACGCCATCGAGCAGGATATCCTGGCCATCAACTGCGAGTCGATCGAGGAGCTGGAGCTGGTCGATGCTCTGGCCGGGGAGGCCGGGCGCGTGGCCGACGTGGCGCTGCGCATCAACCCCGACATCGACCCCAAGACCAACCACTGCATCGATACGGGACAGGCCGACAGCAAGTTCGGCATTTCCTATGAAGAGGTACTCGAGCACGCCAAGGAGATCCGCGCGCTCAAGCATATCAATATAATCGGCCTGCATCTGCATATCGGGTCGCAGATCCGCGAGCTGCACGTCTTCGAGAACATGTGCAACAAAGTCAACGTCATCGTCGAGAACCTCGAAAAGTTGGGCTGTTCGTTCCGTTTCGTCGACGTGGGCGGCGGCCTGGGCGTCAACTACGACGTGCCCGAGAACGAACCGATCCCCAATTTCGCCTCGCTGTTCTCCATCGTGCACAACCACCTCTCGGTCGGCGACCGCGAAGTGCATTTCGAATTCGGCCGCTCGATCGTCGCCGAATGCGGCGAGCTGATTACGAAGGTGCTCTTCAACAAGACCACCGCCACGGGCCGCAAGCTGGTGATCGTCGACGCCTCGATGACCGAGTTGATCCGTCCGGCGCTCTACGGTTCGTACCACAACATCGAGAACATCACCTCCGAAGACGAGGCGCGCGACAAATATACCATCGTGGGCACGGCCTGCGAATCGACCGACGTGTTCGACGAGAACGTCACCCTGCGCAAGACCCGCCGCGGCGACCTGCTTACGATCAAGTCGGCCGGAGCCTACGGCATGTCGATGGCTTCGCGTTACAACCTCCACGACCTGCCCGGCGCCGTTTACAGCGACGAGATTCAATAATCGGTTTTTCCCGATACCGGAACCGTTGGAAGGACATTCCCCCGAATCGCCATTTGAAAACGGTGGTGGTTCAGGGGAATTCTCCGTTCGGACAACATCGCAGACGCCGTAATGCAAACCCTGCGGGTTGCCGCTCTTACCGCCCCCGAATTCCATGAACCTCATTCCCGCCGAACTTACATTATGTGGCTGACCCTCGCATTCACATCCGCCGCGCTGCTGGGTTTCTACGACGTGGCCAAGAAAAAGTCGCTCACCGGCAATGCCGTACTGCCCGTGCTGCTGCTCAACACCCTCTTTTCGTCGCTCGTCTTCCTTCCGGCGCTCCTCTCGGCCGAATGCGGACTCGGGTGGTTCGAAGGTACGGTGCTGGAGGCGTCGCCCGGTACGCTCCATGCCCATGGGCTGGTGGTGCTCAAATCCGTCATCGTCCTTACGTCCTGGATCTTCGGCTATTTCGGCATGAAGCACCTTCCCATCACCATCGTGGGGCCGATCAATGCCACGCGCCCCGTCATGGTGCTCGTCGGGGCCATGCTCGTTTTCGGCGAGCGGCTGAACGCCTGCCAGTGGGCCGGCGTCTTACTGGCACTCGTGTCGCTCTTCATGCTGAGCCGTTCGAGCCGCCGCGAAGGGGTCGATTTCGCGCACAACGTCTGGATACTCTGCATCGCCCTGGCCGCCGTCATGGGTGCCGTCAGCGGGCTGTACGACAAATATATCATGGCGCGCCTCGACCCGGTCTTCGTGCAAAGCTGGTACAACCTTTACCAATTCTTCATGATGGCCGTCCTGACTGCCGTGGTATGGTGGCCGAAGCGGCACGCCTCCGCGCCTTTCCACTGGAGCTGGGCCATCCCGCTGATCTCGGTATTCCTGTCGCTGGCCGACTTCGCCTACCTCATGGCCCTGCGCGATCCCGACGCCATGATTTCCGTCGTGTCGATGGTGCGCCGCGGCTCGGTCGTGGTTTCGTTCGCCTGCGGTGCCCTGCTCTTCCGCGAACGGAACCTGCGTGCCAAGGCCGTCGATCTCGTCCTCATCCTGGTCGGCATGGTCTTCCTGTGGCTCGGGTCGCGGTAGCCTGCGTTCCGGGTGCTGCTGTGTATTGCGTCGGCCCCTCCCCTTCGTAATACATCCCGACGCGTGCGGCACGGGGAATAAAAAAGGATGCCCGCCCGAAGGCCGGCATCCTTTTCGGTCGCGGATGGTTCCGCCCGTCAGATGATCTTGCTTAACTGGCTGACCGTCTTTGCGATCTCGTCGTCGCCCGGCACGTAGTCCCGCAGCGCCCCGGCCAGGTACTGCTCGTAGGCGTAGAGGTCGATCACGCCGTTGCCCGAGAGGTTGAACAGGATCGTCCGCGGCGTCCCCTCCTCCTTGGCCTGCAACGCCTCGCGGATTGCCGCCGCGATGGCGTGGGTCGACTCGGGTGCCGGAATGATCCCCTCGGTCTTGGCGAAGAGGATGCCGGCCGCGAGGGTCTCGGTCTGCGGCAGCGACCGGGCCTCGACCAGCCCGTCCTTCAACAGCTGGCTCACGATCGAACCCGCCCCGTGGTAGCGCAGGCCGCCCGCATGGATGTCCGACGGCTGGAAGTCGTGTCCCAGCGTATACATCGGCAGCAGCGGCGTGAACCCGGCCACATCCCCGAAATCGTACTGGAACGTGCCGCGCGTGAGTTTCGGGCAGCTCGACGGCTCGACGGCCACGATGCGGATATTCCTGCCTTCGACAAGGTTCCTGCGCAGGAACGGGAACCCGATGCCTGCGAAGTTGCTGCCGCCGCCGAAGCACCCGATCACCACATCCGGCTCGGCATCGGCCATCTCCATCTGCGTGACCGCCTCCTGCCCGATGACGGTCTGGTGCAGGATCACGTGGTTCAGCACGCTGCCCAGGCAGTAGCGGGTGTCCTCCGGGTGTTGCAGAGCCATCTCCACGGCCTCCGAGATCGCCAGCCCGAGGCTTCCCGAGCAGTTCGGGTCGCGTTCGAGCGCCGCGCGGCCCGAGGCGGTGATCGTGCTGGGCGACGCGATGCACTCGGCGCCCCACGTGTTCATCATCAGCCGCCGGTAGGGTTTCTGTTCGTAGCTGACCTTCACCATGAAAACCTGTACGTCGAGCCCGAAGTGCTTGGCTGCGAAGGCGATGGCCGCGCCCCACTGCCCGGCGCCCGTTTCGGTCGTCAGGTGGCGTATGCCCTGCTTGTAGTTGTAGTAGGCCTGCGGCACGGCGGTGTTGGGCTTGTGCGACCCGGCGGGCGATACGCTTTCGTTCTTGAAATAGATCTTTGCCGGGGTGCCGAGGGCTTTTTCCAGTCCCGTGGCGCGCACCAGCGGCGAAGGCCGCCATATCTTGTAGATCTCCTGCACCTCTTCGGGGATGTCGATGAAACGCTCCGTCGACATCTCCTGGTCGATCAGTTCTTCGGCGAAGATGGCGCTCATCTGCTCCTTCGTCACGGGCTGCTTGGTCGCGGGATGCAGCGGCGGCAGCGGTTTGTTGGGCATGTCGGCCACGATGTTGTACCATTGTGTGGGCATCTGACGCTCGGTCAGGCAGAATTTCTTTGTTTCCATGTTTTTTTTGTCTATTTCTGTGTTCGGTAAAATGTGATGCAAAAGAAAAAGCCCGTTGTTTACTCTCTCGTAAACAACGGGCTTGTGTGTTCGTTATGCTTTCAACTATACACGCACTGAGCCGCACTCATTGTCCACGAGAGTCAACGAGCGCCACCACCATGCCTGTATGTTAAAGTTCCGGATCATAAATTCCTGTTTCGTTTTGGCAAATATAACGGGTCGCAACCGTAAAACCAAATTTTTCGCCATAAATTTTCGACACCTAAATATATGAGTTATTCCGCATCCGGGCGTGTCCTGCGGGAAACCGGGGCGGGGCAGTCCTCCCTGTCGTCCCCTGCCCTGCCCCGCCGCTGCGGCTCCCGTGCCCTTGCCCGGCGACGCTCAGGGAAGCCCCGCGGCCGAGCGCCGGATGCAGTCCTCCGGGCCGTATGCCGCGAAGTGCATGGTGCCGGCCTCGGCGGCGGATAATTTTTTACCGGCTGTGGGTTTCATGCGTTTATCCGGTCGGAATTAACAATTTTTCACTATCTTTGTTCGATTTTAGCTAATTCTCAAATTCAACGATATGAATATTTCGTATAACTGGCTCAAACGCTACATCGACACCGATCTCGGGGCCGAAGAGGTCGCCCGGATACTGACCGACATCGGACTCGAGGTCGAGGGCTTCGAGAAGATCGAGACCGTCAAGGGCGGCCTTGCGGGCGTGGTGGTGGGCGAGGTGCTCTCCTGCGAGGATCATCCCGATTCCGACCACCTGCATGTCACCACGGTCGACGTCGGCACGGGCGAACCGCTGCAGATCGTCTGCGGCGCCCCCAACTGCCGCGCGGGGTTGAAAGTGCTTTGCGCGACGGTGGGCACGGTGCTCTACCCCGGCGGCGGCGACGAGGAATTCAAGATCAAGCGCAGCAAGATCCGCGGCGTGGAGTCGCTCGGCATGCTCTGTGCCGAGGACGAACTGGGCATCGGAGCCTCGCACGACGGGATCATGGAGCTTCCCGCCGATGCCGTGGCAGGTACGACGGCCAGGGACTACCTCCGCATCGAGGACGACTACCTGATCGAGGTGGGGCTCACGCCCAACCGTGTGGATGCCGCGTCGCACATCGGCGTGGCGCGCGACCTGGCGGCCTATCTGCGCAGCCGGGGGGAAGATGTTTCGGTGAAGATGCCCGACGTGTCGGCTTTCGCCCCGGACAACCACGACCTCGGCGTGAAAATCCGCGTCGAGAACCACGAGGCAGCGCCCCGCTATGCGGGCGTGACCGTAAAAAACTGCAAGATAGCCCCCTCGCCCGAGTGGATGCAGAACTGCCTGCGTGCCGCGGGCATCAACCCCAAGAACAACCTGGTGGACATCACCAATTTCGTGCTTTTCGAACTGGGACAACCTCTGCACGCGTTCGACGCGGCGAAGATCGAGGGCCGCGAGGTCGTCGTGCGCACCTGCGCCGAAGGTACGCCCTTCGTGACTTTGGACGGCGTGGAGCGCAAGCTCACGGCGGACGACCTGATGATCTGCTCGGCCGAGCGTCCGATGTGCATCGCCGGCGTCTTCGGCGGCCTGGATTCGGGCATCAGCGACACCACGACCGACGTGTTCATCGAGAGCGCCTATTTCAACCCCGTGTGGGTGCGCAAAACCGCCAAGCGCTTCGGCCTGAACACCGATTCGTCGTTCCGTTTCGAGCGCGGTGTCGATCCCAACCTGCAGGTCTATGCCGCCAAGCGTGCCGCTCTGCTGATGAAGGAACTGGCCGGGGGCGAGATTTCGAGCGACATCACCGACATCTACCCCGCGCCGATCGAAGATTTCCGCTTCGACGTCTCGTTCGCCCGCATCGACGCGCTGATCGGCAAGCATATCCCCGAAGAGACCGTCCGTGCGATCCTCGCGGCGCTCGAAGTGAAGGTGCTGGACGAGAAGGACGGCGTGCTGAGCGTGGCCGTGCCGCCCTACCGGGTCGACGTGCAGCGCGAGGCCGACCTGATCGAGGACATCCTGCGCATTTACGGCTACAACAACGTCGAAATACCCTCGCGCGTCCGTTCGACGCTTTCCTATGCGCCCAAACCCGACCGCAACCGCCTGATGAACCTCGCCGCCGACTACCTATCGGCCAACGGCTTTACGGAGATCATGTCCAACTCGCTGACCAGGGCGGCCTATTACGAAGGGCTGGAGAGCTATAAGCCCGAGCACTGCGTGCGCATCCTCAACCCGCTGAGCGCCGACCTCAGCGTCATGCGCCAGACGCTGCTGTTCAACATGCTGGAAGCCGTGCAGCTCAACGCCAACCGCCGCAACGGCGACCTGAAACTCTACGAGTTCGGCAACTGCTATTTCTACGACGAGGCCAAACGTTCGGACGAAAACCCCCTGGCGGCCTATTCCGAAGAGTACCGCCTGGCCATCGCCGTGACGGGCATCGCCGTGCCCGTTTCGTGGAACGCGCAGCCGCAGGCCGCATCGTTTTTCACGCTGCGCGCCGTGGCCGAAAAACTGCTGCGCCGCTTCGGCATCGACATCTATGCGCTCAAGACCGAAACGCTGCAAAGCGACCTCTTCGGCGAGGCGCTCACGATGGCGCTCAACGGCAGGGAGCTGTTGCAGATCGGTACGGTCAGCCGGAATATCCGCCGCAAACTCGACGTCAAACAGGATGTCTTCTATCTGGAGATGAACTTCGAGGCGCTTGTCAAATCGACCAAAAAGCACCGGATCGTGGCCGAGGAGCTGTCGAAGTTCCCCGAGGTGAAGCGCGACCTGGCGCTGCTCGTGGACAAGCAGGTGACCTTCTCGGCGCTGCGCGACGTGGCGTTCGCTACGGAGCGCAAGTTGCTCAAGAGCGTTTCGCTGTTCGACGTCTACGAGGGCGACAAGCTGCCCGAAGGCAAAAAATCCTATGCCCTGAGCTTTATCCTCGAAGACAAGACCCGCACGCTGGACGAAAAGGCCATCGAACGGGCCATGCAGAACCTCACGGCGCAGTTCGAGCGCCAGTGCGGCGCCCATGTCCGTGCATGACCCGTCGTGACGGATAAGAACCGAAGCCGCCTGCCAGTTTTCTGACGGGCGGCTTTTTCCCTGAAATGATTTTTCCTGAAACGATGCATCGGACTTCCCGCATATTGGCCCTGACTACCCTGCTTTTTGCCGCAGGCGCCGCCCTGTTCTTCACCAAGGCGGCGGCTCTTCCGTACAAGGTGGCCTATCCGGTGCTTTTGCTGGCCGTGGCGGTTTTCTGCCTCCGGCGGAAAGCGTTGCTTCCGGTCGGGGCTGCACTCCTCTTGTCTGCACTGGGCGATGCGGCGGGTGCGAAGGGACTGTTCATTCCGCAGATGCTGTTTTTCGCGCTGGCCCACGGCGCCTATATCCGCTATTTCCTCTGCGCCGGGGGACTTCCTGCCCGTCCTGCCGCATGGCTGCTTCCCGCGGCGTTGCTCGCGTTGCTCTTCGCCGGGGTCGTGCCCCGGGTCTTGGATCCGGCCGAACGGATCGGCGTCGCCGTTTACGGTGCGGTCATCGCCGGGATGCTTTACAGCGTGCTCCGCTATCGCGGGGCGTATGCCGCATGGTTCCGCTTCGCGGCCCTGCTGTTCGTTTTTTCCGACGGCGTGATCGCCTGGAGCCGTTTCATCGGGGCCGTTCCCGGGCGCACTTACGTCGTGATGGTTCCCTACTACCTGGCGCAGTGCCTGTTCTTCTGCTTTGCCGTAAAATCGCTTCCCGCCCTCCCGTCTGAGGGCCGATCCGTGTGAAGATTGCTTCCGCCCGTGCGTCCGTCCGCCGATGGCCCGAAGGCATCCTGCTTGCAGCCTTTTCATCCATGTGCCGCAGTCCTGCCGCACCGATGCGCCGTTGCTGGCCGGAGCAGGCCGCCGTTACAGCACCGGCTTGATCTGCGGCGGCTGGATCGTCACATAGGGCGTGCCGTTGTCGTCGCAGGTCGAGACGATCCGCACGGCTTTCACCGCGCGCCCCGGCTTCAGGGTGATGCTTCCCTTTTCGAGGTCGCCCGCCCGCTCATACGTCGCACCGTCGTACGACACCTCGGCATAACCTGTGGTTATGATGGTCTTCGGCAGCTGGCGGTTCCCGGTCTGGAGGTACATTTCGCGGCATTTCACCGGCTGCTCGAAGGTGTAGAGCACCCAGTCCTGCTGCCGGCAGGCGCGCGCCGTCCGCGAAAGCCCCTTGTAACCCGCGGCATTGGCAAGGGGGAACTGCCTGCTCTCGCCCATCGAGGTGGTGATGGCCACGGCGGGTGTGAGCGTGCGGTAGTAGGATTTGTCGGCAACATAGGGGCTGCGCCCCGTTTTGTAGCGGGTGAAGAAGCGGTACAGGTGCGGTTTTCCGGTCTTTAGGGGGCGGGAATAACGGTGTTCTTCGGGCGCGTCGCCTTCCGTGTAGTATATCTCCGACCCGTCGTCGGCCGTCACGGTGAATGCGCCATCCTTATAGCTCACCTTCGGCGGGAAGAGCCGGAAACGGATGCCCATGGCTGCCATGCGGTCGTAATGCTTCTCCACGAGCCCTTTGTAATAGGCGTCCCAGCCTTCGCCGTTGCCGCGCCAGGCGATGCGGGCGAGTGCGCAGATACGCGGGAAACACATGTAGTCGAGGTAGTCGGGCTTCTCGGGCTCGTGCGAGACGTAGGCTTCGCTGAAGAATGCCGCCTGCAACCCGACGACGTTGCGCATCTGCTCCGGGCTGAACCCCTTGTCCGTGAAGTCGAACCCGAAGACCTTTTTCGCGTCGAAGATCGCCGCCCAGTCGTGCCCGTCCTCGTGCGGGGTCTGGCGCATGTCGAAATAGAAATATTCGCCCGGCATCACTACGGTCTCGTATCCCTTGGCCGTGGCGTCGAGGCATGCCTTGACGCTCTGCCAGCCGTAGACGCGGCTGTCGTGCGCCAGGTCGCCCGTCGCCACCGCTTCGTTCCACACGGCGGGGCGTTTGCCGTTGGCGCCGAGGATCGCCGCCATGCGTTGCATGAAGAGGTCTTCCAGTTGGTGCGGGTCTGCCATGCCCCGCTGCCGCATCAGCGCCTGGCAGTCGGGGCAGCGCTTCCATTGGGTCATGTCGACCTCGTCGCCGCCCACGTGGATGTATTCCGAGGGGAACAGCGCGCAGAGTTCGCCCAGGATGTCCGCGAGCAGCGCGTAGTTCTCCTCGCGTGCCACGCACCATGCCGAACGGTAGTCGTAGCCGTTGGTCGACAGCGTGTCGGGCGGGTAATTGCAGCGGATTTCAGGGTGTACCGAGGCGATGTTGCGGCTGTGCCCGGGCAGGTCGATCTCGGGGATAATCTCGATGTTGCGCACGGCGGCATAGCGGATCAGCCCGCGCATTTCGTCCTGTGTGTAGAAGCCGCCGTATTTCTCGTCCCATTTCCCGTAGACGGGGCGTACGGGCGAGTCGCCGCCGCGGAAGCCGCCGATTTCGGTCAGCTCGGGGTGTGACCTGATCTCGATCCGCCACCCTTCGTCGTCCGACAGGTGGAGATGTAATTTGTTGATCCCGTGGTAGGAAAGCAGGTCTATGTAACGCTTTACTCCATCCACTCCGATCCAAGTGCGGGCCACGTCCAGCATCATGCCCCGGTACGCGAAGCGCGGGGCGTCGTCGATCCGCGTGCAGGCGACTTCGACGGGCAGCGGGCACGCCTTGGCGTAGACCTCGGGCGGCAACAGCCGCAGCAGCGCCTGGATGCCGTTGAAGACGCCGCCGTAGTCGCCTCCCGTGATCTCGATCCGCTGCGGTTTCACGGCCAGCGTGTAGGCCTCGCGGCCGAGCGTCGGGTCTGTCGTGAGCACGATCGCGTCGTCGGCCGACATACTGTCGCTGGCCTTTCCGACGTTGATGTATTCGCGCAGGTAGCCGGCCAGCGGCGCGAGCGGCGTCTCGTAGCTGAGCTGCGTGCCGGCCGAGATGCGGTATGTGCCGGGAAGGGTCGTCTGGCGCGCCGGAAGCGGCTGCGCATGGGCGTGGAGGAGGCTACAAAGGGCGCCCAGGATGGACGCGAGGTAGCGTAGTTTCATGAGGTTGCGGAATTTTGTTCGATGCAAAGTTACTATTTTCCGCCGAATGTGCTAACTTTGCAGGGGATAAATTGCGGCCGTGCAGGCTGCATGCTGCTGCGGCCGGGCGACCCGGCGCCTCGGGCAGTTTGCGCCCTGCATGACGGCGGAAAAAACAAACCGGATAATGGAAGATAAACGATTGGAGGCTACGGCCCGCCTGCTCGACGTGATGACCACGCTGCGCCGCGAGTGCCCGTGGGATCGCGAGCAGACGTTCGACTCGTTGCGGAGCAATACGATCGAGGAGACGTATGAACTGGCCGATGCCATCACCGACCACAATATGGAGGGGATCAAGGAGGAGCTGGGCGACCTGCTGCTGCATGTGGTGTTCTACTCCAAACTGGGTGAGGAAGCCGGGGCGTTCGACTATGCGGATGTGGCCAATGCCTTGTGCGACAAACTGGTATACCGCCATCCGCACGTTTACGGCGACATCCATGCCAATACGCCCGACCAGGTGAAGGAGAATTGGGAAGCGCTCAAGCTCCGCAAAAAGAACCGCAAGAGCGGTACGCTGGGCGGCGTTCCCCGCTCGCTGCCGGCGCTGGTCAAGGCATTCCGCGTAGGCGAGAAGGCCGCGGCGACGGGCTTCGACTGGCAGAAGCGCGAGGATGTGTGGGACAAGGTGAAGGAGGAGACCGCCGAAGTCGAGGCCGAGATGCGCTCGGGCGACAAGGCGAACCTCGAAGCCGAGTTCGGCGACTTGTTCTTTGCGCTGGTCAACGCTGCGCGGCTCTACGGCGTCGATCCCGAATCTGCGTTGGAGCGTACGAACAAGAAGTTCATCCGCCGCTTCAATTACATGGAGGAACAGGCTGCCGCACAAGGGAATTCGCTGCACGACCTTTCGCTCGGCGAGATGGAGGCCCTGTGGCAGGAAGCCAAAAAAGGCGAATAAAAGATTGCCTTCCGGCAGCGCTGTCCATGTCCGGGGCACCACCGTACGGTGGCGGGTCATGCAGGGAAATATACATGTGAAACAAAGAAATTTTATTACGGAATTATGGCATTGATTAAAGAAGTGCGGGGACACACCCCCGTGATCGGAGAAAATACGTTCCTGGCCGAGACGGCCGTCATTCTGGGCGACGTGACCATCGGCCGCGACTGCTCCATCTGGTACAACGCCGTGCTGCGCGGCGACGTGAACAAAATCGTCATCGGCGACCGTACGAACATCCAGGACGGCGTCGTGCTGCATACGATTTACGACAAGGCCAAACACCCGTCGCAGACCATCATCGGCAACGACGTGTCGGTGGGCCACAACGCCATCGTCCACGGCGCTGTCATCGGCGACAACTGCCTGATCGGTATGGGCGCTACCCTGCTGGACAATGCCGTCGTCCCCTCGGGCTGCATCATCGCGGCCAATGCGCTGGTGCTGTCGAACGCCAAGCTGGAACCCAATTCGGTCTATGCGGGTGTCCCGGCCAAGAAGGTCAAGGAGGTGACGCCCGAGCAGCGCGAGGAGATCATCCGCCGCACGGCGCACGATTACATGCTCTATGCCTCGTGGTTCAAGGAGGATGAATGACCCTGCCGGGGCGTAAGGAGATGCGATGAACCTGCAATCGAAATATTCCGACCTGATGCTCAACCTGCTGGTTGCGCTGGCCATCAGCCTGGTGGTCAACTTTTCCTATGTGCTGTTGCTGATCGTCGAGCAAAAGGGCGAAGGACAGCCGCGGCCGGCGCGGGCGAGCGTCGTCACACGCAGCGAGGAAGGGGTGCTGCACGTCAGCCCCGACGGCCACGGGTACATCGTCTACGGGAACCGCGACAGCATCTACGTGCCGATGCAGCGCATCCGCCGGATGGATCTTTCGGACGGCGACCGGCTGGTGGTCGACGTGGTCGCCCCGCGCCGTTACGGCGCCCATCCGGTGATGAACGAACTGCGTATGCGCAACGGCGAGGAGTTCGATTACAGCACGCTCTACAACCGGCCGTCGAGGACTTCGGAGCTGACGTTGCAGTTGATCTACTACCTGGTCGTATCGTTCATCATGCTCTCGATCCTGACCTCCGCACGCCGCAATTACAAGGCGGGGCGTTTCGCCCTCCACTGCATGGGGTGCCTCGTGGCGGCCGCGGCGCTTTATATCTTCGCCCCTGTCCGCGAATGGCATTCGGGGCAGATCGTCCTGAATTTCATGAGCGGGCATATCTTCGACTACATGCTGCTGCTCAAGTGTTCGTTCGCCGTGGCCGTGTCGATGCTCTACGGCTGGGTCTACGTGCTCAACTCGAAGCAGCAGGCGGTCGTCATGGAGAACGAACGGCTCAAGAACGAGAACCTCACGACCCGCTACAACATGCTCGTCGGGCAGATCAACCCCCATTTCTTCTTCAATTCGCTCAATTCGCTGGCGATGCTCGTGCGCGAGAAGCACGACGACAAGGCGCTGACCTACATCGACCAGCTGTCGTATACGTTCCGCTACATCATCCAGAACGGTCAGAGCACGCTGATGACGCTCGACGAGGAACTGAAATTCATCGAAGCGTACAGCTACCTCTTCGAAATACGCTATGCCGACAAACTGTTCTTCGACATCGACGTCGACGACAAGTACCGCTCCTGGACACTCCCGGCGCTGTCGTTGCAGCCGCTGATCGGCAACGCCGTCAAACACAATACCATAACCCGCAGCAAGCCGTTCCATATCTCGATCCGCACCGAGCAGGGGTGGCTGGTGGTCGCCAATCCCAAGGTGCCGAAGATCGAACCCGAACCGTCGACGGGCATCGGACTGGAAAACCTGCGCAACCGCTGGCACCTGATTACGGGCCGTGACATCGAGATCATCGACACCGACAAGGAGTTCGTCGTGCGCATGCCGCTGCAAAAACCCGTCATAGGATGAAGGCCCTGATCATCGAGGACGAAACCGCCGCCGCGCTGAACCTGGAGGCCATCCTGAAACAGGTGGCCCCCGGCGTGGAGGTCATCGGGACGCTCGAAAGCGTCGAGGAGAGCATCGGGTGGCTGCGTGCGAACCCCCAGCCCGACCTGTTGTTCATGGACATCCACCTGGCTGACGGCGATTCGTTCCGCATCTTCGACGCCGTGGAGATTACCGCTCCGGTGGTCTTCACGACGGCCTATGACCAGTATGCGCTCGAAGCCTTCAGGGTCAACAGCATCGACTACCTGCTCAAACCGATCAACAACGCCGACGTGCAGCGTGCGCTGGGCAAGCTGGAACGCCTGTCCAGGGGCGAACGCCGCGATTACGGCTTCCGGGTGCGGACGATGGCTGCGGCACGGCACGAGCAGGCTTTCCTGGTGCATGTCCGCGACCGGATCATCCCGCTCCGGCGCGAGCAGATCGCCTATTGCTATACCAGCAACGAGAAAGTCACCGCCTGTACCTACGAGGGCGTTTCCTACCCGCTCGACAAGACGCTCGAAACCCTGCAGGCCATCCTGCCCGAAGCGGATTTCTTCCGCGCCAACCGCCAGTTCATCGTGGCGCGCCGCGCCGTGAAGGAGATCGCCGTGTGGTTCGGCAGCCGTCTGGCACTCCACCTGACGGTCGAGACCCCCGAACGCATTGTCATTTCCAAGGCCCGCGTCCCCGAATTCAAGGCCTGGCTCACCTCCGTTCAACCCGCCGAATAGTCGGTTCACCCTGCCTTTCAGTCGTTTGGCCCCCGGGTCGGCACCGCCGTGCCGGTTTGGCTTTACCTTTGCATCAGTACTGCGAGCCGAAGGTGTTTCGGCGAACGGATAACAAAAATCTTAATGCTATGAAAAAGAGAATTTTTGCGGTTGCAATGACCCTTTGCCTGTGGGCGGGAACGAGCGCTTTTGCGCAGGATCGGCGTGCTCCGAGGACAAAGGAACGCCCCACGGCCGAGCAGATGGCCCAGCGCAAGACCGACCGCATGGTCGAAAAGCTGAACCTCAACGAGGATCAGTCTAAGCAGCTCTACGAACTCAACCTGCAGGAGGTAAAGGATATGCAGGCGCAGCACGAACGGATGCGCGCCGCCCGCAAGGCCCAGGCCGAGAAGATGCAAAAGATCCTTACGCCCGAGCAGTTCGAGCAGAGGAAGCAGATGCAGGGCCCGAAGCCCGGCATGGGGCCCGGCCCGCAGATGAAGGATGGAAAGGGATGCGCCTGCAAGGAAGGCAGGAAATGTGACAAGCCCCGTCCCGCAAAGGGCAGGAAGTGAGGTTAGGTCATTGAACGGCTTGTCACAGCCGGGGTGTCGGTTGGTCGACTGGCACCCCTTTTTTGTCGATTCACCCGCGGCAGAGGGGAAGTCTGCCATAAAAAAGTTATCTTCGCAAGCGCAAAAAATAAACGTATATATATAATCTGAAGATGAAACGACTGCTACTCTCAACCTTATTTACGCTTTTCGCCGTCGCCGCCTTTGCCCAGAAGGGGACGGTCACGGGTACGGTGGTCGACGCCGAGACCGGCGAAACGGTCGCGGGTGCCGTGCTGGAATTTTCCCCGGCAGGCGCCCCCGACAAGAAACAGTACTCCACTTCGGGCTTCAAGGGCGCCGTGTCGATCCCTTCGCTCGCATACGGCGAATATAAACTCGTAGTCTCTTTCCTGGGCTACAACAACGCGGAAACGACCTTCAAGGTCTCGGCCGCCAAACAGGACATCGGCAAGATCGAACTCCGTCCGGGCGTGCAGATCGAAACCGTCGTCAAGGAGGCCAAGGCGCTCCGCACCTCCCAGAAGGGCGATACGGTAAGCTATAACGCCGGGGCGTTCAAGGTCACCGACGATGCCGACGTCGAAGGCCTGCTCAAGAAGATGCCGGGCATCACCGTGAGCGACGGTACGGTCGAGGCACAGGGCGAGTCGGTCAAAAAGATTTTCGTCGACGGCAAGGAATTCTTCGGCGAGGACGTGACGACGGCCATCAAGTCGCTGCCGGCACAGGCTGTCGACCGCATCGAGGTCTACAACAAACTGAGCGACGCCGCCGAATTCTCGGGCATGGACGACGGCGAGGGCTATAAGGCGCTTAACATCGTCACCCATACCAACATGCGGCAGGGACAGTTCGGTAAGTTGTACGCCGGTTACGGTTACGATGCCGATACCAAGACCGAGGCCAAAAACAAATATGTCATAGGCGGTAATGCCAATATCTTCAGCGGCGACAGCCGCGTGTCGGTCATCGGCCTGTTCAATAATATCAACCAGCAGAATTTCTCGTTCGAGGACATCCTCGGCGTATCGGGTTCCGGCGGCGGCCGCCGCGGCGGTGTCGGACAGTACATGGTGCGCCCGCAGAGCGGCGTGGCGTCGGTGAACGCCATCGGCGTCAACTACTCCGACACATGGGGCAAACGCGACCAGGTGTCGTTCCAGGGCAGCTATTTCTTCAACAATACCGATACGAAGAACCAGTCCACGGTGGACAAGTGGTATGAATCCCCCATGCCGGTGGACACCCTCGCGACGCGCGGCTATTCGAATACGGAGGCCTACAACCACCGTTTCAACGCCCGCCTGGAGTGGAAGATCTCCGACAACCAGAACCTGATGGTGCGCCCCAGTTTCAGCTACCAGTCCAACGATCCCCTGAGCACGACGCAGGGCTGGCAGTTCGGTCAGAGCGGTTACAGCCGCACCGAGAATTTCAACGACGGCCTGCGCCACGGTTACAACCTGCGCACGAGCGCCGTCTACCGTGCCAAGCTCGGGAAGGACGGCCGTACGATCACCCTCGACGGCAATGTGAATTATTCGGACAATACCAACAACTCGAATTCCTTCTCGAACGTCCTGCCGATTTCGTCCGTCCGCCCCGACGGGGCCGACGGCCCGTGGGGCTGGGACACGACGGGCTATACCCGTCTGCGTTACCTGCGCAACCTTGCCCCCTCGAACAGCTACGGCCTGCGCGGGCAGTTCACCTATACGGAACCTGTGGCCAAATATGCCCAGGTGAGCGTGCAGTACCGTATCCGCTATGATTATCAGGAGCGCGACAAGAGGTCGTTCATAACCGGGCCGGACTATTCGGTCGCAGGGCTTCTCCCCGACGGGGCGCTTTCCAACTCTTACAAGAGCGGTTACCTGACGCAGAGCGCCGGCCCCGGCTTCCGTTATTCGAAGGAGCGCAACACGTTCGTGGCGAACGTCTATTACCAGCATGCCACGCTCGACGGGCAGATCGTACGCGATGCCGCCGACAAGATCAGGCATTCGTATAACGACGTGACCTATTTCATGATGGGGCAGCTGAACATCAACCGCGAGAATTCGCTGCGCCTGTTCGTCTCGTCCTATACCGACAACCCCTCGATCACCGACCTCCAGAACGTGGCCGACGTGTCGGACGCGCAGAACATCACCAAGGGTAACCCCAACCTGAACCCGTCGTACAGCCACCGGGTCAATTTCCACTATACGAACTCCAACGTGGAGAAGGGACGGACGTTCATGTGGATGTTCTCGATGCAGAATACGTCGGATTACAACGCCAACCACCTGGTGTCGAACCCCGGTACGATCACCCTCGGCGGCGAGCAGTACACCCCCAACTACTACTCCACCCCCGTCAACCTCGACGGTTACTGGAACCTGCGCACGCACCTGAGCTACGGGTTCCCCATCGGGTTCCTGAAGAGTAACTTCAACGTGATGGCGGGCGTCAATTTCACCAAGACCCCGAGCATGCTGGGCGGCACAGTCGACAGCGACGGGTTCATCACGGGCGGCGAGCGCAACGACACCAAGAATATCGGCTACGACTTCCGCACGGTGCTGGGCAGCAACATTTCGGAGAACGTGGACTTCACCCTTTCGTGGGCCGGTACCTATAACGAGGCGACCAACTCGCTGGGCGAATCGGGTTCCAAGAACCGTTATTTCAACCATACGGCGCAGGGCAACATGAAGTTCGTCTTCCCGCTGGGCTTTACCTTCACGGGCAGCGTGGCCTATACGCAGTACATCGGTTTTACGAACGATTACGACGATTCCTACCTGCTGTGCAACGCCTGGATCGGCAAAAAGGTCTTCAAGAACAAGCGCGGCGAGATCATGGTCGGCGTGAACGACATCTTCAACCAGAACAAGGCCTTCGCCCGTTCGACGGGCTCGGGGTGGACGCAGAATTCGACCAACAGCGTGATCGGCCGCTACTATATGGTGCAGTTCACCTACAACCTGCGCCGGTTCGGCAAGAAGGGGTCGAAAAACATCAAGGATTACGACGGCGTGGCACAACCTTCGGGATCGCGCCGCATGGGGCCCGGCGGCCCGGGCGGCCCTCCTCCGGGAATGTTCCACGGCCCTCGGTAAATCAGCTCGTCATGATGCTGTACCACAGAAAAAGCATGACGATAAATCCGATGAGAACGATCACTGCAGGCCAGCAGCTGCCGACCAGTTTGTACGATGCGAATAGGCTGACGATAAAACAGATGACGACAGCCACCATTGCATAATACAACATTTGGTATCCGCCGGCCATGCCTTGTGGGTCGTAACGAACGTTGTTGGACAGCCAGATTGCAAGATAGATCGCTAACGGATAGGCCGTAACGTTGAGCAGATAATAAAGCCACTTCGGAATCATTTTGCAAGATATTTGGGGTTTCAGTCCAAAGGTAATATAAATTCCGTCGTTCGCAAGCAATGGCGGGTATAAAAAAATATGAAAAACCGGGGTATTCACCCCGGTTTTTCATGTCTGTCCCGACTTTTCGGTTGCGGCGAAAAATCAGTACTCTTCTTTGTCGTTCATCCTCTGCGCGAGGCGTTCGCGCTGTTCGCGGCCGATCACCTGGTGAATGCCGATGCAGGCCAGCCCGCCGTAGATGAGCGTAAGGATGCAGAGCATCCGGATTTCGGGCAGTACCTCGCCGAGCGATGCGCCCATGCTCTGGATGCGGATGAAGCCGTCGACACCGTGGCTGCTGGGGAACAGCTGCCCGAAGTTGAACAGCCAGTCGGGAATACCCTCGCGGGGGTACGACACGCCGCTGAGCATCAGCAGCGGGATCGACGTCCACAACAACAGCAGCAGCGAATTCTCGCGGTAGCGGAACAGCGTCGAGATGGCGATGCCGAGGAAGATGCAGGCGGCCAAGTATGCCAGCATGAAGACCACGACGGTGCCCGTGGCGCCGTTCATCGGGTAATGGAACAGCCGGTAGTGTAATCCGAGGATATAGAAGGTCGTCACGGCGTAGATCAGCCCGTAGACCGTCGCCTTGCCCAGCACGATGGGCAGCGTGGACATGCGTTTGCGGTCGGGCGGGCAGAGTTTGCGGTAAAGCCCGAATTCGCGCCACGTGCCGCCGATCATGCCGATGCCGATGAGCAGCGTCTGCTGGATGATGACCATGATGATTGCCGGCATGACGAAGGTACCGTATCCCAGGTAGGGGTTGAACAGGTTGTGCGACTGGTAGATTACGGGCTGCGTCGTGGCCTGTGCCTGCGGGATGTCCGCCCCCTTGGCGATCAGGCGCTGGAACTCCACCATCGCGCCCGTGCTGCCGATCGAGGTCACCAGTTCCTGGAACGCCTGGCGGTACATCAGGAAGTAGCTGGCGTCGACGTAGATCGCCACGTTGGCCTGCGAGCCCCCGAGCAGTTTCTCCTCGTAGTCCGACGGTATATAGACCACGCCGTATATTTTGCGGTTGAAGAAGAGCTCCTTGGCCTCCTCCATGTTCGTCGGGTTGTAGGCCACGTACGTATTCGGCCCGGCGTTGAACGTTGCCGCGAGGCTGCGGCTGGTCGGGGTGCGGCACTCGTCCACCACGCCGATCGGCACGTTGCGCAGCACCTGTGCGCCGTAGGCCATCGAGTAGACCGTGGCGTAGATGATCAGCGCGAGTACCAGGATGAGGACGACGCCCGCATCGGTGAATATCGAGCGGAATTCGTTGCGCATGACCGACAGCATTTGCTGCCGGTAGGATGCCATCTGATGTGTGAACCTACCCATGTTATAACCTCCCCCAGTATTTTTCCTCCGTGCAGATCGTCCGCAGGCGCGGCAGGCACAGGAGCGGTATGACGATGAATAACGACATGTAGCCCATGTCGGGCAGCGAACAGGCTACCGGGGCGCCCCGCAGCATCTGGTCGACGAAGATGTCGGTGTAGTAGGTGAACGGGAACAACCTGCTCAGGTACCGCATGGCGGGCCACATGGCCATGATCGGAAACGTGAGGCCCGAGAAGGTGAAGGCCAGCACCGAGTACCCGCCGCCGATCGAGAGCGACAGGCGCAGGTTCGAGAGCAGCGACACGATGAACACCGCGATGGCCTGGTAGCTCAAAATAAAGAGCAGCGTACTCACGAGGATGACCGTCAGGCTGCCGTTGAGCGGTACGCCCACGACCTTGAAGATAATCAGGAACATCACCAGCGACATGAGGAACATGATGACCGTCACGGGCAGTATCTTGCCGGTGAGCGCCGCGCCGACCGAGCCGTTGGCCGTGCCGAGCCACTCGCGCGCGGTGGCGTGCTTGAGTTCGGTGCCGATGGTGAAGACGGTCACCATGACCACGAAGATGAGCAGCATCATGGGCATGAAGCTCGGCGAGAGGTAATAGCCGTAATTGATATAGGGATTGAACAATACGTGCCGGCTGAACCGCACGGGCATCAGCTGCGCCATGGCCTGCTTCTCGCTGAGCCCCTGTTTGGTGAGCAGTTGCAGCTGGATGCCGGCCGTGAAGGTCGTCACGGCGGTCTGGATGTCTTTCGACAGCAGTCCGTTGACCGTGATGTTCGTCCCCGAAACGTAATTCTCGATGTGCGTCTGGCTGTTGCTCAGGATATTCTTCTCGAAGAACGACGGGATCTGCACGATGGCCATGACCTTCCCTTCGCGCATCAGCCGCTCGCCTTCGTCCATGTCCTGGATTTCGTAGGCGACCAGGGCCGTCGGGGTTGCGTCGATCATCTGCGTGACCTTGCGCGAGAGCGACGTGTGGTCTTCGTCCAGCACGGCTATCGGGATGTCGCGGGCCACGCCCTTGTTGAACAGCAGCGCGAAGAACGCGAACGACACCACGGGCAGCACGAGCATCAGCACGAAATACATCGGCTGGTGCGTCAGCCGCACAAGCTCGCGCCGCAGGACGGCGTAGGTATTATGCAGGAATCCCGGCATCGTCCCCTCCTATTTCCGGATTTCGTCCCAGTCCACGATTACGCTCATGCCCGGGCGCATATTCTCCACATGCGACACAGGCCTGGCCTTGACGGCGAAGGTGCGGATGTCGAAACCGCCCTGCGTACGCGTCGCCGCCCATGTCGCGAAGTCGGCCTGTGCGGAGATGTAGGTCACCTCGAACTCGACGTCGTAGTCCAGCGCCGGGACATAGCCGCTCATGCGGGTGCCGATGCCGATCCCCGGGAGCAGGGTCTCCTTGATGTTGAAGGTCACCCACAGGTCGGTCAGGTCGAGGATGGCCACCACGGGATAGCCGCTGCCCACCAGTTCGCCCTGCTCGGCGATGATGGTCGAAACCTCGCCCGTCACGGGCGCATAGACCATCGCGTCGCCGATGTAGGATTCGACCTCGCTCACGGCTCCTTCGGCCTGGCGGACACGTGCCGCAGCGGCCTCCTTGTCCTCCTTACGGGCTCCGTCCGACGCCAGGTCGTACTGCGCCTTGGCGGCCAGTGCCGTGGCTTCCATCGCCTTGTAGTTGGCCGACGCCTCGTCCAGCTTCTGTTCGGGGACTACCCCCTGGTCGTAGAGGTTCTTCACGCGGTCGTAGGTCTTGCGCGCCAGTTCCAGCCCGGCCTGCGCCTTCTCCCACATGTTCAGGGCGGCTTCGATCTGCTGGATGCGTGCGCCTGCCAAGGCTGCCTGGTCGAGTGCCGAGGCGGCGCTCTTCACGGCCTCGGCCTGCTGGAGTTTGGCCTCCAGCTCGGGGGTCGAGAGCGTGTAGAGCAGCTGCCCCTTCTCCACGCGGTCGCCCTGTGCGATCTTCATGTCGTCGATGCGCCCCGGGACTTTCGACGAGGCTTTGTAGGTCGTGCACTCCACCGTGCCCTGTATCAGCATCGGGGTCGTTTTCCGGAGGTACCAACTGATCAGTACGACCGAGACGATGATGACCACTGCGGCCGCGATGATTCCGATAATGTTGCTTCGCTTCATAGGATTCTATATTTTTTACTTTTTATCGAACAGGATCGGCCGGGCGTCGGCGCGGCGGGCATACGCCGAAAATTCGTCGCTGATGCCCGCGGCTTCGAGCAGTTGCGCCAGCAGCAGGTCGAAATTGTAAGCCGCCTGGAGGCGTTCGGTGCGCACGCCCGCGAGGTTCAGTTCGGCATCGATCAGGTCGGTCGACGAGCTCATGCCTTCGAGGAAGGCGGCGTTCTTCATGCGGAGGTACTCCTCGGCGAAGGCGAGCGAGGCGTCGATCGAGGTCATCTGGTTGCGGTAGTTCATCATCTGGTTGTAGAGTTTCTCCACCAGTACCGAGATGTCCTTTCCGGCCTTGTTCTGCAGGGCGCCGACCCGGCGTACGGTCTGCTTGGCCGCCGAATATTTATACTCGCGGTTCAGGCCGTCGAAGATCTTGATGTTGACCCCCACGCCCACCGCCCAGCGGGGTACGAGCCCTGCGACCTGGTAGTTGTAGAACGAACCGCCGCCGATGGCCGCCACCTG
Organism: Alistipes sp. AM16-43; assembly: GCF_003435745.1. NCBI lineage: Bacteria > Pseudomonadati > Bacteroidota > Bacteroidia > Bacteroidales > Rikenellaceae > Alistipes > Alistipes sp. AM16-43. Next base: position 636,543 of record NZ_QTUQ01000001.1, read on the forward strand.
CGGCAGGAAGTCGGCGCGCCGCGCGCGCACGCCCTCTTCGGCCAGCTGGCGCTTGAGCGAAACCTGGTTGAGCAGCGGGTTGCGGTCTTGTGCCAGATCCTGGTAATAGGCCACCTCCTCGACCCGGTCGACAATGAACATCGACGTCACGGGTTGCCACGCGTTGTCCTGCCCCAGCGTGCTGTTCAGAGCGCTGGCGATGGTTTGGGCCTGCAATTCGGCATTGGCCAGCTCGCGCTCGGCCTCCGCCATCTTGAATTCGACGTAGAGGCGTTCGCTCTGGGCGATCATGCCGTTCTTTTCGAGCGCGACGGCATCTTCGAGGTGGCGGCGTACGCCGTCGACCACCTGCCGGCGCACCTCGACGACCTGCATGGCGAGTGCCAGCCCGAAGTAGCGCTCCACGAGCTCCGAAATCAGCGCATTGCGGGTCTGGTTGCCCTGCTCCTCCGCCGTGCGTTCGTTGATCCTGGCGGCGCGGTTGGCGGCGTTGATCTTGCCGCCCAGCCAGATGGGCACCGAGACCTGCCCGCCCACGAACCCGAGGCTCTGATCCTGCACCTTGAGGAACCAGTCGGCGTTCATCAGCGGATTGAGCAGCCCGTTGATCGACGGGATCATTTCGGGCGGTATGAGCCCGCTGCCGAGTATCTGCCCGGCGAGCTCTTTGGCCGGGCCTTTCATCTCGTTGAAATCGAATCCTATATCCTTGGACATATAGGCGTATGCGCCCATGACGCTGATCTTGGGCATACGCAGGCCGATGGCCGCACGGCGTTCCTGGGTGGCGGCCTTCTCCTCGAACTCGGCTGCTTTCATCGCGGGGTTTTCCGTGAGCGCCACGGCGATCGCTTCGTCGAGCGAGAGCGTACGCTTGGCCTCCTGCGCAGGCAGCCGGACGATGGTCGCAAGTGCCGCCGCCGCAAGGAGGGTTCTGACTGCTATTTTCATATTAATCAATGCGTTTATGGGGCAAATATATAAGTTATCCCGATATGTTGCGCGATTTTCCGGAAAAAGAGGCCAATTTTAGGCCCTTATGGACACAATTTACGCCCGATTCATCGCTTCAGGTGCGCGTTGGCTTCCCATACGCCCCCGGCCAGCGCCGGGTATGCCCTGACGTCGACGCCCGCTTCGCGCAGGGTCAGCGCTCCGCGGCAGCAGACGAAACAGTCGGGCTCGTAGAGTGCGAAGGCCGCCCGGGCGAAACCATGCCTGATAATGAGCTGTGTGCAGCTTTCGGGCTCGCTCGCCCGACGCGAGCACGGCTCCATCGAGGAGTACATCGCGGCGCCGCGGAGCACGGCGCCTGCCGCCAGCGCCTTGGCGATGGCCTCCTGCTCGGCGTGGTGCGTTGCGGAAGTTTCGTGCGTGTAACCTGCAAATATCCGGCCGTCGGCCGTGGCTACGACCGCCCCGACGCAGTAGGACGTCGGGCTGGGGGTGCATTTGCGGCCTTCGTCGACCGCCATCCGCAGGTAACGCAGGTCTTCCCCCGTCGTGTCGGGATGCAGCGTATAGGTCGTCACCTCCATGCCGTCGACCTGCTCGCAGGTGTGCGGGATGCTCTGGAGCGGCGCTGCGTCGAGGCTTGCCCCGCCCCGCCCGCCGAGCCGCAGCCGCGGGTTGACGGCCAGCCGCAGCGTGTCGGCCATCCCTTCGTCGAGGAACATGCGCAGCACCTCCGCCCCGCCCTCGACCATCAGGCGTTCTATGCCCCGTTTTTCGAGTTCGGTGACGATGTATTTGGCGGTAATTGCTTCACTGGTTGAGATGACTGTTGCAATATTTTGCAACCCAGTTATTTCTTCCGGCGAAAACACGTAGCGGTCGGCATCGCCTGCGGTGAAGAACCGCAGGCGGGGCGAAAGGCCGCCCGAGCGGGTGAGCGTGACCTTGGCGATGTCGGGCTTCAGCCCGGCCTGCACGCGCCGTGCGCGTGCCGCCTGGTCGCGGACGAGCAGCGACGGGTCGTCGCGCCGCAGGGTCTCGGCGCCGGCGAGGATCGCATCGTGGGCCGCCCGCAGGCGGTACACCTCCTCCCAGTCGCCCGGGGTCGAGATAATCAGCCGCCGGGGGCTGTCGTCGTCCATGTAGCCGTCGGCCGTGACCGCGGCGGAGAGGGTTACTCGCATCTTCGCAGGGTTATCAGGGTGATTTCGGGATAGGCTCCCAGGCGCATCGGGAAAGCCACGTATCCCGTGCCGTCGTTGATATAGAGCGTACGCCCGCCTTCGTCGTAGCGTCCGCTCCAGCGCGTGTAGAGCAGTTGCGCCGGGGAAAATGCCCGGCCGAAGAGGCGCAGTTTCATCTGCATGCTGTGTACGTGCCCGGCGAGCGTCAGGTCGCCGTAGCCCGCGTCGGCGATCTGCCCCCAAAGCTGCGGGATATGCACCGCGGTGATGTTGTAGAGCGAATCGGGGACGCCGCGGTAGGCCCCGCTCAGGTCGGCGGGCGGCAGGTCGGGGTCGTGGCGCATGTGCCGCAGCGCGGGGTCGAACGAAAGCCCCGTGAGCGAGATGCTGTCGCCGCCCCGGCGCAGGTAAACCGTGGTGTCCTCCAGTACGTTCCACCCCATTGCACGCTGGCGGGCGATCACTTCCGCAAGGCTCGCCGCCGGGCTTTGCGCAACGGTGTCCTTGATATAGAGCCCGGCATCGTGGTTCCCCGTGACCGAAACGACGCCGTACGGGGCACGCAGGCCTCCCAGCAGTTGCCGGGCGCGGGCGTCGAGCTCCGAGCTGCGGATGTTCACCAGGTCGCCGCAGAAGACGATCAGGTCGGGGCGAAGGCTGTTGACGCTGTCCACCAGGCGCCGCAGCTCCGCTTCGGGACGCACGACGGTGCCCAGGTGCGTGTCGGTGATCTGGGCGATGCGGAACCCGTCCAGCCCGGCCGGGAGGCGTTCGGAGCAAACCTCCGTGCGGGTCACGCGGATGGTCGTACGCCCGGCCGTAGCGCCCCAGATGAAGAGTGCCGCGACGCCTGCCCCTGCTGCGATGCCGACCCGCGGCAGTCCCGTCCATCGGAAAAAATAGCAGGCCATGCGCGGCAGGACGGTCACCATCCAGGCCCAGAACGCCCACATGGCGAACGTCATGAACGCCGTGGTGTTGTCGCGTGCGACGGCCCCGGCGACGGCGATCACGGCCGGCAGGGCATCGGTCGCGGCCGCCGCGACGATGAATACCCGGTGGCGGACGCCCGGGGCACGCCGCCGCATGCGGCGGTAATGAATGACGTCGGCGGCCGCGGCCGCAAGCGTCAGCAGGGAGATTATCCAGAGCAGCATATACTTCTTTTTTTATGTAATGTATGGGGAGCGGGCAGGTTGTGCACATCCCCGTGTCCTGCCGGGCGCCGTTTATCCGGCTCGGGCAAAGATAGTGAAAGCCGAGGGGATTCTAAAATTTATTTTTCAACTTCCCGGGGGCATCCTATTTGCCGGAAAGATAGCGGGATTCGTACGTAAACCGTGCCCTTCCCCGATTTTCAGGGATGCGCCTTCTCCTCCGCGGAGGTCACGGGAATCGGGTGCTGGCGGGCGGAATCAAATTCCGTGCAGGTTTTTTTGGCATATATCTTGCTAATTCCCGGGGTGAATATTAACTGCCTGTGTCCCAAAAACAAAACATACCGAACCAAGCAAGTTTAACCAAAAAACCAAATTTTATTCGGCTTATGAAAACATTTCGACTTCTGATTGTCTCCCTGCTCCTTGCGACTTCCGCTTCCGCCCAGCACCACCGGGGCGAACGCCGTGGCGGCGACTATTCGCCGACGGTCTACCTCATCTCCGTACACGAGGTGGATACCATCTACAACTGCGGCGGCTGTGCGGCACAGCAGGCTGCGGCACTCAACCGCATGGCCGTCGGCAACGCCACGCAGGACTACATCGACACGCACCGCCCCGGCTTCCAGCAGACCGAGAAGCCCCAGTTCGTATTCGCCTCGAAGAACAACCGTTTCTCGTTCTCGATAGGCGGCTTCGTGAGCCTGCGCGCGGGCTATGATTTCGACGGCATCGTCGACAACATCGACTTCGTGCCCTACGACATCCCGGTTCCGGGCAATTACAACTCCAAGCAGAAGCTGATGATGGACGCCTCGACCTCGCGCCTCTTCCTGAAGGCCATTACCAACACCCGGGCGCTGGGGCGCGTGGTGATCTACATGGACGCCGACTTCCGCGGCGGTGCCGAGGGAAGCTATACGCCCCGCCTGCGTTCGGCCTACGTGTCGTTCAAGGGGCTGACCCTCGGACGCGACGTGACGACCTTCTGCGACCTGTCCGCCGCCCCCACGACCATCGACTTCCAGGGGCCGAACGCCTATAATTTCAACTTCGCGACACTGATCCGCTACGAGGTGTCGTTCGCCCGTAGGCACATGACCTTCGGCGTCGCCGCCGAGCTGCCGAGCGTGAGCGCCACCTACGGTGAGAACTTCAAGCCGATCCACCAGCGCGTACCCGACTTCCCGATGTACCTGCAATATGCCTGGGGCGCCGACCGCAGCAGCCACCTCCGCGCTTCGGCCGTGCTCCGCAATCCTTACATGTATAAAGTATCGAAGGATGCCACCACGTCGCTCTTCGGGTGGGGCGTGCAGTTGAGCGGCACGATCAAGTGCTGCGACTGGTTCCGCATGTTCATGAACGGCGTCTACGGCAAGGGCATCACCCCCTATATCCAGGATCTGACCGGTTCGGGGCTCGACTTCACGCCCAACCCCGCGGATCCCACGCTCGTGCGCATGATGCCCATGTGGGGCGTGCAGGCCGCCGGGCAGATCAACTTCACGCCGCGCCTGTTCGTGTCGGGCGGCTACTCGACGGTGCGCGTGCAGCGCAGCGAGGGCTACTATACGGCCGACCAGTACAAACAGGGGCAGTATATCTTCGGCAACATCTTCTACTCGCTCACCCCGCGCTGCAAGGTGGCCGCCGAGTACCTCTACGGTTCGCGCAAGGACATGAACAGCATGAAGAACCATGCCAACCGCGTGAACGTGATGGTACAGTATAATTTCTGATGATCCCGGTATCGGTATTTATTATGGGCGGCCCGTGTCGGGAACCGCCCATTTTTCGTATATTTGCCTCACTGTTAAAATCGTGAACTATGGAATTTCTTACGGAATACAACCTCACGGGGCTGGTGATCGGCATTGCGACGTTCCTCATCATCGGACTGTTCCACCCGCTCGTGGTCAAGGGAGAATACTACCTGGGCGTACGTTGCTGGTGGGTTTTCCTCGTGATGGGGATCGTGGCGATCGCCGCGTCGGTCGCCGTGCGCCATATCCTGTGGTCCACTCTGCTGGCCGTGTGGGGCGCCTCGTCGCTCTGGTCGATCGGCGAACTGTTCGAACAGCGTCAGCGCGTGGCCAAAGGCTGGTTCCCAGCCAACCCCAAGCGGCAGGGGAAATAACCCGCACGATGAAGCCGGGCCTGAGACATATCCTCCCGTGGCTGGTGCTGGCGGCGGCGTGCTGCGTCCCGGCCCAACGCGCCGGCGTGGAGCGCCCCGTGTCCGAACCCGCCCCGGTGCGTGTCCGGCTGCTGTTCGCGGGCGATGTCATGCAGCATCTTCCGCAGGTCACGGCGGCGCGACGCGGGGACGGGTTCGATTACCGCGGGGTATTCGCTTACCTGCGCCGCCGGTTTCATGCCGCCGACCTGGTGGTCGTGAACCTCGAAACGACGCTCACCCGCACGGATCGCTACACGGGCTACCCCTGTTTCCGCTCGCCCGTGGCGCTGGCCGATGCCCTGCGCGACGCCGGGGTCGACGTGGCCGTGCTGGCTAACAACCATTGCTGCGACGGCGGTGCTGCCGGGGTGCGTACGACCGTCGCGGAACTGGGGCGCTGCGGCATCCTGCATACCGGCGTCTTTACCGACAGCCTCGACCGCGCGGCCAACAACCCGCTGTGGGTGGAGCGCTACGGCGTGCGGTTCGCGCTGCTCAACTACACCTACGGCACCAACGGCATTCCGGTTCCCGCCGGAGTGGAGGTCAACCTGATCGACACGGCGCGCATGGCGGCCGACCTGGCTGCGGCACGGCGCGGGGCGCCCGACTGCGTGGCGGTCTGCATCCACTGGGGCAACGAATACGAGCGGAGGGAGAATGCCGTGCAGCGGCACCTGGCACAATTCCTGCGCAGGCACGGCGCCGACCTTGTCGTGGGCAGCCACCCGCACGTGGTGCAGCCCTTCGACGCCGATTCGTCGCACGTGGTGCTCTATTCGCTGGGGAACTTCGTGTCCAACCAGCGGCGGCGCTACTGCGACGGCGGGTTGGTGGCCGAAATCGAGGCCGTGCGGCATCCCGACGGGCGCATGTCCTATTCGCTTGAGGCGGTGCCCGTCTGGGTGGCGATGCCGGGCTACCGCGTCGTCCCGTCCGAAGTCGGGGACACGATGGCGCTTCCGGAAGCCTATGCGCTGTTCCGGGAAGACGTGGCGGAGGTGCTCGGCGGGGCCTATAAGTAATCCGAATAGCCCTATAAAAACAAACAATGCCGATTTTTGGCTTTATGTCCGGGATTTTATTATCTTTGCTATCGGAAAATAAACACACACATTAAACATACAGGATTATGGAAAAGAGCATTAAAGGAACACGGACTGAACAGAATCTGCTGAAGGCGTTTGCCGGTGAGAGCCAGGCGCGCAGCCGTTACGTCTTCTTCTCGAGCAAGGCGAAGAAGGAGGGTTACGAGCAGATCGCCGGTGTCTTCGCCGAGACTGCCGAGCAGGAGAAGGAGCACGCCGAGCGTTTCTTCAAGTTCCTCGAGGGCGGCGACGTGGAGATCACGGCCAGCTACCCTACCGGCCCGATCGGCACCACGGCCGAGAACCTGCTGGCCGCAGCCAAGGGCGAGAAGGAGGAGTGGGACGTCCTCTACCGCGAATTCGCCAAAGTCGCCGAGGAGGAGGGCTTCGTCGAGATCGCCACGGCCTTCAAGATGATCTCCACCGTCGAGGCCGAGCACGAGCGCCGTTACCTGAAGCTGCTGAGCCGCCTCACGGACGGCAATTTCTTCAAGCGCGACGGTAAGATCTGGTGGCAGTGCCGCAACTGCGGTTTCGTCATCGAGGCCGAGGAGGCTCCCAAGCTCTGCCCCGCCTGCAAGCATCCGCAGGCTTACTTCGAACCCAAGAAGGAGAACTATTAATTTCTGCCGGGACAAACACGGCGCAGGGACGCGGCTCAGGCCGTGTCCCTGCGTTTTTTTATTTACGGGCGCCTGCCCAAAAATCTTCGCGTATGGCGGTAGATTGCGGAATCTTTACTATCTTTGCCGGATAGGAAAATCCGAATAACGAATACGATATGGCAGACGAAAAAATCATCTTTTCGATGGTGGGCGTTTCGAAGACGTTTACCAACCAGAAAAAGGTTCTCAACAACATCTACCTCTCATTCTTCTACGGCGCCAAGATCGGCATCATCGGCCTGAACGGCTCGGGTAAGTCGACGCTCATGAAGATCATCGCCGGGCTGGACAAGAATTTCCAGGGCGAAGTGGTTTTCTCGCCCGGTTACACGGTGGGTTACCTCGAACAGGAACCCCGGCTCGACGACTCGAAGACCGTCCGCGAGGTGGTCGAAGAGGGCTGCGCCGCGACCGTGGCGCTGCTCAAGGAGTACGAAGAGATCAACATGAAGCTATGCGAGCCGATGGACGACGAGCAGATGGCCCGGCTCATCGAGCGCCAGGGCGAGTTGTACGAACAGATCGACCAGGTCAACGGCTGGGAGCTGGACAGCGTGCTGGAACGCGCCATGGACGCCCTGCGCTGCCCCGACCCCGACCAGTCGGTGAAGGTGCTCTCGGGCGGTGAGCGCCGCCGCGTGGCGCTGTGCCGCCTGCTGTTGCAGCAGCCCGACGTGCTGCTGCTCGACGAGCCCACGAACCACCTCGACGCCGAGTCGATCGACTGGCTCGAACAACATTTGCAGCAGTACAAGGGCACGGTGATCGCCGTCACCCACGACCGCTATTTCCTCGACAACGTGGCGGGCTGGATCCTGGAGCTGGATCGCGGCGAGGGCATCCCCTGGAAGGGCAACTACTCGGGCTGGCTCGACCAGAAGACCACCCGCATGGCCATGGAGGAGAAACAGGAGTCGAAGCGCCGCAAGACCCTCGAGCGCGAGCTGGAGTGGGTGCGCATGTCCCCCTCGGGCCGTCATGCCAAGTCCAAGGCGCGTCTGTCGGCCTACGACAAGATGATGAACGAGGACACGAAGCAGAAGGAGGAGAAGCTCGAAATATTCATCCCCAACGGCCCGCGCCTGGGCGACGTGGTGATCGAGGCGCACGACGTGTCGAAGGCTTATGGCGACCGCGTGCTGTACGAGCACCTCGAATTCTCGCTGCCGCCGGCCGGCATCGTGGGCGTCATCGGGCCCAACGGCACGGGTAAGACCACCCTCTTCCGCATGATCATGGGGCTGGAGGAGCCTACGGGCGGGTCGTTCCGCGTGGGCCCGACCGTCAAGCTGGCCTATGTGGATCAGCAGCACAAGTCGATCGATCCCGAAAAGACCGTCTACGAGGTGATCTCGGGCGGCGCCGACCTCATCATGCTCGGCAACCGGCAGGTGAACGCCCGGGCCTACGTGGCACGCTTCAACTTCTCGGGCGCCGACCAGGAGAAGAAGTGCGGCATGCTCTCGGGCGGTGAACGCAACCGCCTGCACCTGGCGCTGGCGCTCAAGGAGGAGGGCAACGTGCTGCTGCTGGACGAGCCGACCAACGACATCGACGTCAATACGCTGCGTGCGTTGGAGGAGGGCCTCGAGAACTTCGCGGGCTGTGCCGTAGTGATCTCGCACGACCGCTGGTTCCTTGACCGCATCGCCACGCACATCCTCTCGTTCGAGGGTGACTCGAAGGTGGTCTTCTACGAGGGTTCGTACAGCGAATACGAGGAGTGGAAGAAGGCGCAGGGCGGCGACACCCAGCCCCACCGCGTGAGGTACAAAAAACTGATGGCTTGACAAAGATGCGTGTTGTGACCTTTTTTTCGCTCTTGCAGGGGCTTTTCTCCTGCGGTATGCAGGCGAACCGTCCGGTCGATGTATTTATTTGGGACGAACTCCGGGCGCACGAAGACCCGGACAAAGTAGAACCGGCCGGGACGTGCGATCTTGACGGGTTCCTGTCCGAGATAGACCGTTTCCCCTGGCATGAGCAAGCGCGTGAAGCTTTGAGATACAAGAAAAACTCTCCGACGCTCTCCGTGACGGATTTGAAAACCGACCGTTCTTTTTTTATTTCGTCCGCTGTGGACGAAAAGGACGAATTGGGCTATTTCATCGGATATATCTATCCCGGAGAGGAGGGAGTGCGCGCCCCGCGCTATGTGAATATGTATGAGGTCGACCAAATGGAGACGCTTCGTGAGATGGTTGTCCTTTTCTTCCGCCGGGACGAGGGCGCATTGAACCGTCTGCTCGGGAAACAGCGGAAATACATGGATGCGCGGGATAACGCGGGGTGGAAGAAATACTTGGAAATAAAACAAAAATTTATGTAATATGGCTCAACAAAAACCGTCCATACCCAAGGGTACGCGCGACTTCTCCCCGGCGGAGATGATGCGCCGCCAGTATATTTTCGATACGATTCGGGGCGTGTTCCGCACCTACGGCTTCGCGCCGCTCGAAACCCCCTCGATGGAGAACCTTTCGACCCTGCTGGGCAAATACGGCGACGAGGGCGACAAGCTCCTCTTCAAGATACTCAATTCGGGCGACTACGCCGCCGGCCTGTCCGGCGATGAGGTGCGGCAGGCGTCGAAAATCTGCGAGAAGGGGCTCCGTTACGACCTCACGGTGCCGTTCGCGCGCTATGTCGTACAGCACCAGGGCGAACTGACGTTTCCCTTCAAGCGCTACCAGATCCAGCCCGTATGGCGCGCCGACCGGCCGCAGAAAGGCCGTTACCGCGAATTCTACCAGTGCGACGTCGACGTGATCGGCACCCGCTCGCTGCTGTGCGAGGTCGAACTGGTCGAAATCGTCGAGCGCGTGTTCCGGGCGCTGGGCATCCGCGTGGCGCTGAAGATGAACAACCGCAAAATCCTGTTCGGCATCGCCGAGGCGATCGGCCATGCCGACATGATGATGGACATCACCATCGCCATCGACAAGCTCGAAAAGATCGGGCTGGACAACGTGAAGGCCGAGCTGCTGGAGCGCGGATTGAGCCGGGAGGCGGTCGACAAACTGCAACCGATACTCGAACTGAGCGGCGACAATGCGCAAAAACTCATGAAATTGCGTGAGGTGCTGGCTGTTTCCGAAACCGGGCTGAAAGGCATCGAGGAGATGGAAACCGTGTTGGGCTATGTGGAGCGTCTGGGGATCGGGCTCGACGTGGAGCTCGACCTCTCGCTGGCACGCGGATTGAACTACTATACGGGGGCGATCTTCGAGGTCAAGTCGCTCGACTTCGCCATCGGCTCGATCTGCGGCGGCGGACGCTATGACGACCTGACCGGCATCTTCGGCATGCCCGACATGTCGGGCGTGGGCATTTCGTTCGGCGCAGACCGGATCTACGACGTAATGACGGGGCTGGGGCTCTTCCCCGAGGAGGTCGACTTCTCGACGCGGGTATTCTTCACCAACCTCGGGCAGGAGGAGCAGGCCGCGGCGCTCGGGTTGCTCCGTGAGCTGCGCGATGCGGGCGTCGCCGCCGAGATTTACCCCGACTGCGGCAAGATGAAGAAGCAGATGGAGTATGCCAACCGCCGGGGTATCCCCTACGTGGTGATCGTCGGCTCGCAGGAGCTGGAGGCGAAGGCCGCCACGGTGAAGGACATGCGCTCGGGCGAGCAGCGGCAGGTGCCGTTCGGTGAGCTGGCAGAGTATCTTAAATAAGGATTTAAATAAACGACAGAATAAACTATGCGAAAGCTTTTTGCATTTATATCGGTTCTCTTCGTCCTGCCCCTCTCGGCGCAGGATGCCGGGGCTGTGCGGCAGTTGCAGAAGCTGACGCAGGTTTACCGTTACCTGGACGGGTTGTACGTTGACGAGGTGGACATGCAGCCGCTGGTCGAGAGTGCCATTAGCGGGATGCTCGAAGAGCTCGACCCCCATTCGGCCTATATCGGGGCCGACGAGATGAAAGGCGTGCAGGAGAGCTTCGAAGGGGAGTTCAGCGGCATCGGCGTCGAATTCAACATCCTGCGCGACACGGTCATCGTGGTCAATACGATCGTCGGGGGCCCGGCCGAGCGCGTCGGGGTGCAGCCCAACGACCGTATCGTGCGCATAGACACGCTGGATGCCGTGGGTTTCAAGCAGACGGACGTCCCCAAGTACCTGCGCGGAAAGACCGGCACGAAGGTCGAGATCGACGTCGTGCGCCAGGGTGAACCGGAACCGCTCCACTTCGTGATCGTGCGGGACAAGATTCCGCTCAACACCGTGGATGCCGCCTACATGGCTGCCGACGGCGTGGGATACATCAAGGTCAACCGCTTCGGCCGCACGACGATGCCCGAGTTCCGCGAGGCGTACCGCAAGCTCGGGAAACCCGGGGCGCTGATCCTCGACCTGCGCGGGAACGGCGGCGGGCTGCTCGACCAGGCGGTCGAGATGGCCGGTTTCTTCCTGCCGCGCGGTGCCCTGATCGTCTCGACCGAGGGGCGTGCCGTGCCGCCCATGTCGTTCAGCGCGCCGGTCAACGGCGACGACCTCGAGGGAAGGCTGGTGGTGCTGATCGACGAAAATTCGGCTTCGGCGAGCGAGATCGTCGCCGGTGCCGTGCAGGATTGGGATCGGGGCATCGTCGTCGGCCGCCCGAGTTTCGGCAAGGGGCTGGTGCAGCGCCAGATCGGGCTGGGGGACGGCTCGGCCGTGCGCATCACCGTAGCCCGTTACCACACCCCTTCGGGGCGCGTCATCCAGCGGCCCTACGAGAAGGGCAAGCGCCGCGAATACTACCTCGACCACCTGCGCCGCTATGACGACCCGGTGCGCGATTCGCTCGATGCCGGGGCGCCGGAGTACCGCACCCTGCGTACGGGGCGTACGGTCTACGGCGGGGGCGGCATCCGTCCCGACATCCTGGTCGAGGCCGATACGGCCGGATTCTCGGCTTACTATGCCAACCTGATCCGCCGTGGCGTGGTCAACGAATACGTCATTTCCTATATGGACAGGGAACGGGCCGCACTGGAAAAGGCCTACCCCACGTTCGAGGCCTTCGACAAGGAGTTCGAAGCCGGCGACGCGATGCTCGATGGGCTTACCGGGCTGGGCGGACAGCGCGGCGTGGAGTTCGACGGGGAGGGTTTCGCAGCCTCGGCGCCGCTGATGCGCGTACAGCTCAAGGCGCTCGTGGCGCAGCGGCTTTTCGACACGGCGGCGTTCTACCGGGTGATGAACCCGGCGCAGAACGAGGCCTACCGCCGCGCCTTGGAGATACTCGCCGATTGGGAGCACACTGGGGAATCCCTACTGGCGCCGTAAGATTAGGCAGGTTTTTTTTGGATTGCACGTTTATTTTGCTTATATTCGTTCAACCGAAAATAACCCAAACCTACTGCCCCATGACCCCTCACCAACCATCCCGCCGGGATGCGGAAGAATATGGAGACCAGATTCTTTCCAAAGCCGTGAAAGCCGGCCGCCGCACTTATTTCTTCGATGTGCGTGCCACGCGCGGCGACGACTATTTCCTGACGATCACCGAGAGCCGCAAGATGCAGAACCCCGACGGGAGTTTCTCGTACGACCGGCACAAGATCTTCCTCTACAAGGAGGATTTCGCCAAATTCTCCGAAGGGCTGTCCGAGGCCGTCGATTTCATCCGCCGCAGCAAGCCCGAATTTTTCGAGCGCAAGCCCGAACCCGCGGAAGGATGACGGCCGACGGCGGAATCCCCCGGCAGAAAACAGGTGCACGATTATGGAATTTCCCCTAATCGTGCACCTTCGTTTAGCAGATTCCCGCAATTTCGCTATATTTGTGGGCTAAATACCGATGATATGAAATTTACACAATATCTGCTGCTTGCAGCGAAGGGCTGCGCCATGGGCATGGCCGATGTGGTTCCCGGTGTATCGGGAGGAACGATCGCCTTTATTTCGGGCATCTACGAGGAGTTGATCGAGTCGATCAAGAGCGTGAACGGCACCGCCCTGCGGCTGCTCGGCACGTTGCGTCTGAAGGAGTTCTGGCGCCACGTCAACGGCCGTTTCCTGTTGCCCGTGCTGATCGGGATCGGGATTGCCATCTTCTCGCTGGCGCGGCTGATGACTTACCTGCTCACGCACCATCCGATCGCCATCTGGTCGTTCTTCTTCGGGCTGATCGTCGCCTCGGCGCTGCTCGTGGCCAGGCAGATCGGGCACTGGAACGTCCGGACTGTCGCCGCATGCCTGGTCGGCGCGGCCGCCGCATGGTGGATCACCATCGCCACGCCGACCGAGACCCCCGACACGTGGTGGTTCATCATGCTGTCGGGCGCCATCGCCATCTGTGCCATGATCCTGCCCGGCATTTCGGGCGCCTTCATCCTGCTCCTGCTGGGCAAGTACCAGTTCATCATGCAGGCCGTGGGCGACCTGAATATCCCGGTCATCGTGATCTTCGTCGTGGGCGCCGTGGCGGGCATCATCAGCTTTTCGCACCTGCTGTCGTGGCTGCTCAAGCACTGGCACGATGTGACGGTGGCTGTGCTGATGGGTTTCATGGTCGGCTCGCTCAACAAGGTGTGGCCGTGGAAAGAGGTCGTAGAAACCTACACCGACAGCCACGGCAAGATCATGCCGCTCGTCGAAAGCAACGTCGCGCCCGGCCGTTTCGAGGCCCTCACGCAGCAGGATGCACTGCTCGCGGAGGCCATCGTACTCTGCATCGTGGGATTCCTGGCGATTTACTGCATCGAACTCGCGGCGCGCATCGTCGTAAAAAAACGGGAGGAATAGCCATGCGGCGTTTCGGACTTATCGGCCGGCCGCTGGGGCACTCCGCCTCGGCAGCCTATTTCGCGGCGAAATTCGAACGCGAGGGGATTGCCGACTGCACCTATTCCCTCTACGAACTGCCCGAAATCGGGGCGCTGGAGCGCCTGCTGGCGGAGACTCCCGACCTGTGCGGCTTCAACGTCACGATCCCCTACAAACGCGAGGTCATGGCGCTGCTCGACGACCTGTCGTACGATGCGCGGCTGGTCGGCGCCGTGAACTGCGTGCGCCGTACGGCGGGCGGACGCCTCGTGGGACACAATACCGATGTCATCGGCCTGCGGGCCGCCTTCGACTGCCTGCTCGGGGGCGAACAGCCCTCGCATGCCCTCGTACTGGGTACGGGCGGGGCATCGCAGGCCGTGCAATATGTGCTCGCCGAGCGGGGCATCCCGTTCGACCTCGTGTCACGCGACGCCGCAAAGGGCAACTACACCTACGACAACCTGCCGTGCGAGGCCGTGGAGCAGAGCCGCCTCATAGTCAACGCATCGCCCGTGGGAACCTACCCCGCCGTCGATGCCGCGCCGCGAATCCCCTACGGCTACCTTACGCCCGGGCACTACCTGCTCGACCTGGTATACAACCCGCCCCTGACCCGGTTCCTCGACCTGGGGCGCCAGCGCGGGGCGCGCATACTCAACGGCGAGGTGATGTTCCGCCGGCAGGCCGAGGCTTCGTGGCGGATATGGAACGAATAAACCTTAAAACGAAGGGCATATGAAACGTACAGCGATCTTATTGGCGGCACTGGCCCTGTGGTGCGGTGCCGCGGCGCAGCAGACCCAGCCGCCCCGTTTCCAGGGCGCCGATGCCAAACGCTTCATGGCAAGGCTGATGGGCGAAGCGGAGAAATTGGCGATAGAGAAGCAAATCCCGGCGTCGGAGCTTTCGCCGCAGGTCGTGGTCGCCTTTACGGTGGACACGGCGGGACGGGTGGACGGGTGGCGTTTCCTGGACAATACCTGTCAGGGGCGCGACAAATGCGATGCCGAGCCCGCGACGGAGCGTACGAAGCAGCTCGTGACCGAAGCGCTGGGGCACCTCGAAGCGTGGACGCCGGCCCGGAAGGACGGTCTGCCCGTAAGTTATACCTGGCGGCTGACGATGCGCCTTCCTGTGGAGAAGATCGCCAAGCGGCAGGAGGCCGACCCGTTGCTGTTCATGGGCGGCGACCCCGACGAGACCTTCCATGCGTGGGCGCGGGTGCGGCTGCGTTACGACGAGCGGTTCGCCGCGCGCGGCGTGGCCGGGCTGGTGCATGTGCGTTTCTACATCGAACCGGACGGGAAGGTCACGATCGGCGAGGTGCTCTCGTCGCCCGACGAAAAACTCGCCAGGGAGGTTATCCGCGTCATCCGGGCCAGCAAAGGCCATTGGGTGCCCCGCCGCGTGCGCGGCGTGCCGCAGCGGACGGCCTACGAATACCGGATCAACTTCACCTGACCCGTGCGGCACCGGACTGCGTGCTGCGTAAAATCGAAAAGGGTGTACGTGCAACCTGCACGTACACCCTTTTCGATGCATGGCCTTCCCGGACGCGATGCCGGTACGCGCCGTTCCGAACAGCCCTCCGCTGCCGCCGGCAGCCTGCCTGGCGCAGGACGGGCGGCGCCGTTTTTATCTGTGTTGCAGCATCGCCCTGGCCTTTTCGACGTCCTCGGGACGCACGACGACCTGTGCGGGCATGGTGCCTATGGGGTAAATGGCCGACATATATTCGTTGCGGATCATCGACCAGATCCCTGCGCTGTCGAGCATGGATTTCGCGATCTCGGCTTCTGTGATGGTGTTGTATTCCGCCAATACAACCATGGTTTCGTCTTGCATAATCTCTCGGTTTTTGTTGGATACCTAAAGTTAGGAATTTTGTTGATAAAATGCAAGAGCCCTGCCATGAATTCTGCGGAAATATCCCTATCTTTGTTGTGCGATAAATTTGAAGAGTTACGACCATGCCTGAATTCGTCCATCTGCACGTACATACCCAATATTCGATCCTCGACGGCGCCGCGGCCATCAAGCCGCTCATCAAACGCGCCAAAGCGTTGGGGATGAATGCTATCGCCATCACCGACCACGGCAATATGTACGGTGTCAAGAATTTCCACGACACCGCTACGGACGCCGGGGTGAAGCCGATCCTCGGCTGTGAGGTCTACGTGGTGAAAAACCGTTTCGAGAAGGACAAGGACGAGAAGGCCGGCGACCACCTGATCCTGCTGGCCAAGAACCTCGAAGGCTACCACAACCTCTGCAAGATGGTCTCCTACTCGTTTACCGAGGGGTTTTATTACAAGCCGCGCATCGACAAGCAACTGCTCGAACAGTACCACGAAGGGCTGATCTGCTGCTCGGCATGTCTGGGCGGCGAGGTGCCCCAGGCCATCATGCACAACGACATGGAGGAGGCCGAGCGCGTGGTGCAGTGGTTCAAGGGGGTCTTCGGCGACGACTATTATCTCGAATTGCAGCTGCATCCCTCGGGCGACCCGCAGAAGGATGCGGATGTCTACGAGAACCAGCTGCGGGTGAACAAGGCGCTGCTGGAGCTGGCCGCCAAGTTCGGCGTGAAGTACATCTGTTCCAACGACGTGCACTTCATCCTCGCGGAGGATGCCGTGGCGCACGATCACCTGATATGCCTCAATACGGGGCGCGACCTGGACGACCCGAACCGTATGCGTTACACGTTCCAGGAGTACCTCAAATCACCCGAGGAGATGGCCGCGCTGTTCCCCGACCACCCCGAGGCACTGGCCACGACGCTCGAGATCGCCGCCAAATGCGAGGATTACAAGCTCACGCACGCCCCCCTGATGCCGAACTTCCCGCCGCCGGAGGATTTCAAGATCGACCTCGCGGAGCTCCGCGAATCCTTCGTCAAGAAGATCGAGGACGCGGAGTTGCTGGCCAGGATCAGCGCCTGTGCGTCGGTCGAAGAGCTGGAGCGGCTCGTCGCCCATGACAAGGAGCTGTCGGACAGGCTGATGGTCGCCAAGCAATATTGCTACCTCGTAGACCTCACCTACAAGGGCGCGCACCGTCGTTACGGCGAGGTGCTGGACGAGAAGGTCGAGCAACGGCTCAAATACGAGCTGGATACGATCGAGTGGATGGGTTTCCCGGGCTACTTCCTGATCGTGTGGGACTACATCCGCGCCGCCCGCGAAATGGGGGTCTCGGTGGGCCCCGGCCGTGGTTCGGCCGCGGGTTCGGTGGTCGCCTACTGCCTGAAGATCACCAATATCGACCCGCTGAAATACGACCTGCTGTTCGAGCGTTTCCTCAACCCCGAGCGTATCTCGCTGCCCGATGTCGACGTCGACTTCGATGAGGACGGCCGCGCCGACGTGCTGCGCTACTGCGTGCAGAAATACGGCCAAAAGCGCGTTGCCCAGATCGTGACGTTCGGCACCATGGCGCCCAAGATGGCCATCAAGGACGTTGCCCGCGTGCAGAAGCTCGCCCTCTCGGAGAGCGACCGCCTGTCGAAACTGGTGCCCGACAAGGTTACGCCCGACAAGAAACACGGCGAGACGCCGTTCGATTTCGTATACAAGGAATCCCCCGAACTGGCCGCCGAGCGCGAGTCGCCCAACCAGCTGATACGCAATACGCTCAAATACGCCGAGAAGCTCGAAGGCTCGATCCGCCAGACGGGCGTGCATGCCTGCGGCGTGATTATCGGCCAGGACGATTTGGAGAACTTCGCGCCGATGGCCATTGCCAAGGACGCCGAGCTGAACGTGGTGGAATTCGAGGGCAAGGAGGTCGAGAGCGTCGGCCTGATCAAGATGGACTTCCTGGGGCTGCGTACGCTGTCGATCATCAAGGACGCCGTGGAGAATGTCAAGGCGGTGCACGGCGTGGACGTGGACATCGACGACATCCCGCTGGACGACGCCCCGACATACGAGGTCTTTGCCCGCGGCGATACCACCGGTCTGTTCCAGTTCGAGTCCCCGGGCATGAAGAAGCACCTGCGCAACCTCAAGCCCAACCGTTTCGAAGACCTGATCGCCATGAACGCCCTCTACCGTCCGGGCCCGATGGAGTACATCCCCAATTTCATCGCCCGCAAACACGGGCAGGAGCCGGTGACCTACGAGATCGCCGACATGGAGGAGTACCTGAGCGACACCTACGGCATCACGGTCTACCAGGAGCAGGTCATGTTGCTGTCGCAGAAGCTCGCCGGGTTCACGGGCGGCGAGGCCGATACGCTGCGTAAGGCCATGGGTAAGAAGAAGCGCGACGTGCTGGACAAAATGAAGCCCAAGTTCATCAACGGCTGTAAGGAGCGCGGGCACGACGAGAAGATCTGCGACAAGATCTGGGGCGACTGGGAGGCGTTCGCATCCTATGCCTTCAACAAGTCGCACTCGACCTGCTACGCCTACGTGGCATACCAAACCGGTTACCTGAAGGCGCACTACCCTTCGGAGTTCATGGCGGCGCTGCTGAGCCGAAACCTGGCGGACATCAAGCAGCTGACGCTCTACATGAACGAGTGCAAGCGCATGGGCATCCGGGTGCTGGGGCCCGACATCAACGAGTCGATGCGCACCTTCTCGTCGAACAAGTCGGGCGACGTGCGTTTCGGGCTGGGGGCCGTGAAGGGCGTCGGCGAAGCCGCCGTGGAGAGCATCATCGCCGAACGCAATGCCAACGGCCGCTTCAAGGATATATATGACCTGATGGAACGGGTGAATTTCACGGCCGTGAACCGCAAATGCTTCGAGAACCTGGCCTATGCCGGCGGGTTCGATTCGATATCGGGCTTCCACCGGGGCAAGTTCTTCGGGGCGGATGCACGTGACAATACCGGCATTACCTTCATCGAACAGCTGATGCGTTACGGACAGCGTTTCCAGGCCGAGAAGAACAACGCCCAGCAGAGCCTTTTCGGAGGCGGCGGGCAGGTGGACATCCAGCGCCCCGTGTTGCCGGCGTGCGCCGACTGGACGCAGCTGGAGACCCTTGCAAAGGAGCGCGAGATGATCGGCCTTTACCTGTCGGCACACCCGCTGGACGACTATAAGGTCATCATCAACCACATGTGCAAGACCCAGCTCACGGAGCTGGAGAACCTCGAACCTTTCAAGGGGCAGGAGATCGCCGTGGCGGGCATGGTCGTGAGCGTGCAGAACCTGATGACCAAAACCGGCAAGCCGTGGGGCAAGTTCGTGCTGGAGGATTACAACGGCACGCACGAATTCGCGCTGTTCGGCAAGGACTACGAGAATTTCCGCAAATACCTCTTCTCGGACTATTTCCTCTTTATCCGCGGCCGCGTGCAGCCCAAGCCCTATAACGACAAGGAGCTGGAATTCAAGATCATCTCGATGGTGCAGCTCTCGGAGATGCGCGACACGATGATCAAGGAGCTGCACGTGCAGCTGCCCGTGCAGGAGGTGACACAGGAGCTGATCGGCGACCTGTCGGAACGTGTCCGCGAAGCTCGGGGCGAAACCCTGTTCCGGGTCAATGTCTACGACCGCGACGCGCATGTCTCGCTGAGCCTCTTCTCGAAGAGCTACAAGGTCAGCCTCACGCAGTCGCTGGTAGGATATTTGGAGGACAACGACATAAAGTATTCGATCGCATAAACTATACAAACAATTAAAAACCTTGTAATTATGGCTTTAGCAATCACAAAGGAGAATTTTCAGGAAGTACTTTCGTCAGAGCTGCCCGTCGTCATCGACTTCTGGGCCGAATGGTGCGGTCCCTGCCGCATGGTAGCCCCCATTGTGGACGAGCTCGCCACCGAGTATGAGGGCCGCGTTCTGATCGCCAAGTGCGACGTGGAGGAGAACGATGAGATCACGGCGAAATACGGCGTGCGCAACATCCCCACCATTATCTTCCTCAAGGGCGGGGAACTGGTGGACAAGCAGGTCGGCGCCGCATCGAAGGATGCGCTGGTCGCCAAGATCGAAAAGCTGCTCTAAGATGCTGCGCAGCATAGCGTGGCATGGAATGCGGGCCGTGGAGTTTTCGAAAGGGGACTACGCGGCCCTGCTGGTTCCGGACATGGGCGCCAACCTCGTGCGGCTGGCGGACACGCGGCGCGGTATCGAAATCCTGCGTGCACCCGCCGGGGATGAGGTCGAAGAGTTCCGGCGGCGCCCGCATGTGTTCGGACTGCCGATCCTCTTCCCGCCCAACCGCATTGCAGACGGGCAATACACGTTCGACGGGCGCACCTACCGCTTCCCGATCACCGACGCGAAAGGAGGCCACTATCACCACGGCATTCTCAAGAGCCAGCCTTTCGCCGTGTCGAAGGCGTGGGAAACCGCGGACGAGGTGCTGGTCGAATGCCGCTACTATTCGAATGCGGGGAACGATGCGATATTCCGCGATTTCCCGCACGAGTTCAAGTGCAAGATCGTATACCGCCTCACGGCCCGGGGGCTGGAACAGGAGGTGATGTTCGCCAACCGCAGCGCGGAGCCGATGCCCGTCGGCGTGGGGTTTCATACGCCGATGCGGATCCCTTTCGCCGGAGGGGCGGCAGGCGATTACGTGATGCGTGCGGCGGTTGGAGAACAGGTTGAGCTGAGCGGACGTAACATCCCGACCGGCCGCAAGTTGCCGTTGTCGGAGAAATTTGCCCGGCTGCGCGGCGCAGGGTTGCAGGTAACGGACTGCGACCCGATCGAGGCGGCTTTCACGGTGCGCGAGATCGAGGTGGACGGCAAGCCGTTCCGCGGCGCGTTGGTCGAGAACCTGCGCACGGGCGTCCGTACCTGCTACGAAGTGGACGGGCAGACGACCTGCTGGACGATCTGGAACAACGGCGGCAAGGTTCCCTACTGCTGCCCCGAGCCGCAGTCGTGGACGACCAACGCCCCGAACATGCCCGACCCCGAAGCCGAAGGTTTCCGGTCGATCGCCCCGGGCGGCACGTGGAGCATGAAATTCCGGTTGTACGCACAATAACCCCTGTGGGTGAAGCGTTTGGCAAATGGATGGACAGCATGGAAGTGCCTCCTGTTGCGGGGCGCTTTTTTGTTTTCCTGTGCTTATGGCAAACCCTAACCTACTTTGGTATGAAAAAGACAGTATTATGCGGTTCTTTCGCCCTGTTGTGTATGCTGAACAGCATTGCGGCATACGCGAATTCCGGTTCCGGAAAACACCCCTCGGACAGCCTTTTGCAAGTACGGAATAACAGCCAGGACAGCTTGTTGCTGGTACGGAAAAGCCGCGAAGCAAGGGTCGACGGGAAAATCAGCATTTTTGATGTGAAAACACCTGCCTGCGAGGTGGAAAAATGCCTCCACATTCCGGCCTGGCACCCTGCTGCCGGGGACTCGATCCCCGCCCCGTTGTATGAGGAGATTGCGGAACGGAACCGGCTTTTGGGCAAGGATTCGCTGACGAGTGCCGAATTGTTCCGGGTATTGCGTCCAGGTCTGATATGGTTGCAGTATCTCGATCCGCATCTGCGCGTCGATCCCCAGCCCGTTTTCCCGGTACGATCCGCAAAGGTGCGCAAGCAGGCGGGCAATATTCCCACCCCGGGGTTCCTATTGCTCGATGTCAACGACACGCTCGTCGTGAGCCGTTCGGTCGACCCGGTGTTCGAACGCGGCGACCGGATACTTGCGATCAACGACGTTCCTGTTTCGGAATATTTGCAGTACTGCTATGACGACCGGTATATATACCCGTTCATATTATTGAAAAACTACCACTACGCGCTCGTCACCGCTGCCGATTATAAAGTCAGGCTGGAACGCAACGGGCAGGTGCAGGAGGTGACGACCCCGGGGATGCCGTGGTCGGAGGTGTACTTGGGGCTGCTCCGGCAACAGGAATTCAGGACGTGCATATTTGAGGAGGCGAAAGCCGGATACTTTTCGATCACCGAGTTTTACCCGGACAACGGCCTGCTGATAAAAAAATTACGTAAGGCTATCCTGCAAGCCAAAAAACAGGGTTGCGATTCGTTTATCCTCGACCTGCGGGGCAACCCCGGCGGGAGCGGCTCCGCATTCGACGATTTGCTTTCGATCTTCATCGACAAGCCGGCCATTCCGTACCTGAAAAGCCAGAGACTGAAGGTTTCGAAACAAACCCTGCCCGACTACGACTTCCTGACGGACAGTCTGCTCGGGAAACTTATCGACATGCCCGACAAATATATCCATAGGGAAGTTGCACTCAAGAAAAAAATGTATGTTCCCGGTATGCGGTATTATGTGATGATGGACAAAGACACCGGGTCGGTCGCCTCGTCGTTCTGTAATATCATGCAATATAACGGGGCGGCCGAACTCGTCGGCGAGCCGCTCCGCCACAATGCCATGAAGTACGGCGAGGTGACGGAGGGATGGCTTTATCTGACTTGTTTGTTGTGGCCGTCCGTTTCGACCGTGGAGTTCGAGGAATATACTGAGGCGGTCGGCGGGGTGTTGACACCCGACATTGCGATCCCTTATACCGCGGCCGATTACCTGTCGGGCCGCGATGCGGTGCTCGACAAACTACTGGCCGTGATAGAGTCCGGCCGGGCGAATCAATCGAGTCGCATTGCCCGAGCCGGATCCCGGTTCCGGTAATACGGATGCGCCGCAGGTCGGTATGAACCTTGCGGCGCCCGTTTTTCAGGGATTATCGGGGTGTCGGATGCCGGCATGGATGAATTCGGAGCCGATCCGGCTCTTGGGGACGGGGGCTCAGAATCGTTCTTCGACGACCGTCTCCGACAGCGGCTTGCGCAGCAGCTCATGGCGGCCGGGGTCGGCCGGGATGCCGGCGCCGTAGCCCACGAGCAGGATATTCACGGGTTCGACATGCTCCGGCAGGTTGAATTCCGCGCGTACGGCTTCGGGTTTGAACATGCAGATCCACAGCGTGTCGAGCCCCAGCGACGCGGCGCAAAGCATCATGTGGTCGGTGACGATCGAAGCGTCGATGTCGCCGATCACCTTGCCGTCGTATTTCCGCTCCCAGGCCTGGCCGGTATCGGCGCATACGATGATGGCGCAGGGCGCCCCGAAATCGCGCGTGCAGCGTGCCAGGCGTGCCATGCCTTCTTCGGAACGCACGACGATGAGCCGCTGAGGCTGGCGGTTGGCGCCCGTGGGAGCCACGCGGCCGGCTTCGAGGATCGTGTCGAGTTTTGCCTGTTCGACCTTTTGGGCCGTATATTTACGGCAGGCATACCGTTTCTTGGCTAACGAGAGGAAATCCATAGTTGGTCGTGTGTTTGAATTCGCCATACAAATATAAGGCAAAACTCTCGCTGCGGCAACTTTTTTTCGGCATATGCTGTCATGCGCAACTGACAGTTTGGCAGGAATCGGGGGCTGGCACACGGTTTGTTGAAACAAGACAGAGACGAATCGAATCAAAATACAACGATAAAACTATGAAAAACGGAAAAATCGGAGTAACGACGGAGAATATATTCCCCGTAATCAAAAAGTTCCTTTATTCGGATCATGAGATTTTCCTGCGCGAGCTGATCTCCAATGCTGTCGACGCAACCCAGAAACTGAAGACCCTCTCGTCGATCGGCGAAATGAAGGGCGACCTGGGCGACCTGACGATCCGCGTTTCGGCGGACAAGGATGCCAAAACGCTGACCGTAACCGACCGCGGCATCGGCATGACGGCCGAAGAGGTCGACAAATACATCAACCAGATCGCTTTCTCGGGGGCCGAGGAGTTCATGGAGAAGTACAAGAACCAGGCGATCATCGGGCATTTCGGACTGGGTTTCTACTCGTCGTTCATGGTGGCCGACAAGGTGGAGATCATAACGAAATCCTGGAAGGAGGGTGCCAAGACCGTGCGCTGGAGCTGCACCGGGACGCCCGAATTCGAAATGGAGGAGACCGACGAGGCGCATGACCGCGGTACGACCATCGTCCTGCACCTGTCGGAGGATGCGCTCGAATATGCCGAGGATTCGAAAGTCGAGGGACTGCTGCGCAAGTACTGCCGTTTCCTGCCGATCCCGATTGCCTTCGGCAAGGTCAAGGAGTGGAAGGACGGCAAGTACGTCGACACGGACAAGGACAACGTCATCAACAACGTCGATCCGCTGTGGACGCGCAAGCCGGCCGACATTACCGAGGAGCAATACAAGGAATTTTACCACGAGCTCTACCCCATGAGCGACGAACCGCTGTTCTCGATCCACCTGAACATCGACTACCCGTTCCACCTGACGGGCATCCTCTATTTCCCGAAGATACACAACAACTTCGAGATACAGAAGAACAAGATACAGCTCTACTCGAACCAGGTCTACGTCACCGACCAGGTCGAAGGCATCGTGCCCGAATACCTGACGCTGCTGCACGGCGTGATCGACTCGCCGGACATTCCGCTGAACGTGTCGCGAAGCTACCTGCAGAGCGATGCCAACGTGAAGAAGATTTCGAATTACATCACCCGCAAGGTCGCAGACCGGCTGCAGGAGCTGTTCAACACGATGCGCCCGGATTACGAGTCGAAATGGGACGACCTGAAGATTTTTATCCAGTACGGCATCCTCACCGACGAGAAATTCGCCGAGAAGGCGCAGGATTTCATGCTCTGGAAGAACGTCGAGGGCAAGTATTTCACGCCCAAGGAGTACCTCGAAAAGGTAAAGGAGAACCAGACCGACAAGAACAAGACCGTCGTGCTGCTCTATGTGGACGACCCCGTGGAAAAACACACGTTCCTCGAAGCCGCCAGGGGCAAGGGCTACGACGTGCTGCTGATGGACGGCCAGCTGGACAACCACTACGTCAACTGGTACGAGTCGAAAAACAAGGAGACGCGTTTCGTGCGTGTGGACAGCGACGTGATCGACAAGCTCATCCAGAAGGAGGACAACATCAGGATGTCGCTCACCGAAGCGCAGCAGGAGCTGTTGCGCCCGGTATTCGAGAGCCAGATGCCCAAGGACGACAAGATACACTACAACATTTCGTTCGAGGCGATGTCGCCCGACGAGGCGCCCGTGGTGATTACGCAGAACGAATTCATGCGCCGTATGAAGGAGATGGCCGCAGCGGGCGGCGGGGGCATGAGCCAGTTCTACGGGCAGATGCCCGACAACTTCACCATCGCGGTGAACGGCAACCACCCCATCGTCGCGGACATCCTCTCCGATGCCGAGAAGGCCTATGGCGACAAGCTGAAGTCCATTACCAAGAAGATCGACGCGGCCGTGGCCGAGGAGAACCGCTTCGAGGAGGTTACCAAGGGCAAGAAGGAGGAAGAGCTTACCGCAGAGGAAAAGGCCATGCGCGAGGAGTTGTCGAAGAAGGTCGTCACGCTGCGCGATGAGCGCAACGAGCGGCTGCGCGAGATCGGCGGTGAAAACAAGCTCGTGAAGCAGATCATCGACCTGGCGTTGCTCACGAACGGCATGCTCAAGGGCAAGAGCCTGACGGATTTCATCCAGCGCTCGATTTCGCTGATCGAAAAGTAACGGGCAGGGGTTAATGAGGAGGGGCTGCGCCGCAGGGTGCAGCCCCCTTTTATTTGCCGGCGGGCCGTAAAATACTTGTGCGGAAATAGTTGCGCAAAGGAATAAAAGGTTATATTTGTCATAACCTAAAACCCTGAGTTATGAGAAAACTGCTAACCTCCGGTGCGGTGGCGGTCGGGATGCTCCTTGCGTCATGCACCCCGGCGAACCGTGTCGTCGAGAACCCCCTGATCGGGGCTGCCAACACCATGACGCTCGACTTTCCGAAAATAGAACTGAGCGACACGGCGACCGTGTTGCATGTCGATGCCTATTTCCGGCCGCACAACTGGATCCGCATCGACGCGGGTAGCTACCTGCTGGCCGACGGGCAGAAATACATGTTGCAGGGCAGCGAGGGTATCCTCCCCGATTCGCTCTTCTGGATGCCCGACTCGGGCGAAGCGTCGTTCGTGCTGAAATTCGGGCCGCTGCCGCGGGGAACCAAATCGTTCGATTTCATCGAATCGGACTGCGACGACTGCTTCAAACTCTACGGGGTCGACCTGACGGGTAAGAAGGAGTATCCGCGTTATCCCGAGGGGTTACCCCGCGAACTGCGGAAGGCCCCCGAAGACGGCCCCGTTCCCGAACCGATTCTCGCGGTGGGGACGACCACCGTGAACGTCCGCCTGCTGGGGTACCGCAGGGGAATGGCGAAGGAGGTCGCCATGTATGTCAATTCGCTGCTGAACGGGCAGGAAGAGCATACGGCGGCCATCGACCCCGAAAGCGGCATGGCAACCCTGCAATTCGAACAGTACGGCACGGCCATGGCCTATGTTTCGTGCGGCCCGGTATTCGGGATGTGCTGGATTGCCCCCGGTGAAACGCTGGACATGTATGTCGATATGGGGGCAGGCGGCCGGGCCGTCGTGCAGCGCCGCGACAAGGAGCGCGAGCCTGCGCCCGGGCGCAGGCTCTATACGACCGGGGCGTATGCGGATCTCAATGCGCTGGTGGATGCGAGCGGCGGCAGCAGTATCCGCATGAACCTCTATTCGGGCGATTTCGCGGATTACCGCATGAGTGCCGACGAGTATACGCAGATGGTCGTGTCGAAATACGAAAGCCTGGCGGACAGCATCGCGCGCAGCCCGGTGTTCGGGATGATGAAGGAATTGTCCCTGCTCACGTTGCAGCAGGAGGCGCTCGGGGCCATGTCCAACGGGCCCGGACTGTTGGAACACAATTACCGGAGCCGGCACGAGGATTGGGATTACGGCAAGAAGGCCGACTACGAATTCGCCGTTTTCGCACCGGAGCATTATGCGGTGCTGGCCGGGCTTTTCGACCTGAATAACCCGAAACTGCTGATGGGCATGTCCTCCTCGGACTATTGCTACTCCATCATCGCCCCACATATCGGCTGGGCGAATATCGCGCACGCTACCGAGGGCATCCTGGCCGACCTTCCCAAGGTATATCAGCTTCCGTCCAAGGCCGAGAACAACGCCCTTACGCAGGAAGACCTCGACCTGTTGCATTCGCTCAAGGAGCCGTTCTACGCCGAGGCCTGCGAGGCGATGCAGGCGCGTGTACGCAAGGAGCTGGAGTCGGTGAAGGACGTCCGTATCGAAACGACGCCCGAGGTTGCCGTCGACAAGCTGTTCGATGCGATTGTAGCGCCCTACAAGGGCAAGGTGGTGTTCGTCGATTTCTGGAACACGTGGTGCGGCCCCTGCCGGGCTTCGATCAAAGCGAACGAGCCGCTCAAGAGCGGGGAACTGAAGAGCGACGACCTGGTGTGGATATACATCGCCAACGAGACCTCGCCGCTGGTCGCCTACAAGACCAGTATCGCCAAGATCGCGGGCAAGCATTACCGGCTCGACGACACACAGTGGAAATACCTTTGCGAGAAATTCCGGATCGACGGCATTCCGTCCTACGTGCTGGTCGACCGCGACGGCAGCTATGAGCTGCGTAACGACTTCCGCGACCACGACCTGATGAAAAAGACGCTCAAGGGGATGCTCGAATGATTTGCGGGAGCCGGTCGGCCGTCGGGATCAGTTTTTCCTGCCACGAGTCGGCCCCGCTCCCCGGAAAGCCGGAATTCCGGATCGACGCTTCCGGATCGACGAAAATGCAGAAGGCCGTTCGCAGAACCGGCCTTCTGTATTTTCCGGGTGGCAGCCCGGTTTCACAGGCTCCGCCATCGGGCTGCGTCCGCTTCGGCGGGATGGAACCCGGCCCTTTGCAGGACGCGATGCGAGGCGCGGTTATCCGGTTCGGTCTCGGCAGTGATGTGCCGGACACCGGGCTGTTGCTTCGCCCAGGCGCACAATGCCCGGACGGTTTCGGTCATGTAACCCTGTTTTTCAAAGGCCTTTTCCAGTCCGTAGCCGATCTCTACCTTTCCGTTGGCATCCGCCGTCCCTTTGAAGCAGGCCGATCCGGCACCGCCGTCCCGTATGACCAGGAACCAGAAGGTGTGGAAGAGGTGATTGCCGGGGTCGGCGGCGGCAAGTGCATGCTGCACGCTGCACGCGACGATCCGGCGGAAGTCGCCGCGCGGGCTTCCGGCTGTGCAGCGGCAATCCAGCTCATTTTCCAGTGCCGGAATGTCATGCAGCCAGAGCCACAGCTGCCGGGGTGTCAGCGGAACGATCCGGAGCCTTTCCGTCGTGAGAAGCATCGGAGTGCCGCGGCGGCCTCTACTCTTCCGTCCATTTGTCGGCGACCAGTTTCAGGAACCAGTCGGGGACGCGGCACGGGCGGCGCGTGTCGCTGTGGATGAAGCCCAGTTGCGTCATGCCCGTGTTGAGCAGCTCGCCCTTCTCGTTGTAGATTTCGTAGAAAAAGTTGATGCGCGCCGTGGGCAGTTCGCGGAGCATGATGCGCACGGTGAGCAGCTCGTCGTAGTAAGCCGGGCGGTGGTATTTGGACTGCACCTCGAGGATGGGCATCATGATGCCCCGCTTCTCGACTTCGGCAAAGGACATGCCCAGATAGCGGAGCAGTTCGCTGCGCGCGGCTTCGTAGTAACAGATGTAGTTCGAATGGTGGCAGATGGCCATCTGGTCGGTGTGCTTGTACCACACGCGGATTTGGCAATCGTAACTCAGCATGGTGCTTAAAAGGTTAGGACGGCACGCCCGTCGGGGCAGCCGTCGCGGATTATCAGGTTTTGCGATGCGTCGACAGTCAGCCTTGCAGGCCGGCCGCCGATGCGGACTTGGTACGACCCTGCGGGCGGCAGGAGCTTGAGGGGGTCGTCGGTGCCGATGCGGCCGGCCGCCGCCGTCCCGATGATGAGGTAGGGATGTGACAACAGACGGGCGGCACGGGCCATGTCGCCCTGCGCTACCAGGCGGCGGATGACGGTGGAGCTGACCTTTTCGGCGTCCACGTCGCATTCGCCGACCTCGACGACCTCCAGCCCGAAGCCGTGGCTGCCCAGATAGTCGTAACTACCCTGCTTGTCGCGCCCGAAGCGATGGTTGAAGCCCACGACCAGCGTTTCGGCGCCGATGCGCCCCACGAGGTAGTCGCGGATGAACGTGTCGGGCGCGAGGGTGCTGAATGCCTTGTCAAACGGGATGACGATCAGGTTGTCGATGCCCTGCTGTCCGAGCAGGTAAATCTTCTCTTCGAGCGAGGTCAGCAGCCGCAGGCCGTCGGCCCGACCGAGCGTCACGCGGGGATGGGGTTCGAACGTGAGTACGACGCTCTCGCCGCCCTGTGCGCGGGCCCTCCCGGCAACGGTGCGCAGCAGGGCCAGGTGCCCGCTGTGCACACCGTCGTACGATCCGACGGTCACCGTCGGACGGACGAAATGCGGGAGTGCATCGAACCCGTAAAAAACCCGCATGTCCGGCCGGTGTTCCGCAAGGTCGCCGTGTATGTCGAGGCTGCCTGTTTCTCCGCCCTCCGCTGCGTCTTTTCCTTCGCGTCGCATCATGCGTTGCTGCTGTTGCTTTCTTCGTTTTCCTTGACGAAATAGGCCACCTTTTCGAGCAGCGTGGTGATGTCGTAGTTCTCGACGACGATGCCCTGCGGGAAATTCAGCGGCGTGGAAGTGAAATTGAGCACGCCCTTGATACCGGCGTTGATGATCGGCACCACGAGCCCCGGGGCGACCTTCGTCGGCGAAGAGACGATGACGATGCTGATGTCCTGGTTTTCGACCATGTCTTCGAAGGTGTCCATGTGGTAGCACGGGATGCCGTCGATGGTCTTGCCGACCTTCTCAGGGTCGACGTCGAAGGCGGCCGTGATTCTCAGCTTGAGCCCCTTGCCGTTGAAATATTTGGTGATGGCCTGTCCCAGGTGTCCCATGCCCAGCACGGCGATGTTCATCTGCGAGGGGCTGTCGAGTATCTTGCTGATGTACTCGATGAGCACCTGTACGTCGTATCCCTTTTTCGTATCGCTCGAAAAGCCGATGAGCATCAGGTCGCGGCGCACCTGCACGGCCGTGATGCCGTGGATGCCCGCCAATACGTGCGAGAAAATATGCGTAATGCCCTGCTTGTGGCTGGCCAGGAGCGTACGGCGGTATTCGCTCAGCCGCTCGATGGTTTTTTCGGGGATCGTATTGGTCAATGCTGCCATAGGGGTCGCTTTATTCGATGGTGATCGTAAAGTCGCTGTTGTAGTTCACCCGCGTCCAGTTGCGGTTGACGTGGTTGTCGCGCTGCTCGCCCTGGCCGAAGAGATAGGTGGTTTGCAGCGGCGTATAGCTGCGCCCTTCCAGGTCGTATTCGATGTCGTTGTACATCGCGGGGCAGAAGATCAGGGCGGCGTCGTAACCGCGGTAGGAGTAGAGCGACGGCAATGCGCCGAAGGCGCGGATATAGGCCCGGTCGAAATCGAGGATCGCCTGCGAGTCGCGCTTGGCGTGGTAGGTGGAGATGAACACGACGCGGTCTTTGAAGAACACCGTGCGGTCGAGGTTGCCGTAGCGATTCCAGCGGGTGTTGCCCAGCACGACGAAGCGCGGAGTCGTGCGCCCGCGGCTCGTGATGCTCGTATCGGCCGAGGCGATGGCCGCGAGGATGCGCTCGACCTCGACTTCGTCGTCGGTCATGACGACGAAAACATTGTCCTGACCGTTATCCAGCAGCGGCGTCAGGTCGCCCGGATTGTTGGCGGAACGGTTCGACGGGTGCACATAAGTATAGGTGTACTTCCGGTAGTCGGAATCGCCCAGCAGGGCGAGGATCTCGGATTCGAAATCCTTGTCCGTGCTGTCGCTGTAAATCAGCGTCACCTGTTTGTCCCCGTTCACCAGGTCGGCGACCTTGTCCCATTTGTGCGACGGGTCGGGTGCCATCTGGAACAGGGCGTCGCTGTTCATCCCCGTGATGCTGGCCAGCGGCGAGACGACGGGGACGTCGTGCTCCTCGGCATAGAGGATGACGGGATGGAGCCCCTCCTCGTATACGGGGCCGACGATCAGCCCGGTGCCGGCGAAGGCGTCGCTTTTGACGATTTCGCGGATCGCATCCACATTGCGGGCCGTGTTGTAAAGCGTGAGGTCTATCGAGTTGCCGTATTTCGTCCGCACGCTGTCCAGCCCCAGCAGGAAGCCCTGGTAGAATTCGAGGTAGTTGCCGTTGGGCTCGTTGCCGACGGCCATCGGCAGCATCAGCGCCACCTTGAGCGGTGCGCTGCGGCGCAGGGCGCGGAATTCGACCTGCTTCGGCCTGCTGCCGGCAAAGATTCCCGGGAGCGAGTCCTGCACTTGCAGACTGTCGGTCTGCGGGCCGTTTTCGGCGGCTGCGAGCTGTTCCGCAGACCCCGGCACCTTGATGATCGCCCCGGCTTTCAGGTCGGCGGGTTTCAGCCCTCCGTTGAGCGTCCCGAGCCGCTCCTCGGTGATGCCGAAGCGGCGCGAAAGCGAATAGAAGGTTTCGCCCGGCTTCACGATGTGGTAGGCGAAGCCCTCCTCGGCCACGCTGTTGAGCGAATTGCGGTAAGCCTCCCACTGCTCCTTCGTGCCGGCCTCGTCTTCGGAGCCGATCTCCTTCTTGCGGATCAGGATGCGCTCCCCGAGGCGCAGGTGCGCCGGGTCGAGGTTCGGGTTGTCCTCGACGACGGTCTGGATCGGGATCTCGTATTTGCGCGAGATGCCGTAGAGCGTTTCGCCCTGCGTCACGGTATGGATGTCGAAGGTCTTGCGCAGCTTGCGCTCCGACTTAGGCTGGGGGACGTCCGATACGAAGGGGATCTTGATGCTCTCCCCTGCGCGCAACCCCTGCGCTGCCGCGGGGTTATGTTGCAGGATGACCTTCTCCCCCACCTCGTAGGCCTTCGAAAGCCCGTAGAGCGTTTCGCCGGGCTGCACCGTGTGGACGTAGAATTTCGAGCCGTTGATATACACGATCGTCCCGGATTTCTGCACCGCAAGGGCGCACAGGCTCCACAAGAGCAGCAGGGCTGTCGCACAGAATCGCTTCATCGTCATTTCGTTTTTTCGCGCATACGGATCTCCGTGATGACCTTCTTGGTGTAGAGCGGGAAGTCCCCGTTCATCATCCATGCGTAGTAGCTCGGCTCCGCGCGGAAGACCTCGGCGACGGGGCGCCCCTTGTACTTGCCGAACCCAAAGACCTCCTCGCCCTTTTCGTTGAAAAGGATGCGCCCGGCGTAGTCAGCCGCCTCGCCGCGGGTCGAGAACTCGGCCAGTTTGTCGATGTCGTTCTCCAGGTCGGGGTAGCGTTCCAGCTGCGCCATGAGCACTTCGTAGGTCGCCAGCGTATCGGCCTCGGCCGAGTGGGCGTCCTCCAGATCCTTGTCGCAATAGAATTTATAGGCCGCGACCAGCGTGCGCTGTTCCTTCTTGTGGAAGATGTTCTGCACGTCGACGAAACGGCGGCGTTTGAAATCCACGTCGACGCCCGCCCGCAGGAACTCCTCGACCAGCACCGGCAGGTCGAAGCGGTTGGAGTTGAAGCCGCCGAAGTCGCAGCCGCGGATGAACTGTTCGAGCGATTTGGCGACCTGCGCGAAGGTCGGGCAATCCCTGACGTCTTCGTCCGTGATGCC
The DNA here is from genome assembly GCF_003435745.1 of Alistipes sp. AM16-43. NCBI lineage: Bacteria > Pseudomonadati > Bacteroidota > Bacteroidia > Bacteroidales > Rikenellaceae > Alistipes > Alistipes sp. AM16-43. The sequence goes on from NZ_QTUQ01000001.1 coordinate 669,035, forward strand.
GTGGATGGCCGTGGCTTCGGCCGGGATGTGCATCCCGGGGTTGAGCTTGCGGGTCTTGACGATCTGCTCGCCGTCGGGCATTACCTTGACCATCGAAATCTCGACGATGCGGTCTTTGGCCGTGTCCACGCCGGTGGTTTCGAGGTCGAAGAAGACGATCGGGCGCTTGAGGTTTAACTTCATCTGCCGGACGTTATGCGTTGATCATCATCGGCATGAGCAGCATGAGCGTCGCGCTGGTCTGCTTGTCGTCGTAGACGGGTTTGAATACGCCCGCGCGGGTTGAGTCGGCCAGTTCGACCACCACGGTCGGGGTGTCCATGTTCGAGAGTATCTCGACCAGGAACGTCGATTTGAAACCGATCGAGATCGGCTCGCCGTCGTAGCTGCACGAGATGGTCTCGTTGGCCGAAACCGAGAAGTCGATGTCCTGTGCCGTGAGGTTGATCCGGTTGTCGCCGATGTCCATGCGGATCAGGTTGGTGGTCGGGTTCGAGCAGACGGCCACGCGCTTGATGCCGTTCACCAGCTCGATGCGGTCGACGAGCACTTTGTTGGGGTTGTTGGCCGGGATCACGGCGTTGTAGTTCGGGTAGTTGCCTTCGATCAGGCGGCATACGAGCGTGTGGCTCTTGAGCTTGAACATGGCGTTCTTCGAGTCGAAGCTGACCTCGATGGCGTCGTCCTCCTTCAGGAGCACCGACTTGAGCAGGTTGGCCGGTTTCTTGGGCAGGATGAACGATGCGCCGACCTCGTTTTCGGCCTCGGACTCGTATTTCACGAGTTTGTGTGCATCGGTTCCCACGAACGTCAGTGCCCCGGGTGCGAGGTTGATGTAGATGCCGTTCATCACGGGGCGTAACTCGTCGTCGGCCGTGGCGAAGATGGTCTTGTTGATGCCGTTCACGAGCATGTCCACATCCAGCCGGAGCTCCTTCTTCTCGGCGCTCAGCTGCGGCACGGCGGGATAGCTCACGGCGCTGGCGCCGGGGATCGAGAGCGAACCGCTCTTCCAGTTGATCGTTATCTCCCAGTTCTTGTCGTTGACGTCGATGGTCAGCGGCAGCTCGGAAAACTCCTTCAGCGAGTCGAGCATCAGTTTGGCGGGGGCCGCGATGGTGCCCTCGCTTTCCACGCTGTCGACCGTGATGGAGCCTATGAGCGTCGTTTCGAGGTCGGAAGTGGTGACCTTCAGTTCGTTGCCATTGAGCTCCATGAGGAAGTAATCCAGGATGGGCAGCGTGTTTTTATTGCTGATAACCTTGCCGGTGGTAGCCAGAAGCGAAAGCAGGGCCGAGCTTGATACTGAAAATTTCATACGTTGTTTCCTTTCTTTTATTTTCTGTTATATGGATTGCTTATTTCAATACTGCCAATTTGTCGAGCGCCGTCGAGATCATCTTGCGCACGAAGGGCTTGTAATCGGTGTCGACATTCTGGGCGATACGCTGCGCGATGATCGTGCAGATGGTCGCGGCGCGGTGTCCCATCAGGGCTGCCAGGCCGGCCAGCGCCGAGCCCTCCATCTCGAAATTGGTGATGCGGCGGCCGTGGTAGCCGAACGATTCGATTTTCGCGTTGAGCTCCGCGTCCTGCGGTTCGAGGCGAACCCAGCGGCCCTGCGGCGCATAGAAGCCCGGGGCGGCGATGGTGATGCCCTCGCGCGTCACGTCGCTGAAATGCTCGAAGAGCGTCTTGTCGGCGTCGATGAAATAGGGTTTGGGCAGCAGCTCGTTCCAGCCGACATGCTCCATGAAAGCCTTTTCGATCTCCAGGTCGCAGACCTCGTTGCGGCCCTTGTAGTAGTTGAGCAGGCCGTCGAAGCCTACCGACGTGCGCGAGAAGACGAACTCCCCCACCTTGATGTCGGGCTGGATGGCCCCCGACGTGCCGAGCCTGACCAGTGTGAGTTGCCTTTTTCGGGCCTTCTCCTGCCGGGTGGCGAAATCGACGTTGGCCAGCGCATCGAGCTCCGTGACCGAGATGTCGATGTTGCCGATGCCGATGCCCGTCGAGAGCACCGTCATGCGTTTGCCTTTATAGGTGCCGGTCACCGTTTTGAATTCACGGTTTGCGACTTCGCACTCTTTCGTATCGAAATGTTCCGCCACGAGGGCCACGCGGCCCGGATCCCCGACGAGGATCACCGTATCGGCCAACTGCTCCGGAAGCAGGTGCAGATGGAAAATGGAACCGTCGTCGTTGATAATCAATTCGGAAGCTGGAATCGTTCTCATAATAGTCGTTTTTAAATTTTCATAATTGGCATAAAAGTAATATATTTACCTCGAATATCAAAACTTCGAAGGGAATTTTTCATAAATATATGTATAGCGGAAACTCCGCATCAAAGCCTTGAAATATGACATTGATTAAATCCATTTCCGGCATCCGGGGCACCGTGGGAGGGGCCCAGGCCGGGAACCTGACGCCGCCCGACGTGGTGAAGTTCACCACGGCTTACGCCCGTCTCGCCGCCCGCCGCAACCCGGGCAAAAAACTTACCATAGTCGTCGGCCGCGACGCACGGATTTCGGGCGGGATGGTCGCCGACCTGGTCGAAGGTACCCTGCTGGCGTGCGGTGCGGATGTGATAAACGTCGGCCTGTGCACCACGCCAGGGGTCGAGATGGCCGTCATCACGCACAAGGCCGACGGCGGCATCATCATCACCGCTTCGCACAACCCCCGCCAGTGGAACGCCCTGAAGCTGCTCAACGCCGACGGGGAATTCCTCAGCGACGCCGAGGGGAAACAGGTGCTTGCGATGGCGGAAGAGGAGGATTACGAATACCCCACCGTCGACGGCATCGGGCGCGTCCTTTCGCGCGAGCCGTTCAACGAACGGCACATCGCGCAGGTACTGGCACTCCCGCTGGTCGACGCCCAAGCCATCCGTGCGCGCCGCTACAAGGTCGTCGTGGACGCCGTGAATTCGGTGGGCGGCATCGTGATGCCCGAATTGCTGCGGCGGCTGGGGTGCGAGGTCGTGGAGCTGAACTGCGACCCCACGGGCGAATTCGCCCACAACCCCGAGCCGCTGCCGGAGAACCTGACCGAAATAGCCGGGGTGATCCGCCGCGAGAAGGCCGACCTGGGGATCGTCGTGGATCCCGATGTCGACCGGCTGGCACTGGTCAGCGAGGACGGCTCGATGTTCGTCGAGGAGTACACGCTGGTGGCTGTGGCCGACTACATTCTCACGAAGCACCCGGGCGGGAACACCGTTTCCAACCTGAGCTCGTCGCGGGCGCTGCGCGACGTGACGGAGCGGCACGGCGGCAAATATTATGCTTCGGCCGTCGGCGAGGTGAACGTCGTGGCCAGGATGAAGGAGGTAGGCGCCGTGATCGGCGGAGAAGGCAACGGAGGCGTGATCTACCCGGGGCTGCACTACGGGCGCGATGCGCTGGTCGGGACGGCACTCTTTTTGACATGGCTCGCACAGACGGGGATGACCATGACGCAGTTGCGTGCGACCTATCCGGCATACTATGCGTCGAAGAATAAAATCGAGCTGACACCGGCGATCGACGTGGATAAAGTACTACGTGAGATAAAGGAACGTTATGCCGATGAGAACGTGAACGATACGGACGGCGTGAAAATCGACTTCCCGGAGAACTGGGTGCACCTGCGCAAGTCGAATACCGAACCCATTATCCGGGTCTATACCGAGGCGAAGTCGATGGCCGAGGCCGAGGCGCTGGCACAGCGGTTCATCGGGGAAATCAGGGAAATATGCAATATTTAAACATTTACACGAAACGACTATGAAGAATAAAGTCATGATCCTCGCGGCTGCGATAACGCTTGTCGCCTGCGGGGGCAATCAGCAAAAGAAGACCGTAACGGAAGAGGTCAAAGCGGATGCCGTGAAGGTTGACATGCACGATGCGGAGAGCTCGCTCGACTATCAGGGGACATACACCGGGGTTTTCCCGGCGGCGGACTGCCCGGGGATCGACATGCGCCTCACGCTGAAGAAGGACGGCACGTACAGCCTGCACATGAAATACCTGGAACGCGACTCGGAATTCGACGAGAAGGGCACCTACAAGGTGAAGGGGAACCTGCTGACGCTGACCCCGATGGACGGGCAGCCGGAGTACTACAAAGTGGAGGAGAATCAGGTGCGCAAGCTCGACGCCGACAAACAACCCGTCACGGGGGCGCTGGCCGAAAATTACGTATTGAAGAAAACCGAATAAAACCCTTGCCGGATGGATAAAGTAAAAAGTTATATAGAAGCTAATAAAGAACGTTTTATCAGTGAGTTGTTCGACTTGCTCCGCATTCCTTCGATCAGCGCCCAGAGCGAGCATAAGCCCGACATGACGCGGTGCGCCGAATGGCTGGCCGCGGCGCTCGCAAAGGCGGGCGCCGACCGCACCGAGGTCTTCCCGACGGAGGGCAACCCGGTCGTTTACGCCGAGAAGATTGTCGATCCCAAGGCCAAGACCGTATTGGTTTACGGCCACTACGACGTGATGCCCGTGGATCCGCGCGGGGAGTGGCGCACGGAGCCTTTCGAGCCGGTCATAAAGGACGGCCGTATCTGGGGGCGCGGTGCCGACGACGATAAGGGGCAGCTGTGGATGCACGCCAAGGCATTCGAGGCGATGTGCGCCACGGAGAGCCTGCCCTGCAACGTGAAATTCATGCTCGAAGGCGAGGAGGAGATCGGCTCGCCGAGCCTCTACAAGTTCTGCGAACAGAACAAAAAAATGCTCAAGGCGGATATAATATTGGTGTCGGACACCTCGATGATCTCGATGCAGACCCCGTCGATCACCTGCGGCCTGCGCGGGCTGGCCTATATGGAGGTCGAGGTGACGGGCCCCGACAAAGACCTCCACTCGGGGCTGTTCGGCGGCGCCGTGGCCAACCCGGCCAACGTATTGACGCGCCTCGTGGCGCAGCTCGTGGACAAGGACGGCCGCGTGACGATCCCCGGGTTCTACGACGACGTGCGCGAGCTGACGCCCGCCGAGCGCAAGGCGTTCAACAAGGCCCCGTTCAGCCTTGCGGCCTACAAGAAATCGTTGTCGATCGGCGATGTGGAGGGTGAAGCGGGTTACACGACGCTGGAACGCACGGGCGTGCGCCCGTCGCTCGACGTCAACGGCATCTGGGGCGGCTACACCGAGGAGGGAACCAAGACGGTGATCCCGTCGAAGGCCTCGGCCAAGATTTCGATGCGCCTGGTGCCGAACCAGGACTACCGCAAGATCAGCAGGCTGTTCGAAAAATATTTCAGGTCGATAGCGCCCAAGAGCGTGAAGGTCAAAGTGAAATCGCTGCACGGCGGCATGCCCTATGTGGCACCGACCGACATGCCGGCCTACAAGGCCGCGCAGAAGGCCATCGCCGAGACCTTCGGCAAGAAACCCCTGCCCTTCTATTCGGGCGGTTCGATCCCGATCATCAGCGGGTTCGAGTCGATCCTGGGCATCAAGTCGCTGCTCATCGGTTTCGGGCTCGCGGAGGACGCGATCCACTCGCCCAACGAGAGCTACGGGCTGGAGCAGTTCGACCGGGGCGTGGAGACCATCCCGCTGTTCTACAAGTATTTCGCAGCGGAGAAATAGCGCCATGTACGACGAATTCCTGGATTTCATCTTCCCGCTCGCAAAGGGCGCCGGGGAGATCCAACTCGCCTATTTCCGGGGCAACGACCTGGGGATAGAGACCAAATCGAACGCGTACGACGTGGTGACGCGGGCCGACAAGGAGAGCGAAGCCTACATCGTGCAGGCGATCCTCGGCCGCTATCCCGGTCACGGGATACTGGGCGAAGAGGGCGGCGTAATGGGCACGGCGGGGAGCGATTACCGCTGGGTGATCGACCCGCTCGACGGTACGACCAATTACAGCCAGGGGCTGCCGATCTTCTCGGTGTCGATCGCACTCCAGCACAAGGGGGAAACCGTCGTCGGGGTGGTCTATGCACCCTACCTCGGGGAGCTGTTCTGGGCGAGCAGAGAAGGCGGCGCATGGATGAAATGCGGCGACGGCGCGGCGAAGCGCCTCCGGGTCTCCGAAAAACGGACGCTCGCCACGTCGGTGCTCGCCACGGGCTTCCCTTACGACAAGGATGTCAATCCGGACAACAACAGCGACAACGTCGCGCGGATCGTACCCTATGTGCGCGACATACGGCGGCTGGGATCGGCGGCCTATGACCTGAGCTGCATCGCGGCGGGGCTGCTGGACGGCTATTGGGAGCTGGATTTGCACGAATGGGACGTCTGTGCCGCGAACCTGATCGTGCGGGAAGCCGGGGGCGTCGTCTGCGATTTCAGGCGCAACCGCGGCGTATCGCAGGCCGCGGGCAACGAGGCGCTCGTCGGGGAGATGCTCAAATATATCCGATAGGCCGGGCGGCGGGACGCTGAGACGGCAGATAATTGTTACGGGGTGCGGACATGCGGTCTGCATCCCGTTTTTTTGCGGGCGGAGGCATTTGTCCGTTTGCGACAAATGGCGCAAAATTATGCCCAGATGTCCTTTTTTATTTACGGCGGGAATCTGTCTTTAAAATTTTTTCTTATTTTTGGCAGGATAAAAATTTTGAGAACGAATGTGTGGGATTGTAGGATATGTCGGGGGGCGCGAGGCCTGCCCGGTTCTGTTGAAGGGTTTGCACCGGCTCGAATACCGCGGATACGACAGCGCGGGGGTCGCCATGGTCGGCAAGGACGGTGCGCTCAACGTATACAAGTGTAAGGGCAAGGTCTCCGACCTGGAGCATTTCCTCGAGGGCAAGGAACTGGGCGGTAGCATCGGCATCGCGCATACGCGCTGGGCGACGCACGGCGTGCCGAACGACGTGAACGCCCATCCGCACTACTCCGAATCGGAGAACATCGCACTGATACACAACGGCATCATCGAGAATTACCGGGTGCTCAAGGACGCGCTCGAGGAGAACGGCTACACGTTCCGCAGCAGCACCGATTCCGAGGTGCTCGTGAACCTGATCGAGTACATCCGCACCACGGGCGACTGTACGCTGCTCGAAGCCGTGCAGCAGGCCCTGCGGCAGGTCGTGGGCGCCTATGCCATCGCCGTGATCGAGAAGGGCAACCGCGACGAAATCATCGCCGCGCGCCAGAGCAGCCCGATGGCCATTGGCATCGGCGAGGGGGAATTTTTCCTCAGCTCGGACGCCGCTTCGGTCATCGAATACACGCAGGATTTCGTCTATGTGAACGACGGCGAGATTGCCGTCATCAACCGCCATAAGCCCCTCAAGATCGTCACGCTCGACAACCACGAGGGCCGGGTCGATATCAAGAAGCTGCAGATGAGCATCTCGCAGCTGGAAAAGGGCGGTTACCCGCATTTCATGCTCAAGGAGATATACGAGCAGCCCAAGACCATCGTAGACTGTATCCGCGGGCGCATAAGCCCCGACACGTACGAGGTGAAGCTGTCGGGCGTGATCGACAACCGCGGGAAATTCCTCGCGGCCCGCCGCATCGTATTCGTGGCGTGCGGGACATCGTGGCATGCGGCGCTGATCGGCGAGCACCTGATCGAGAATATATGCCGGATCCCCGTGGAGGTGGAGTATGCTTCGGAATTCCGCTACCGCAACCCGATCATCAATGCTGACGACATCGTGATCGCCGTGTCGCAGTCGGGCGAGACGGCCGACACGCTGGCCGCCGTGGAGCTGGCCCGCAAGGCCGGGGCATTCGTCTTCGGCATCTGCAACGTCGTGGGATCGTCCATCGCCCGGGCGACCGACTCGGGGGCATACATCCATGTGGGGCCCGAGATCGGCGTGGCTTCGACCAAGGCCTTCACGGGACAGGTGACCGTCATGGCGATGCTGGCGCTGGCCGTAGGCCGCGAAAAGGGCACCGTGACGGAAGAGTATTACCGCGAAGTGGCGAAGGGACTGCTGGAGCTGCCCGCCGTGCTGGAGGACGTGCTCGGGCTGGGCGACCGGATCGCCGACCTCTCGAAGATATTTACCTATGCGCACAACTTTATCTACCTGGGGCGCGGCTACAACTACCCCACGGCGCTCGAGGGGGCGCTCAAATTGAAGGAGATCTCCTATATCCACGCCGAGGGCTACCCCGCCGCCGAGATGAAACACGGCGCCATCGCGCTTATCGACAACGAGATGCCGACCGTGGCGATCGCAACGCCGGACAACACCTACGAGAAAACGGCCAGCAACATCGAGGAGATCCGCGCCCGGGGCGGCAAGATCATCGCCGTGATCGCCCGCGACGACACGCATGTGCGCCGCAGTGCCGACTATACGATCGAGGTGCCGGTGGTCACCGACTGCCTGATGCCGATCGTCGTGTCGGTGCCGTTGCAGCTGCTGTCATATTACATCGCCGTCAACAAGGGCCGCAACGTCGACCAGCCGCGCAACCTGGCCAAGTCGGTGACGGTGGAATAACCTCCCGGCGCGGCCTGCCGGAAAAGAGCTGTCTGGACGGCTGTGCGAACCGACCCGCCCGAGAGATCCAACCAACGGAAACCCCCGCAGTCAAGGAAGTCTGCGGGGGTTTCTCTACACACAATTATCATTAACCTAAAACTGCGTCAGTCGTCGTAGCCGTTCGGCTTGGCCTTCCATGCGGCGGCGAAGACCGCCGTGCCGACAAGCGCCATGCCGACCAGCGTGTAGAGCGCTACGCTCCAGTCGGTGTACTGCACCAGCATACCCATCCCCCAGCCCGAGACGATCGTACTGCCGTAGCCGAACAGGCCGCAGAAACCGCCTGCCGTGGCGGCGGCGCGCTTGGTGGCGATGTTCGCCGCGGCGATGCCGACGAGTGCCTGCGGGCCGTAGATGAAGAATCCGGCCGACATCAGAATGGCGATGGCAACGGCCAGCGGCGTATGTTCATTGAGGGTATAGAGCCCCACCAGGCAGAGCGCGGTCATCAGCATGCAGATCACGCAGGTGCGGGGCGCGCGGCCGCCGAAGAAACGGTCGGTGGCCCAGCCTGCGGCGAGCATACCCGCGATGCCGGCGATTTCGAATGCCGCGACCGTCCATCCGGCGTGGCTGATGTCCATGTGGAGGTGCTCCTTGAGCATCGTGGGCCCCCAGTCCAGCACGGCGAAGCGCACGATGTAGACGAAGAAATTGCCCACGGCGATGATCCAGATCGTCGGGTTCAGGAAGACCTTGCGGCGCAGGAACGCCTTGTGTTCGGCTTTTTCTTCGGCCTTGGTATGCGGTTTGGCGTCGGCCGGGGCCGCCTTGCCGGTCTTCAGTTCGGGCAGCCCTACCGACGAGGGGGTGTCGCGCACGAAAGCCCAGACGACGGCGGCGCCCAGGATGGCGATCGTCGCCGGGAGCAGGAAACACCAGCGCCAGTGCTGCGAGAGGATCGACGAGGCGTCGAACCATGCGCCCCAGTTCAGGCTGACGACGTAGCCGCAGAAGATGATGGCCAGGCCGGCGCCGATCGAGTGGGAGGTGTTCCAGACCGACATTTTGGTGGCGAGCCGCTCGGGGACGATCCAGTGGGTCATCAGCCGCGTACAGGGCGGGACGCCCATGCCCTGGAACCAGCCGTTGAGTACCCAGAAGATACCCAGCGCCAGCACCGACGAACTGAACCCGAAAAGCAGGTTGCAGATGCCGCAGAAGACGAGCCCCGTCACCAGGAAATAGCGTGCGTTGCTGCGGTCGCCCCAGATGCCGTTGAAGAATTTGGAGAGCCCGTAGATCAGCCCGTGGAGCGTGAGGAACAGGCCGAGGTCGGATTTCGAGATGCCCATCTCCTCGTTGAGATAAGGCATGGCGATGCTCAGGTTCTTGCGCACGAAATAGAAGAGCGCATAGCCGAAGATGCACATCGCCATGGTGCGGAATTCCCAGTATTTGAAACGCTTGACCTGTTGGTCGGTCATGCCGTCGTAGGCCGGATTGAGTTGTTTTGCAGACATTTATTCAGGTTGGTTCGGGTTTTACTTCAGGTTGGTGCGGTGGCTGCGCATCGCAGCTTCCTGCAGGGCGTGGATCGCATCGCGCGTCCACGGCAAGCCGATGAATTCCGACGGGTAGTCGGTCTCGATGATGTCGGGTTCGGCGACCAGCTCGCGCAGGTAGGCCACACGGCGGTCGTAGGGGTTTTTCACCTTGTCGGACGAGCCGGTGATCGAGGTCATCGTCATGACGCCCTCGGCGTGCAGCAGGTCGTAGACCGGTTGCAGGTCGGGGTTCACGGCCAGGCGGATATAGGCCATGATGTATTTCCAGGGGATGGGCGATGCGTCGTAAGCCCTGAAATGTTCCATCGAGCTGATCTCGACGCAGAACATGACGTTGCGGATGCCGTGCTCCCAGTAGTAGAGCGCCTCTTCGATGGTGCGGACGCTCAGCATGATGTTGTGGTACATCGACCAGTCGCCGCCCGGCTGCAACTGCTTGATATAGTAGTCGAGGCTGGCGCGGCGCACCTCGTCGCTCACGCCTCGGGTGTTGATGTACTTGTTGTCGAAATTGAAGACGACCTTGTCCTTGCCCCATTCCAGCAGGTCTTTCAGGCGCGGGATCTTGTAGGGGGTGACGTTGCGGTCGCGGTCTACGAGGCAGAACTGTTGCAGCTCTTCGTAGGTATAGTCGGCCACGCGCCCCTTGCCGGTGGTCGTGCGGTCGATCGTCAGGTCGTGCATCAGTACCATGACGCTGTCGCGGGTGAAGCTGAAGTCGACCTCGAAGAAGGTCGGCATCATCGACAGCGTCTTTTCGCACGATTCGATGCAGTTTTCGGGATAGCCGGGCATCATACCCCCGCGGTGTCCGCTGACGATGATGTCGCGGCCGGGGTCATAGGTGAAATAGGCTTGCAGTTCTTCGATCGACCCGATCCGCACGGCGTGCGGTATCGGGGCCTGGGCGCACGCGGGCAGCACGGCGGCGCAGCATACGGCCAGGAGCAGGAGAAGGGGGCTCGGTCTTTTCATTGTGCTTCGGGGATTTTGGCGATGATACGTTCCACTTCGTCGTAGGCTTGTGCGGCGAGCGGCAGCAGCGGGTCGGTGTCGGGAAGGGAGGCAATGCGGGCCAGGGCGGCCTTGACGCCTTCTTTTATGACCAGACGGCGCATTTCCACGCTCTGCACGTCCTCGGGGTTGTCGTAATGCAGCGCGGCGCCGACGCCCAGCAGCAGGTCTGGCGTGCCGATACCGTAGCGGCGGGCCGTGAGGATGGGCCTGACGAGGCGGTCGCCTGCCGAAAGCTTGCGCAGCGGCTCGCGTCCCACGCGGGTCACGTCGTCGCAGAGGTAGGGGTTGCGGAAGCGCCCGATGATCTTGTCGATATAGGCGAAGTGGGCGTCGCGGTCGAAGCCGTAGAGCGCCACCAGCCCCCGTCCGCTTTCGCGCATGGCGGCTTTCACGATGGTATGAATATGTTCGTCGGAGATGCTCTGGCAGATGGTCATGTAGCCTTTCATCCGTCCCAGGTAAGCCGTGATGGCGTGGCCGGTATTGAGCGTGAAGAGCTTGCGCTCGATATAGGCGATCAGGTTGTCGGCCGGATTCATGCCGGGGATTTCGGGCACGGCGCCCTTGAATGCGGCGCGCTCGACGTTCCACTCGAAGAAGCGTTCGACGACCACGTCGATCGGGTTCTCGCTCTTGACCGGCGGCACGATGCGGTCGACCGAGCAGTCGGGGAAGCCGACGTACTGCTCGCACCAGTCACGCTGGGCCTCGTCGAGGTGCTTGAGGACAGCCTCCCGGAGCTGCGTGGTGGCGCGGACGCCGTTTTCACAGGCGATGACATTGAGCGGCTCGGTGACGCCTGCATCCCTGCGTGCGGCGATACCCGCCGCGATGGCCCCGGCGATGCGGGGCAGCACGGTCAGCCCCACCGCCGTGGTGACGAGTTCCGCCCCGGCGATCTGGGCGGCAAGTTCCGGGCTCCGGGAGTCCATTGCCGAAATGTCGGTAATGCGCATCTGCTCGCAGACCGTGTCCATGATCTGAACCGTATAGGCCCTGTCCGAGTTGATCCTCGCGACGACCTGTTCGTTCACATCGGCGAATACCACATGGTAGCCCGCCTGTTCCAGCACGGCGCCGATAAATCCGCGGCCGATGTTCCCGGCTCCGAATTGAATAGCTTTCTTCATTGCATTCGTGGTTTAAATATAGCTTCTGTAACAAAATACCGTATCGGTTGCCGCGGCCCGTCGCAGCGCTGAGCCCCGGCGGCGTATGCCCTGCGCCCTATTCCCAGAATATGCGGGTGTAATACCTGCCCTTGCCGAGGATGCAGTTCGTGAATTCGACCTCCTCGCCCTGTGTGATGTCGATGCGCAGCACCTGCCCCGCATAGACGGGCATGGGATAGTCGTAGGAGGCCGGACGGACGGCGAAACGCAGGTCGGACTTGTTGGCGATCTCGAACGTGCGTTTGGTCTTGTTGACCTGGCGGATCTCGCGGATTTCGAGCGCAGCGTCTATCATCTGGCCGATGTACTCCCCGCGCCCCATCAGGTTGCCGTCGAAGCAGGCCAGGGCCCGCCCGGCGAGGAGTGCTTCGTGGATCGCCCCGGCCGTGCGGGCGGTGGCGAAGACCAGGGTCATCGGACGGCTGCCGCGCACGGGATAGATGCTCCCGCTCATATAATGTATGTCGCTGTTGGCGAACGGCACGAGGCCGTACTGAACCGCGTAGTCGAATGCGCGGGGATAGGATTCGGTCTTGTTGAACACCTCGACGCCGCGGAGTTTGCCCTGGGCGATCAGGTGTTCGTGGACGGGATAGATGTCGCTTTTTCGGTCGGGGTAGCCGGGATGGTTCCACAGCAGGAAGGCGCCCTGGCGGCAGGCCTCCTCGACGGCCTGCATCTCGTCCTCGACGTCGAGTTTGTCGGCATCCCGGATAAAGAGCGTGCAGATGTGCCCCAACGGCTTCTTGCGGGTGATTTCCGCACCGGGGATCACGATCATCCCGATCATGTCGCCGCGTGCCTTGGCCAGTTCGTAGGGTTTATTGAGGCCGCAACGGATGATGTCGGCGTTCTTGTGCACCTCGATGTGGTCGGTCATGGCGATCGCGTCCAGTCCGTCGTTCCACGCTTCGTTGACCCGGCCGACGGGCCACACCTGTCCGTCGGAGATGTCGGAATGGACGTGGAAATCGCATTTGAGCGTGATATAGCCGCCGATGTCGGGTATGCGGAGGTATTGGCGGTAGTTCTGGCGGCTGACGGCCTCATGGACGTGGACATCGTCGTTATGCAGTTGTGCGGCGGCGGTCAGGGCACAGAAAAGGGCAAAAAATGCGAGGGTAAGGTTTTTTCTCATCGGTCGTGTAGTTTGGTCGTGTCATATTAAATACAACCGATCGCGGGAAACCACCTAACCGGATTACAAAAAAATTAAAAAAGGCACCGGACATTGTTTCGTTCGGCGAGAATGTTTATTTTTGTACCGAATCTGATTATCCGATGGAGAAAATCTCGCTTATATCACGGGTTCGCGCGGGCGACCGCAAGGCGTTCGACGAACTGTGCCGGAAATATTATGCCATGCTGGTTTCCTACGCCCGCCTGTTCCTGAAAGACGACTGGGCCGAGGACGTGGTGCAGGACGTGTTCTACAACGTATGGCAGCGGCGGGAGACGCTCGACGATTCGAACTCGCTGTACAAGTACCTGCTGCGTTCGGTCTACAACCGCTCGCTCAACTACCTGGACAAGAACAGGCGCGCCGGTGAATACGGCGCCTACTACCGGGAGCGCATCGCCGCGCTGGGCAGCTCGTACTATGCACCCGACAACAGCCCCGTCGTGCAGAAACTCTACAACGACGACCTGCGCGCCAGCCTCGATGCGGCCATCGAGTCGCTGCCGCCCAAATGCCGCGAAGTGTTCCGTCTGAGCTACATCGAAGACCTTTCGAACCGCGAGATCGGAGAGCAACTGGGCATTTCGCCGCGCACGGTGGAAAACCACATGTATGCGGCGCTCAAGCAACTGCGCCGGAAACTCTCCAAGGAACAACTGTTGCTGCTGCTTTCGCTGCTCTTCATGCGGGGCGTATAGGCCGGAGCGGCACAGACCCCAAGGCGTCGGGATACATAGTATCCCGGCGCTTTTTCGTTTGATCCCGCTCCCGATTTTTTCAATTTCCGGTAAGTGGTTTGGGCGGGTCGGCTGTATGTATCTATGAACACCGCCTAAACTACACGACCGATGGAAACGACATTCCCGAAGGCGCATTCAGCCGCCCACCGCACCCGCATTCGCAGAGGTGTCATAAATTTGATATATAAACATATCGTATGATTTACCTGCACGATGGCTTTAAGTGTGTTTTTCCGCCGTCAGAGCCGGTACGCGACAGCCGGACGAAAGGTTTGCCCGCGTCGGGCAAACCCTGCAACCCGTATTTCCACCAACCAAATATTTCTTAACCAACAAAACAAAACCATGCGAAAAATTTTTCTTTTCACAGCAGCAATGCTGGCGATCGCAGGCTGTTCGGAGGACAACACGCATCCGAAGGTATCCCCCGTGGACGAACCTTCGGCGGATGCCGTGACGATCCTTGCGACGATCGATGCGATCCCGTCCGCTACCGGGGACGAAGAGGCGTATGCTCCCCTATGGCAGGAAGGCGACCAGATCATCGTCGGCTACAAGGGGATGTCTTATGTGTACGAAACCTACGACGCCGGCAACGGTGTCGAGTTCCATCCGGTGGCCCTCTCGCTGCCCGCGGACGCACGCGGCGAAGTGACGGCCTATTTCAAGGCCGTCGACGGCGTATTTGCGGTCGGTGCCGACCAAACGGGCGCTACCCTGCCGATGTATGCCTATGCGGCCGATGCCGCACCCGCCCAGGGCAGCCTCGGCCTGTACTTCAAGCCGCTGGCTTCGGTGCTGTCGCTCACGATCGGCGAGGAGGCTTCGAAGACCATTTCGAAAATCACGCTCGAACCGGTCGACCCCGACGGTGTGGAGGGGCACCTGGCCGTATCGGAGGCCGTGGTCGATCCCCGGACGGGTGCGGTGACCGTCGGCGAGGATGCCGCGGTGTCGGACATCCTTACGATGGAGATCGGCGAAATGTCGCTGGTGCAGGCCCAGACGGTGAATTTCCTGATCGCCAGCGGTACGAAGGTGGACGGCGGGCTGAAGGCGACGATCTCCTGTACGGACGGGAGCGTCTTCGTCAAAAACCTGTTCGAAGGGCAGGAAGTGGCCTTTGCGGGGAACTGCGTCGGAGCCGCGACCGAGCTTTTCTTCCGGCTGAGGATCGCCACCTATGAAGACATGGTGAACTTCGCGCAGGAGTGCGCCGACGACAACGGCGGTGCCATCGTCGACCTCCAGGCCGACATCGACATGCGGAATGTCCCGTGGACGCCGATCGAGAATTTCACGGGGACGTTCAACGGCAACGGCCACCGTATCTACAATATCAACGTATCGGCCGACGGGCGTTATGCCGGGTTCTTCGCCTATGCCAAGGGGGCGATCTCGGATGTGGTTTTCGGGTCGAAGGACGGCACGTCCTATGACGGGACGAGCCGCATCGAGCTCAAATACAGCGCCGACACCGATACGTGGTGTTATGCGGGCATCGTCGCACAATCGAACAATACGCTCACCGGCGTGACCAGCTTCGTACCCGTGACCGTCACGGCGGATTCCCGATGCAAGTCGCGCACGGGCGGCATCGTCGGCAGCCTGTATAACGGGAAGATGAGCGGCTGCAGGAACTACGGCGCGGTGAGCAACGTGGCGACGGCGGGCGTGGCGAGCTATGTGGCCGGTATCGCGGGCATCGTCGACGGCTCGGGCGACGCGGCCGGGGCGATCACGCTGGACGGATGCCACAACCACGGCCCGGTGATGACTTCGCTCGGGCTGGGCAACGCCGTGGCGGGAATTACGGCCTCGGTGATGAAGACCGCGGTCAATACGACCATCAGCAACTGCACCAATGCGGGCGAGATCCGGTTCGACAACGCGGGCGCGTCGGCAGCCCACCGCATCGGCGGCATCGTCGCCTATATCGTGGACAGCTGCCCGACGCTGGTGATCGACAACTGCACCAACAAAGGCACCGTCGTCTCGAACATGAACGGCAACTGCTTCATCGGCGGGATCGCGGGCGTGAACTATGCGGCGGCGATCCGGGATTGCACGAACGAAGCCGAGGTGAAATTCGTGCAGGCCAATGCCGCAGGCGCAGGTTACCTCTGCATCGGCGGCATCGCGGGGCAGACGTACAGCGGGGCGAAGGTCACGGGCTGTGCCAACAGGGCGGCCGTCAGCTCCGACAAACTGCAGGTGACCCGCATCGGCGGTATCGTCGGTACGCACAACGCCAGCACGATAGACGACTGCTCGAACAGCGGCGACATCACCCTGGCCTATACGGCGACGGCCAACAACTGGGAGGCCGCAGGCGGCATCGTGGGTTTCTACGACGGCACGGACGGCACGGCGGTGACCAACGGCTGCACGAACAGCGGCAAGGTCTGGGCGACGGTAAATTCCAGCAACGCCAATATCGGCGCCGGAGGTATCGCGGGCATCATCAAGTCGGGCAATGCGACCAACAACACCAACGACGGTGCGGTCTGGATGCACAATGCCCAGGCGGGCAAGAGCTCCTATGCGGGCGGCATCGTCGGCTACGACTACAATACCAAGGACAAGTCGGCCGTCACGGGCAATGTCAACAACGGTGCGGTACAGGCCACCGTCGAGGGCACTTCGGCGCTGCTGGCGGCCGGGGGCATCATCGGGCGCAACGACGTGGGCGCCGTGTCCGGATGCAGGAATTTCGGCGCGGTGGCATGTGCGCTGCATGCGGGGGCGCTCGTGGGCTGGAACAAGAAAAGCGTGGAGGACAGCGCCGCAGGCGGTTCGGTGAACGGCACGGCACTCACCGGGACGAACTATGCGGAACTGGCGGTCGGCTTCCAGGACGGGGGCTCGTCGTCGGGCATCACCTTCGGGGAGAAATAGCCCGGCAAATCATTAATTACTTAACTGAAAGAAACCTATTATGAAAAGAGTCCTTACGACACTTTTGAAAAGTGTATGTATAATTGCTCTGGTGTTGTGCGGGATGGACGCGCAGGCGCAGGGCAACCTCGTAACGGGTGCGGTCAGGGATGCGAAGGGCGAACCGGTGATCGGCGCCACCGTCATCGTGAAGGGAACCGCAACCGGCGCGACATCCGGGGCCGACGGCCGCTATTCGATCCAGGCGGGCCCCGATGCGACGCTCGAATTCAGCTTCATAGGCTACAAGAAACAGGAGGTGCCCGTAGGTGCCCGCTCGGCGATCGACGTTGTGCTCGAAGAGGATGCGCTGATGGTGGACGACGTGGTGGTGATCGGCTACGGCACGCAGTCGCGCCGCACGATCACGGCCGCAGTTTCGAAGGTGGACGGCGAGAAACTCGCCGGCGCCCCGGTCAACTCCATCGGCGATGCCCTGAAGGGACGTGTCGGCGGCGTGCGCGTATCGTCGGCCGACAACCAGCCGGGTTCCGACCCCGTGTTCCTGATCCGCGGCGGTTCGTCGATCAACCAGTCGAACGCCCCGATCATCATCATCGACGGCGTGAACCGTGAAATGACCGGCCTGAACCCCAACGATATCGAGTCGATCGAGGTGCTGAAGGACGCCGCTTCGGCGGGTATCTACGGCGCCCGCGCCTCGAACGGTGTAATCCTCATCACGACCAAGAAGGGCAGCATGGCACGGGGCCCGCAGGTGACATTCGAGGCGCAGGCCGCATGGACTTCGCCTGCCGTGCGGTTCGACCTGATGAACGGCGGCGACTACCTGCGCACGATGCGCACGATGCTGAACGAATACCCTTCGACCTACGCCTACGGCTCGGGCATCCTGACGGGCGCCAACTCCGCCGGCATCGGCAACGGCGACAATTCGGTGTGGACGCCCAAATTCGTGGATACGCCGGCCGATGTCCCCGCAGGCTGGAAGGTGATGGTCGACCCCATCGACCACTCGAAACTGATCGCCTACCAGGACAACGACCAGCAGAAGCAATGGTTCGACGACTCGTACTGGATGAACTACTACGTCGGCGTGAACGGCGGCAACGACAAGGTGCAGTATGCCGCGTCGGCCGGCTACACGAAGGACGGCGGCATCGGCATCAACACCGATTTCTCGCGTTTCACCTTCCACGGCAACACCTCGTTCAAGATACTCAGGAACCTGAAGGCGACGACCGTGTTCGACTACTCGGAAACGAAGGGCAACACGCTCCCCTCGTCGGGTATCGCCACCTACTGGACGACCGTGGGCCGCGGCATGTTCATGCCTGCCACGCACCGCGACTACCTGGACGACGGCACGCCCGCCCAGGGAACCAACAATACGACCATCTCGGCCGCATGGTTCGACCGTTACTATACGAGCAACTACACGGCACGCCGCATGACGGCCAATTTCAACCTCGAATGGGAAATCGTCGACGGGCTGCGCGCCGTGATGCAGGTTGCCAACCACAACTATTACAGGATCGACAACCAGCGCCTGGCGGGCAACGCAATCTCCAACCAGCGCCGCACCTACGAGAAGTGGGGGCAAACCAACCGCTTCAGCACGCAGGGCTACCTGAACTACCGCAAGACCTTCGCGCAGGATCATACGATCGAGGGCACGGTCGGGTTCGACTACATGAAAAACACGGTCAACGGCCTTTCGCTGACGGTCACGGGCGCCGATTCGGACAAGGTGCCGACGCTGGCCGCAGGGACGGACGCCACGGGCTGGGCGGACACCAACACCAACGAGGCGCTCTCCTCCTATTTCGGGCGCCTGAACTACGACTACAGGAAGAAGTACCTCTTCATGTTCACGTTTCGCGCCGACGGCTCGTCGAAATTCGCCGAAGGAAACCGCTGGGGATATTTCCCTGCGGCGTCGGCCGGCTGGGTGGTCTCGGAGGAGAAATTCTGGAACGTGCGCAATTTCAACAGCTTCAAGATACGCGCCTCGTACGGCCTGACGGGTAACAACTACATCGGCCTTTACGATGCCTACGGAGGGTTCGGCGCAACGTCGATCTACAACGGTGCGAGCGCCATCCTGCCCACGGCGCTGCCCAACATGAGGCTCAAATGGGAGACCACCCACCAGCTGGACATCGGCGTCGACATGGGATTCTTCAACGACCGCATCCGCCTGATGGCCGACTATTACAACAAGAAGACCACCGACCTGCTCTTCAGCGTCACGCTGCCCGATACGTCGGGTTACGGCTCGGCCCGGCAGAACGTCGGTTCGGTACGCTTCTACGGCGCCGAGGTGGAACTCTCAACGGTGAACATCCAGAGCAAGAACTTCACCTGGACGACCGACTTCACCTACTCGTTCAACATGAACAAGGTGTTGTCGCTCCCCGACGAGTACAGGTACAAGGACGTCGACGGCAAGGATGCATGGCGTATCGGCGGGTACACGATGTCGGAGACGGGATTCCGTTTCGGCGGCACGGCCGTCGGCGAACGCATGGGGCGCATCTACGGCTACAAGACCGCCTACATCATCGAAACCGAGGCGCAGGCCGACGCGGCGCTGTACGACGTCAATTCGCACGGCATCCGCCGTTCGGACGGCCGTTCGATCGCCGGCCGCAAGGACATCGGCGACTACGAATGGCTCAACCGCGCCGGGTCGGCGCGTACGGCGGACGGCAGCGAGCAGATCAACGACGAGGACATGTTCCTGCTGGGGTACGTGACGCCCCATTCCACCGGCGGTATGAACAATACCTTCAAGTACAGGAATCTCTCGCTGTCGGTCTACGTCGACTATGCGCTGGGACACTCGGTCTACAACTACATGTATACGCGCGGCCTGCAAACCTCGATGGGCAACTGCAACTGGAACCTCATCTACGATGCGAACGACTGCTGGCAGAAGCCGGGCGACAACACCAAGCTGGCGCGCCTGTCGGCCAACGACGCCGACGGCGGCAACAAGAACTATTCGCGCATCTCGGACATCAACGTGCAGAAGGGCGATTACCTCTGCCTGCGCGACGTGACGCTGTCGTACAGCTTCCCCAAGCGGTGGATCGGCAAGCTCGGGCTGGGCAACCTGACGGTCTCGGTATCGGGCAACACGCTGGTATACTGGACGAAGGTCAAGGGCGTGTCGCCCGAGTCGGCGGTGGCCTCCTCGGGATCGAGCACGGGCATGTACAGCGCGGTGAACACCAGCTCGGCCGATTATAACATTTACCCGCCCACGCGCAAGGTGATGTTCAGCCTGAAGGCCACGTTCTGAACGGGATGATTCTCAACAACTAAATCGAATATACGAATATGAAATTCCATAAGCTATATATTGCAGCGATAGGCGCCGCCTCGATGGCGATGGCGGGGTGCGAGCTCGATATCGTCAACTCCGACCAGCTCAACACGACGAACATGTGGGTGGACGAAAGCGATGTCACGGGCGCGACGACGGGTATCTATTTCGAATTGCGCAACGCCTTCCGGCAGAATTACACGAACCAGTTCTTCTGGGGCGAACTGCGCGTCGGGCCCGCCATGTGGGATCGCGGTACGAACCGTTCGCTGATGGACTCGGACATGCTGGAAGTACTGCACAGCCTGCTCAACGGAGGCACGTCGTCGGTAAGCTGGACGAACCTCTACACCTGTATCAACCAGTGCAACTCGGTGATAAAGTACGCGCCGTCGGTCGAAATGTCTGACGAGACGCGCAGCTACTGCCTCGGGAACGCCTATTTCGTCCGGGCATACGTCTACTACTGGATCGCCCGCGTATGGGGCGACGCGCCCGTCATCCTGACGCCCACCGAGAGCACCGGGCGGGAGATCTATCCTTCGCGTTCGCCCCGGGCCGAGGTCTACGCCCAGGTGGCGCAGGACATCGAAAGCGCGCTCACGCACATCACATCCAACGCCAAGGGCTGCTATTATGCCACGGTGGACAACATCAACATGCTGAAGGCCGACTTCGCGCTGTGGATGTACGCCGCACAGAAAGGCGGCGATTCCTACCTGACAATGGCCGGGGAGGCGCTCGACGCCGTTACGCGCACGCCGCTGCTCGGCAAGTTCGCCGACGTGTTCGACGTGAAGAACAAGGCCAACAAGGAGATCGCCTTCGCGCTGCATGTCGATGCGACGAACGAGGTGCATTCGGCCAGCTACATCCAGCGCTTCATCTGGGGCTCGACGCAGGTCAAGGCCTCGTACCGCAACGTCGAGGGCGGCGTTCCGGTATCGAGCAACCAGTGGTTCTGCTATGCGGACGAATTCATCGGCGAGCTGAAGCGGAACAAGGAACAGAACAACGACCAGCGCAGCGACGTGACCTATATGGAGCGCACGGGCGTGAGCGACATGTACGAAAAGGTCGGATGGCCCAACAAGTTCACGGGCGACTGGTCTTCGGGAACGCTGCTCTACGACGACGACCTGATCCTCTACCGGTATGCGCAGTACTATATGTTCCGTGCCGAGCTGTACTATTACAGGAAACAGTACAAGGAGGCGCTCGGGGAGCTGAACGTGGTCGCCCAGCGCGCCTACGGGAAGGCCGACTTCTACACCTCGGCCACGCAGCAGGACGTGCTCGAAGCGCTGGCTGCGGAGAACCGCTGGGAATTCGCCGAGGAGGGCAACCTGTGGTTCACCTACATCCGCCTGGGTTACATCGACACCTACTGCCCGCTCAAATACTGGCCCAATACGGGTGTCGAGGGCGGCGTGGGCGGTTCGACGAACCCCAACATCTACCTCTTCCCGATCTCGACCTCGGCGATCAACAAGAACAGCAACCTCAGGCAGACCGAAGGCTGGTCTTAATCCATTTACCCAACAGAAAACTATTCAGCTATGAGAAAATTCATATCCGGCCTGCTCGCCATCGCCGCCGCGGCATTCACAGGCTGTTACGAGTCGGGCACCGATGCGGACAACACGAGCCGGGAGGCGCGCATTTCGATTTCGCCCGCCGCGATCGGGTTCGATGCCGACGGGCGGACGACGGACGGACTGGCGTTCGGCACATACATCGTGACGGTGAACCCCTACGGCAAAATGTATAGCGACTGGTATGCCGAACTGGTCGGCACCGACTGGGCCACGCTCGACTACCATACGGCCTCGCCCGACGGCGCGGTCGAAAAGGCGCTGCGGATCACCTGCTCCGCGAACACGGACTACAAGCGCACGGGAACGCTGCGCGTAACGCTCTCCAAGACGGGCGAAAGCGTCGATTTTCCGATCATGCAGGTCGGGCTCAAACCCGATGCCACGCTCACCCTCTCGACGGAATCGGTCATCGAAATGATGGCCATGGAGCCTGCCGAGGTGACTGTGACCTTCGAGACCAACATGCCCGCCTCGACCGTCACGGCCAAGCTGGAAGAGGGCGTGGAGTGGCTCACTTGCACGCTCGACAGGGAGGCCGGGACGATCGTCCTCGCGGCTTCGGACAACACCTCACCCACCGACATGCGGGAGGCGACGGTGACCGTGAGCGCCGGGACGGAGGATACGAGCCTCGCCACAAGGCAGATCAAGGTGCGGCAGCTGGCCAACGAAACCTACCTGTTTATTTACGGGTCGGGCGTACCCCACTTTGCGGCCTTCGGCGATGCCGCACAGATGAACAAGAACGACCTGGTGTTCGGCCTCGACCACTATTTCCGCAGCGGCAAGGTGATCCTCTCGACTTCGCGTACGCCGGACGCCTATCCGCGCTATGCGCTGACCGCCGACGGCAAGCTCGCCGTACTGGCCGACGCGGCAGCCGAGGCCGCGGCGCCCGAGCTCGCGTTCGGCATTGCGGGGATGAACGCTCTGCGCGTGACGATCGCGCTCGACGACGACAACAACGTGGTGGCAGCCGACTCGAAGGCCGAGTTCACGCGCATCTCGACCGTGAACAGCATGCCCGAATCGGAACTGGTCGGCTACCCCACCAAGGAATACGTCACGCGCAACGGAAAGACCAAGACGTGGATGACGACCGGCCTGCACTGGAACGGCGGCGCGGCGATGGGCACCTACAAGCTGGGCAGCGGTCTGGTCGGGGGCTCGAAGACGGGCGGTTACGACGAAGCGGAGTATTCGATGCGCAACCCGGCCTATGACACCGAGGAGAACGGCGGAACGCTCAAGGAGCTGATGATGCCCGACGGCGTGACGACGCGCGCTTCGGTCTACGGACGCCTTTACAGTTCGTACGAAACGCTGACGGGCGACCCGGCCGGCGCGCTGAGCGCGGCCCTGCTGATGCCTTTCCCGCTGGGAGGCGCCGGGACGGTGGTCGTGGATGCCGTGGGCAACAGCATCACGCTGGAACCGATCCTCAAGGCCGACCTGAAAGACTACGCGGCCTCCGACGGCGGCAATGCGCAGGCCGAGGCCGACCACCCGTCGCTCTCGATGCAGGTGCAGGGCATCTGTCCCTACGGCTGGCATATCGCCAACATGTCCGACTGGAAAGACCTGATCTACGCGGTGGCGGAGTCGTCGAAGAGCTATTCGGACTACCCCGTGGCGGCTGCGACGGCATCGTACGGCGCCATGACCTCGGGCAATGCGGCCAATGTGGCGGCGCACCTGCGCTGCAAGGAGTGGCAGGACGCCGAGTTCAACCCCGCGACCGTCATTTCGAACGGTGCCGAGGCCTTCGCTTTCAACCTCTACCCGCAGGGGTGGCGCCTCTACAAGAGCGGCTATGACTACTGCGCCAACTCGGGCAACGTGCGCTTCTACTGCCTGATTCCGATGATGGGACAGACCACGGCCTCGAAGATGGCCCTGTGGCGCGCCTACTGTACGACCTCGGCCGATATGGTATTCGACGACGGGTTCGACGTGGGCAACGGTTCGGGAGCCGCGGTGCGCTGTGTGAAAAATTACGAGAATTTCTGAATCCGGAGCGGGCCGGACGGGAGAACGTCCCTGTCCGGCCCGGGCTCCGGCCATGGAACGACAACGAATAAAAAAAGAAAAACCTATGAAATACGATAAAATGCTTATGCTCCTCACCCTTGTCGCAGCCGGCCTGGCGGCAGGATGCAGCGACGACGAAGATCCGCTGAAGGACTGGACGGGGCCGTCGAAGCCCGGCACCGAGATCAAAACTCCGGCCGAGGTCGGCAACCGTGTCGTCGCGCACCGCGGCGGTTCGACGGAGGCCGGGACACGGCAGTTCCCCGACAATTCGGTGGCGGCGCTCAACTATGCCATCGGGCTGGGCTGCTACGCGTCGGAGTGCGATATTTACCTTACGAAGGACGACGATGTCGTGGTGGCGCACGCATCGGCGGGGTGTTACATCAATAACCTCAAGCCGTGGGAGCATACGCTCGCCGAACTGCGTGCCGCAGGGACGCTGGACAACGGGGAACAGCTGCCCTCGCTGGCCGACTTCATCGACGTGGTGCTCGAGGCGGGAACCACGCGCCTGTGGCTCGACGTGAAGAACATTACCATCGACGGCAAATCGACCGAAGAGGGGCGCGAGGCTTCGGCCAGGGCGTGTGAGCGGGCGTGCGAGATCATCGAAGAGATGGGCGCGCAGAATTTCTGCGAGTTCATCGTCACGGGCAATGCGACGAAAATCAGTTCGGGCAGCCCCGTCACCATCTGGCAGCGTTCGCTCGCCGCGGCGGGCGCCGTGGGCAGCAATGCCGGGTGGATGAGCTTCCGCAACCCGGCCGATTACATCTCCTACGGCTATCCGTGGGCGAACCTCTCGACCGAAAACCTCTATTTCGAGGGGAAGACCGTGAACAAGAACGGTTATTCGGTGCAGAAATTCCTCGATGCGGGGCTGAAGCTCAGCGTATACAATGCCGACCTGGATGTCGACATGGATTACTACCTGACCTACAAGGACAAGCTCTACGCCATCTGCACGAACTACCCCCGCAAGCTGCTGGGCAAATGGAACTGACCGAACCGTTCCGTATCCTGCCCGGCACCTGTGCCGGAGATACGGCCGGGATGATATCCGGGCTTTGAAGCCCGGATATTTTTATTACCTTTAGCCCTGCGCAGCTTCGTCCTCGACCCGTATTTCCCGGGATTCCAGAAAAAATGCACTTTTTCGAAAAAAAAGTGAAAACAGACTAGGTATTTTTGCGCCTATGGCTGTATAGTATAGGTAACACCCTAAAAGTATACATATTGGAACGCCATACAGATACCCCTACCATAACCGACATGGAGGGACTGCTATACAGATACCTCGTCCGGCGGACGACCGGGGCCGAAGACCGGGAGATATATGCCTGGCTCGAAGCCTCGGAGCAGAACCGCGGCCTGTTCTTCGAAGTCGCGGCCGTATGGAGCGCGCACAGGACACTCGCCTCCCCCGCCACCGGCGAGCGCTGCGATGCCATGCTACGGCGGCTCAACGCGCGTATCGACGCCGACGGCGCCATGCAGCGCCCCGCGCGGTTCGCATGGCGGCGTTGGATGTCCGCAGCGGCTGCGGCAGCCGTGGTCGTGATCGCGGTCGCGGCAGCCTGGCTGGCAGGTCTGCGCTTGCCGGAAGCCGGGCGGTTCCAGTCCTATGCCAACCATACCGGCGACGTGGCCGTCCTGCATCTGGAGGACGGGACGCAGGTGTGGCTGCAAGACGGCACCGAGTTGCGCTATGCCGTAGGCAAGGGAGCCGGGGAGCGGATCGTGCGGCTCGACGGCGAGGCCTATTTCGACGTGTCGCACGATGCGCGGCAGCCCTTCGTCGTGGAGACCCGCGAGCTGGCGATCCGGGTGCTGGGCACGGCCTTCAATGTCCGGGCGCTCGCCGGCGACCCGCTCACGGAGGTGGTGCTCGAACGCGGCGTCGTACGCCTCGAAACCCCCGGCGGCGACAACCTCGTGCGGCTGCATCCCAACCAGCGCGCCGTGTACGACGCCCGGATGGGCGACATGGAGGTGGCCGAAATCAACGCGCCGCTCTATGTGACCAGGCGTTACAACCTGGTCACGATGAAGGGCGCCACGATCACGGAGATCATCGCCGGCATCGAAAAGAGCTACGGCGTACGCATACGCATCATGTCGCCCGACGACGGCAAACGCTACGACATCAACTACCTGCGGAGCAATTCGCTCGAAGAGGTTGTCGACATCGTCGAGTTCATGACCGGAACGCATTGCGAGGTGATCCGCAACGAATGATACGGGGCCTGCGGCCGACCACCGCAGGCCTTTTGCACCGCACAACCCGGAACTCGCTTCACGAACCTTAAAATATGAAGAAAAATTCCATCCCCAAGCTGGAATTGGTATTTCTTCTCCTGTTGACCGGCATGTGTCCGCAGGCCCATGCTACGGATGACGGCAGAAATGCCTCGCCACAAAAGACCTACGCTGTGGATCTCACGCTCGGATCCGCAACGGTGCTGACCTTCACGGAGGCCGTCACCTCACAGACGGGCGTACTGTTCTCCTACGAATCGGCACTGTCGCAGATGCCGCTCGGCGACGTGTCGGTGCATGAAACCGCGGCGCCGCTCGAACGTATCCTGGAAAAGGTCTTCAAGGGACGGGGATTCCGTTACAAGGTCGTCGACCGCATCGTGGTGCTGACCTACGACACGGATTCCGCGCGTTCGCAGCTGGTACTCGTGACGGGGCGCGTCAAGGACGGCTCGGGGACGCCGCTGGTCGGCGCCTCGGTCGTCGTGAAGGATACGATGCGGGGCGTTTCGGCCGGGGCGGAGGGCAATTACCGGATCTTCGCCGATCCGGACGCCACCCTCGTTTTCTCATACATAGGCTATGCCGACCGGGAGGAACGCATCGGGACGAGGTCGGCCATCGACGTCGTGCTGGAGGAATACGAAGCCGTGCTCAAGGACGTGGTGGTGGTCGGATACGGCACGCAGTCGCGCAGGACGGTGACTGCGGCCATCAGCAAATTCGACGGGCATCTCCTGGAGGGTATCCCCGTCAATTCGGTCGGCGACGCCCTGAAGGGACGCGTCCCCGGCGTGAGGGTCGCTACGACCGATGCGACACCGGGCGCAGACCCCAAATTCCTGATCCGCGGCGGATCGTCGATCAACCAGTCGAACGACCCGATCGTGCTGGTCGACGGCGTAGTCCGCGAAATGGCCGGGCTGAATCCCAACGACATCGAATCCGTTTCGTTCCTCAAGGACGCCGCGGCGGCGGGCATCTACGGTTCCCGCGCGTCGAACGGCGTGATCCTCATCACCACGAAGAAAGGTTCGAAACACCTCGGCCCCCGGATCGTATTCGAGGGGCAGTGGGCCTGGGCGTCGCCCGCCACGAAGTTCGACCTGATGAACGCCCGCGATTACATCCTCACGGTGCGTCCGGCGCTCATGGAGGGGTATTGCGGCGGCATGGATCCGGCATCGGTGCTGGGCGGCGAACAGTCGGCAGGCACGGGCAATACGGCCAGATCGCTCTGGACGACCCGTTACCTCCGGCCGGACGAGCAGGTTCCCGCCGGCTACCAATGGGTCGAAGACCCGGTGAACCCCGGGCGCATCATCGTCTTCGAGGACAATGACCAGCAGAGCCAATGGTTCGGCGACGCATGTTGGCAGAATTACTACGTCGGCATCGACGGGGGCGGCGACAACATCCAATACGCCGCCTCGGCGGGTTATACGGACGACAGCGGGATCGGGATCACGACGGGCTATTCGCGCTTCACGTTCCACGGCAACACGACCTTTCAGGTGACGCGGCGGCTCAGGGCCTCGACGACATTCGGCTATTCGCAGATCGAGCAGCAGACCTTCGAGAGTGCGCCGCTCAGCCTGCGCAACTCGGTCATACGCGGGCTCTCCGTCCCCAACACCCACCGCGACTGGTACGGCGAGGAGGCGGGCGAGGAGCTGGCGGGCACGCCCGCGCTGGGCACCAACAACACGACGATACCGGCCGCCTACTACGCCTATTACTACCACAATGCCGGGTCGACGATCAAGCGTTCGACGGCCACGATCAACCTCGACTGGGAGGTGTTCGACGGGCTGCGCCTGGTCGGGCAGTTCACCAACTACAACCGCCATACGCGCAGCTATTTCTATGTCGAGGACAACCCCACGACGGGCTCGAACATACGGCCCATGAAGGAGGGCTTTTCGGAGACCAACCGCATGGATTTCCAGGCCTATGCCGACTACAAGGGTACGTTCGGCAACGGGCACCGCCTGGGTGCCGTGGCGGGCTACGAATACATGCTCGACAAACTCAACAGCTTCGACGTGCGGGTGCAGGGCGCCGTGTCGGACAAGCTGCCCGTGCTCGACGCCGGGACTTCGAACATCGCCAACTATCCGAAGAGTACCCGCACGCGGGAGTGCCTGATCTCCTATTTCGGGCGTGTGAACTACGACTACGGCGGGCGTTACCTCCTCGCCGCGACGATGCGCATCGACGGTTCGTCGAAATTCGCCGCAGGCCACCGCTGGGGCTATTTCCCGGCGGCATCGGCCGGATGGGTGGTCAGCAAGGAGGGGTTCTGGCCCGAAAATAGTGCGGTCAGCATGCTCAAGGCGCGCGTGAGCTACGGGCTGACGGGCAACAACGGGATCGGGCTGTACGACACCTACGGCAGCTACAACTCGCTCTACACCTACAACGGCAACGCGACCACCACGACCAATACGATGCCCAACAACGGCCTGATCTGGGAAAAGACCCTCCAGTTCAACGCCGGCATCGACTTCGGACTGCTGGACAACCGCATCACGCTGGCGCTCGACTATTACAACAAGGAGACGCGCGACCTGCTGTTCGACGTCAGCCTCCCCAATACGACGGGCTACAACTCGGTTTCGACCAACCTGGGGCGCGTCAGGTTCTACGGCACGGAGCTGTCTCTGTCGTCGGTCAACATCGACCGCAAGGGTTTTTCGTGGAGGACGGATTTTACGTACAGCTACAACATGAACCGCGTGCTCGAACTGCCCGACAACGGCAATCCCCGCAACCGCATCAACGGCATCTCGGTCGGCGACGGGAGCCAGTTCGGGGGCATCGCCGAGGACGAGCGCATGGGGCGTATCTTCGGCTATGTCGCAGAGCGCATCATCGAGACGCAGGAGGAGGCCGACGCGGCCCGGTACGACACGCAGTCGCGCGGCTACCGGCGCAGCGACCGGCGGCAGATAGCCGGGCGCAAGGACATCGGCGACTACGAGTGGAAAGACCGTCCGGGATCGACGCGCATGGACGGCCGGCAGATCATCAACGCCGAAGACCAGTTCCTGCTGGGGTATGCCCTGCCCCACTCGACGGGCGGCATCGGCAATACGTTCCGTTACCGGAACTGGACGCTGAACGTCTACATGGACTATGCCCTGGGACATTCGGTGCGCAACGACATGCAGATGCGCTATTTCCAGTCGACGATGGGCAACTGCAACTACAACCTGACGAACGAAGTGAAGAAATGCTGGTCGCAGCCGGGCGACGACACGCGCTACGCCCGTTTCACGGCCAACGATACGGACTGGGGCAACCGCAACTACGGGCGCACGTCCGACATATTCGTCGAGAAGGCCGACTACCTCTGCCTGCGCGATGTTTCGCTCTCGTGGTCGCTCCCGAAAGCGTGGCTGCGCAAACTGCACATAAGCCAGGTGACACTCACCGTCTCGGGCAACACGCTCTGCTACTGGACGGCCGTGCACGGGGTCTCGCCCGAGGCCGCGACCACCGGCGGCCTCTACACCGCGTCGTCGACCTACGACACCGGGTTCAGTCCCTACCCGCCGACGCGCAAAGTGCTCTTCACGGCCAAACTCACGTTCTGACACCCTACTGCCATGAAAACGAAATTCGGAAAGACTATAGCCGGAGTCGCGCTGCTGTTCTGCGCATACGGGGCGGGCGGCTGTCACGGCGACCTGGACATCATGCAGGACAACAAGCTCTCGGCCAGCAACATGTGGAAAGAGGAGAGCGACGCCACGTCGGCCACCTACGGGCTGTACGTCTACCTGCGCAGTGCGCTCAAGAGCATGAACGACGTCTACCTCTGCTGGGGCGAGCTGCGCAACGGGCTGTGGGGCCCGGGGACGCACAACACGCTCAACGGCGTCGACCAGTCGCAGGTGCGCACCAGCTCCATGAGTTCGGTCAACGAGTATGCCGACTGGACGGCGCTCTACACGACGGTCAACCAGGCAAACCTGGTCATCAGGCATGTCCCTGCGATGGGGTTGAAGGAGAAACCGCGGGCCTTCTGTCTGGGGAACGCCCACTTCATCCGCGCGTACTGCTTCTTCCAGATCGCACGCATCTGGGGCGATGCCCCGCTGCCGCTCTGGGGCTACGAATCGACCGACACGGAGCTGTTCCTCGGACGCACCCCCGTCTCGGAAGTGCTGATGCGCGTGGAACGCGACATTGCCGACGCGGAAAGGTACGTCGCCGATACGTCGGACAAGACCGTGGCCACGCCGGCCGCCGTGGCGATGCTGAAGGCCGACTATGCCCTGTGGATGTACCGTATGCAGGCCGGGGGCGAGGCTTACCTGGCGATGGCCCAAGAGGCGCTCGGGGAACTCGGCCTGTCGGACGCCCTGCTCGAGCCCGCGTATGCCGATATTTTCAGTTCGTCGAACAAATGCGGCCGCGAGGTCATTTTCGCCGTGCACCAGGATGTGTCGGAAGCCCTGAACGGCCCGGCCTACTACCTCGGCTGGAACGAGAGTTACGTCGAAGCGGCCTACCGCAATAACCCCGTCCCCACCACCGGGGGCAACCAGTGGTGGTGGTATACCGACACCTACCGGGCCCTGCTGCAGGCCGACCCCGCCGATACGCGCGCGGCGCTGACCTGCCGTACGGCCGATTACGGCACGGGCGGCCGCAGGATCGGCTGGACGGAGAAGCTGATGGGGCGCGTGGACAACGGCACACGTATCTTCGACTCGGATTTCATCCTTTACCGCTACGGCGAAGCCTTCCTGATGGCGGCCGAAGCCCGGTATTACGGGAAGGACTACGCGGGTGCGCTCGAAGCCCTGGCACCGCTGGCCGCAAGGGCCTACGGGCGGAGGGATTACTACACCGACACGTCGCCCGAAGCCGTCCTGCAGGCGATCGTCGACGAATACCTCAGGGAGATGGTCGGCGAAGGCCGCACCTGGTGGATGCTCCTGCGCACGGACAAGATATGGGAGTACAGCGCCGACATCGCGGCGCAGCGCGACAAGAACCCCAACATACTGCTATGGCCCATCACGCAGGCGGCCATGAGCCGAAATTACAACCTCACGCAGACCGAAGGCTGGTATTGACCGCCCGGGACGGAACGCCGCCGTATAGGGGCGGCGACGGGGTTCCCGCAAGGCGGGAGGAGGAACCTGCGCCCGGGAGGCGACGTGCCTGCAACCGCGCCTGTGAACCGGCAAGAAAAATGCCGCGCCCTTTTCGGGGCGCGGCATCGCTTTTAGGAGCGGGAGGGTCAGAAGCCGATGAAGTCGGTCTGGAGCTTCGAGGTGCGGTAGGTGTTGCCCATGCCGTCCTCCGCCACGATTTCGAAATCGGCGGTCTCGGGCGTTCCCGACGCCAGGTTCCCGTAATAGTAATGGTCGAGGTTCTTGCCCCAGGTCGTGCCCACGCTCTTGCTGTAATAGAGCACGTGGTAGGCATAGGCCCAGTAGTCGTAGGTCTTGACGCGGGTCATGTCGCAGACCTTCGTGCCGTTCTGCCAGAGCGAGACTTTCCAGTTGCCCGAGGCGTCGGAGTTCCAGACGTTGGCCACGATGCACTTCGCATCGTTCATGGCCGGGGAGTTGGCCGCCCAGCCGAAGGTGAGGCTGCCCGACTTGCCGAACACCTGCGTGGCCGAATAGGCCCGGATCTGGTAGCCGGCTTCCTTGTTGGTCGACTTGTAGTACTGGTTGGCGATGGTGTTGCCCGAAATCTCGTAGACGCCGTACCCGTTCGGCGTGCCGTCGGCGCAGATGTTCGCCGTCCACCACGCACCGCAGGCGGCGCCGTGGACATGTTCGAGGATCGTCTTTCCGTTACGCTTGTGGATGTATTTCTGGTGGTAATGCGTATGGCCGATCATGATGTGCGCCTCGGAGAACCCGGACAGCAGGTCGAGCACGCCGTCGTAGTTCTCGTGGCTCTCGTCCGTCACGCTCGTACCCCCGCGGAACGGGATGTGCGCGCAGAAGATCACGAGCTTGTCCTTGTCCACGTGCGACAAGTCCTGGCGCAGCCACTCGAGCTGCTTGTCGGTGATGCCGCCCTTGTACTTTTTCTTGCCTTCGTAGAGGACGTTGTCCATCGACACGATGTGCACGTCGCCGCGGTTGAACGAATAGTTGCGCGGGCCGAACTGCGTTTCGAAATTGGCCGCGGCATTGTCGTCCGAAGTCTCGGTCTGCAAATGGTCGTGGTTGCCGATGGTCTGGAAGACGGGCAGGTTGCGGTTGGCCATCGACTCCTTCATGTTGCTCCACAGGTCGGGCGTGTCGAAGACGATGTCGCCGAGCGTGATGCCGTAGACCGGCGTGCCCTTGGCCTTGTAAGCGTCGGCCGTAGCCTCGATGTCGGGGATCGTCTCGTTGACGTAGCGGCTGATCTCGGCCGTGGTCGAACACTGCGGGTCGGCGATGCAGACCAGCGTGAAATCGCTTTCCGGGGCCGGCAGCGGCGTCAGCACGAAGTCGTGGCGGTCGGCGATGTTCTTATGGACGATCTCGGCGTAGAAGAGCGGGTAGTTGTCCGCCGACGTGTTGACGGCATACCCTGCCGGCGTGCTGTAATGTACGAAGCGCGCCTTCTTGTAGCGCTCCATCTGGTAGACGCCGTTGGCATCGGTCTCCACGCAACCGTAGCCGTCCGACACGACCACGCCCGGGACGGGGTTCCCCGACGTGTCGGTCACCAGTCCGTAGAGGGTCGTATTGCCGTCGAGCTGCGTGCCGTTGACTTCGGTTTCGACACCCTCGCCGCCGTCATGCCCGCCGGACTTGTCGTTGCTGCATGCCAGCATCAGCGTCGCCGCCATACAGCATAATAACATGATTTTCGTTTTCATATCCTGAGTTTTTTATTGCTTATTTCCAAAGCGCGTTCTGTTCGAGGTTCGGGTTGCGGGTGATCGCCGTCTGGGGGATCGGACGCAGGTATTTCTTTTCGCCCCACGTGCGCTTGTACTCCCAGACGATATTCCCCGCGGCGTTGAGCGAGAAGGTCTGGTTGGCCCCCGTATTGGAAATGGCGATCGAATGTTCGGTATCCTCGCCCGGGCGGATGTAGAAGTCGGGCACGGGATCGCCGTTGTCGTCGGTGCTCTGCCCCGTGAAATCGTAGGTGTAGCCCGTGTTGCCGATCCAGATGCCCGTCCAGGGATTGTTGTCGCTCGTGAGCAGGTCGCCCATGTGCCAGCGCATGTCGTCGTCCCAGCGCAGCCCCATTTCGAGGCAGAGCTCGATGCCGCGCTCACGGCGCACTTCGAGGATCCACTTGTCGGTCACGGTATTGAGGAAATAGGCCTCCATGTAGGGGTCGGCCTTGTCCGGGACGACCGGGGTCACGCCGGCACGGCTGCGCAGCAGCGCGATGGTCTGATCCCATACCGCGGCGTCCATTTCGCCCAGCTCGGCCTTCGCCTCGGCGTAGTTCAGCAGCACCTCGGCATAGCGGAGGATCGGCAGCGAATTCCAGCTCGCGGCCTTCGACAGCACGTTGTCGGCATCGTCGTCGATCGACCACTTGATCGGATGGTAGCCCGTACGGGTCACTTTCCAGTTGGGCGAATAGAGCCGTTCGCGGCCGCTGATCTTCATCTTGTAGGTCGGGCTGATGACCGTCTGCGCCATGCGGGCGTCACGGCCGTCGAACTCGCGGATGAAGTCGATGGTCTGGTAACCGTCGATGTCGGTGAACGGCGTGCCCCGGGTCGTGAGGTAGGTGTTCATGAACTTCTTGGTCATGGCGATCTTGGCACCGTAGGTCGGCGAATAGTAGTACCAGCTGGTCTCGTGGAACGCCGAGAGCTCCTTGCTGTACTCGCGGCCGAAGATCACCTCCTGCGTGAGCAGCCCGGCGCTGGTGAAGAGCGAGCGGTAGGCGGTCTTCACATCGCCCGTGACGAGCGAATAGGGCCCCTTGTCCATGATCTCCTTGGCGGCGGCAGCGGCCTCGCGCAGGAATTTGTTGTCGGCGTTATACTCGGCCTGCCACGGTTTGTCGGACGACGGCTCGCGCGAGTGGTACTTGCGGAAGGTGCCTTCATAGAGGCAGACGCGCGACTTGAAGGCCAGCGCCACCCACTTGTTGATGAGCGCCGAGCCTTTGGTGAACTTGGCGTCGGAGAGGCAGTAGGTGCTTGCGAAGGTGAGGTCTTCCAGCACTTTGTCCATGACGTACTCGCGGCTGTCTCGGGGTTTCATCATCGCCTCCTTGTCGCTGGCCGCGATCGTGAAGTCGTACCAGGGCACGGCGCCGAAGGTCTGCACCTTGTCGTAGTAGAACCAGGCGCGCCAGAAACGGGCGACGCCCTCGTAGTGGTTGTAGATCTCGTCGCTCACACGCCCCTTGCACTTGTGCATATTGTCGAGCATGTAGTTCACGCGGCGAAGGTTCGTCCAGTTGCTCTCGGCCCATCCGGTCTGGTTGTCGGGCGAGACGTTGCCGTCGGGGCGCAGCAGGTCGGTCGGGATGTCCACGGCGCAGTAGTCGGCATAGATGTCGCCGCGCGTGATGGTTCCGTCGCCGGGGATCATCTTCTGGATGAAACCGTTGGCATAGAGTTCCAGGTCGGTTTCCGATTTCCAGAACTCGTCGCTGCCGATCTGGTCGTAGGTGTCGCGCGTCAGGAAATCCTCGCAGGAGGCCATTCCCGCAGCAGCGAGGGTCATCAGCGTATATAGCAGTATCTTTCTCATGGTTGCTGTCGGTTAAAATGTTACGTTTATACCCAGGGTCACGGTCTTGAGCATCGGGTAGGAATAGCCGTTACCCGTACCGTTCAGGCCCGAAGTGGTCGAGGCCGCGAAATCGGAGTCGCCGCTGGTGATGACTTCGGGGTCGAACATGTCCGTGTGCTTGAACATCGGCGAGTGGGTGAAGAGGTTCTCGCCCGACAGGTAGACCTTCAGCCCCTCGAGGCGCAGCTTCTTGCAGATGTGCTTGGGGAAGGTGTAGTCGACGGTGATGTTCTTCAGTCGGATGTACGAAGCGTCCTGCAGGTAGTGGTCGTTCTCCCACGTCAGCGGGCCGTCGTTGCGGTTGGCGGCGAGCGATACCATGCGTGTCCAGTAGGGGTTCTTGTCCATGTTGGTGACGCGCCAGTTGTCGGTGCTCTTGTCGATCTTAACCACGTTGTCGCCCGTCTGCGTCTTCATCAGCGAGTTGTAGGCGCGGTTCCATTTGCCCCAGAAGAATCCGGACTCCGTCCACGGGTACCAGTCGCGCTTGCCCACGCCCTGCCACAGCATCGAAAGCCCGATGCCGTTCCAGTTCAGCGACATGTTGATGCTGTACTGGTAGCGCGGCGACTGGTTGCCGATGATCTCCAGGTCGCCGTGGTTGGACAGCGTGCGGTTGCCCTTGGTCATGATGCCGTCGCCGTCCACGTCGACGAAGCGCAGGTCGCCGGCATAGGCGCGGAACATCTCGCCGTTCTTGAAGAAGTTGTAGGCCGGGCCGTTCAGGGCGTCGGCGTTGCTGGCGTAGATGCCCGCCGTGCGGAAACCCCATATCTCGCCGATCTCCATACCCTTGTAATAGGTCGTCAGGTCGCCCGTTTCGTTATAGTAGTCGGTGATCCAGCTGCGGCTGTCCCACAGCATACCCTTGATGCTGTAATTGAACGGCTTGCCGCCCAGGTTGAACGAGTCGCGCCACGAAAGGCTCAGCTCCCATCCCTTGGTCTTGAGGCTGGCGTAGTTGCCGTAAGGTGCGGCGCTACCGAGTACCTGCGGGAGGTTCGGGCCGACGGTGTAGAGGTCGGTCGTATTGCGGCGGTAGTAGTCGCCGGTGAACGAAAGCCGGTTGTGGAACAGGTCGAGGTCGAGGCCGATGTTGTAGGTGGTGACCTTTTCCCAGGTGATGTCGTCGGGGATCAGACTGGGCACCGACGTGTAAGGTACGTTCTGGCCGTTGATGATGACCGACGACTTGGCGATCGAGGCGCTGCCCGAAGCGGTCATGGTCTCGAGGTACTGGTAGGGGTCGATGTTGGCATTGCCGAGCGAACCGATGCTGGCGCGAACCTTGAAGTTGTCCAGCCACCCTTCGACGTGCGGTTTGAGCCACGGCTCTTCGGAGAGGCGCCATCCGACCGATGCCGAGGGGAAGAAGCCCCACTGCGAACTGGACGGGAATTTCGACGACCCGTCGTAACGGGCGCTCACTTCGGCCAGGTAGCGGCCTGCATAGGCATAGTTGACGCGGCCGAAGAATCCGACCAGCCCCCACGTGTAGCCGCCCGAGGTGGTCGAGTAATACTCGCCGTCCATGAGCGTGAAGCTCGGCTTCGAGGGATAGAGGTTGCCCTGGCGGTAGGTCTTCTGCGTGCGGTAGTCGTAGTCCTCGAGGTTCCATCCGGCGACCACGTTCAGGTCGTGATCCGAACCCAGCTTGGGCGTGACCGTGCCGACGATGTTCGTCGAGATGTAGTCCGAGCGGTACGTCCAGTTTTCGAGCGACGAGAAACTGTTGTCCTGCCCCGAAACGTTCACGCCGGTGTAGTAGGTGTAGAGGTTCTCCATGCGGTCGCGCGACCAGCGGGAGCCCTTGTAGGTCACGTCGGCCGAGACCTTGAAGACGTCGGGGACGAATTCGAAGTTGAACGTCGTGGTGTTGGCCACTTCGAGCTTGTTGTTCTCCTGCCACGAGGTGCCCTCGGCGAAGGCCGCATAACCGGTCTTGGCCGCGGTCTGCGTCCAGGTGCCGTCGGGGTTCTTCAGCAGGGCGAACGGGAAGGCGAACATGTCGATCTGGCGCGAGATCACCTGCTGGCCGTAGTGCACCATGGGCTGGTGGTACTTGCTGCTCATCAGGCTGGTGTTGTTGTCCAGCGTCAGCCACGGGCGGATGCGGATCGAGCCCTTGGCACGGAGGTTATACTTCTTGTAGGTCTCCTCGCCCACCTTGTAGATGCCGTCCTGGTTGTAGTAACGGCCCGAAATGTAGTAACTGACCCCTTCGCGGCCGCCCTGGATGCTGACGGCGTGGGTGGTCGAATAGTTCACCGACTTGTAGATCTCCTTGAGCCAGTTGGTCTCGCCGTAGTAGTTGTAGTTGCCGTTGGCGTCGATGTCGTAGTTGTCCATCGTCGGATCGGCACGGCGGCGTTTGAGCTCCTCGAACCAGGCGTTCGAATAGGGCATGTAGTTGTTGAAGAGCGACGGTACGGTCGCCGTCGGCGAGGAGTTGAGATACGACTCGCGGAAGGCATCGACCCACTGCACGGGGTCGGTGACCACGTTGTCCTCCCAGATCACCGTACGGCGGTGCAGCGACACGGAGCCGTTGTAACTCACGCGCACCTTGCCCTTCTCGGGATCCTTGGTCGTGATGAGAATCACGCCGAATGCGCCGCGGGCACCGTATACTGCGGCCGACGAAGCGTCCTTGAGCACCGAGATCGAGGCGATGTCGTCGGGGTTCACCGAACCCATGTCGCCCTCGGCTCCGTCGATGAGCACCAGCGCGCCGCCGCCCTGTCCGAGTTTGTTGGTCTTTTCACCGCCGCTCACACGGGCCTTGAACGTGTTGTTCACGCCGCGGATGGTGACTTCGCCGGCATGGTCGGCCTTACCGTCGACCTGCACGATGTTCAGGCCGGGGATCTGGCCCTGCAACGAACGGGTGATGTTGGCATTGGGCCGGTTTTCGACCGCGTCGCCCGAAAGGTTCTCGACCGCGCCCACGATATTGCGTTTCTTGAGCGTGCCGTAGCCTACGACGACTACTTCGTCCATCACCAGCTCGTCCTCCTGCATCGTGACGTCGATCTGCGTGCGGCGCCCTACCACCTCCTCATGGGGGCGGTAGCCGATATACGAGAAGAGCAGCGTGGCGTTCCCGTCGGCCGGGATCGCATAGCCGCCGTCGACACCCGTCGAGACGCCGACCAGCGTCCCCTTGATAGTGACCGTCACGCCGATCATCGGGTTGCCCGCAGCGTCGCGGACGACCCCTTTCACCTCCGATTTGGCGGCGGCACTGGCTGCCGGAACGGGGCGCGTGCTGCGCGTCAGCACGACCACTTTGTCAACCACCCGGTAGTCGATGCCGCGAGGCGTGAATACGGCGGCAAGGATGGCCTCGATGGTGGCACCCTTCTCCGAGACCTCCAGGTTCTCCATCGGATAGCCGGCCAGTGCCGTTTCGTAGGAGAAGGCGATGCCCACTTGTTGCGTAATAGCATCGGCAACGGCCTTGAGCGTCGTCCGCGAGTAGGATAAATTCAGGTCATACCCCTGCCCTTGCGCACCGGGGAGCGATCCTTGGGCGGCATAGCAGCCGAAAGCCCCCGCGCAGAGCACCATGACCAGACATAGTCCTTTATGGAATAATTTCTTCATAGTTTCAATTCGGTTAATTGGTTATTTCCCGCTGCCGCGTGCAAAGCACGTCCGCAGCCGCGCCGTGCAGGCGGGCTCCGGGGAAATTCGTTCCGATACGGCAGACAGAACCTTGCAAGTCATCCGTCGTCCGATAAAAAACCGTGTAGTGCTGGTGTAGGGGGAGGGATTAGTCAGACATCGTCGAAGTTGTTTTAAAGTTTCCGGTTAATAATCGTTTTTTTAGTTTGCATTGGGTCGGTTGCGGCCGGCGTTTTCCGTCCGGTCTGCATTAGATACAAGCGACCGGGGCAAACTACCCAATGCCGGAAGCTTTTTTCACAAAATTGCAATGCAAATTTTTATACCTATATATTACAGATATTTTATTTTTCGGTTTTTCGACGCAAGGTTCGTAAAATTTTAAACATTTTTCTTGCGAATCCCGGAAAATTGCTATATTTGCAGTGCAAGTCATTCGATATCGTTAGAAACCGTGTAGGAAATTGACATCCGGCAGTGTATCCGGAGTCGGTTTCTGTTTTTTTTATTGGTTTTACAAACAAACTAACGATCCAATCATGATGAAATTTATTCATAAACTGACGATAGTTCTCGCGTTGGGCGGGATCTGTGGCCTTGCCGCGTGCAGCGACGACGACCAGGGGTTCCTCAAACGCAACCTGCGCGAGATGAGTTTCCCGTACGTCGAATCGAGCGATACGTTCACGATCCGCGCCACGGGGGACTGGTATATCAGCGACACCCCCGACAGCCGCGAGTGGACGAACGCCTACGGCTGGGTGCATGTCGACCAGCTCTCGGGCAAGGGAGACCCCAGCACCTACCAGAAGGTGACGGTCACCTGCGACCAGAATACCTCCGAGGAGCGTAACGCCACCATCTACCTGCACGGCTGCGGCGAAGAGAACGTCGCCATCGCCATCAGGCAGGACAACGGTATCTTCGAGTGGAAACCCTTCGACAACGGACAGCAGTTCGACGTCTCGGGTATGCTCAAACTCAACGCGGAAGCCGGGGCCAAGCTCCGCATCCCCTACATCAAGGCGCTCGGCACGGAAAAATACACCGTCACGGTGACGCAGACCGGCGGCGAGGGGATCACGGCCGCCAGCGGCAGCTATTCGATCCCGGCGGCCGGCAACGGTTACATCGAAGTACCCCTGACGGGCACCGCCACCCGCCAGGGCATCGTGACCTTCGCCGTGAAGGCTATGGACGAGGCCGGCGCGGAAAAAGACTTCGGCTCCGTTTCGACCATCGTCCGCGCCGGGTTCGACGCCCAGGGCGAGGAGCTTCCCCTGCTGACGCAGAACTTCGGCAAATTCCCCTGGGGCGGCGACTGCATCGGCCAGAAGGCGGGTGTCACGACGGCCGACAAGACCGTGGCCAACCTGAGCCTCGACAACGAGACGGTGAGCGTTACGGCGGGCACCAACGCCAGCATCGGCGGCATCACCTCGACCGTACGCAACGGCAACGCGGCGTTCTACCGCGCCATCGGCATGGAGGGGTGGACAGGCTACCTGAACTACATGTGTCCGGGCTACATCCAGTTGGGCGCCGCGAGCGACAATGCCGACGGGCAGCCGGGCAACCTCATCTCCCCGGTGCTGAACATCCCCGCGGGCTACGACCTGCTGCTGACCTGCAAGGTCGCCATCTGGGCCGCAGCCCCCGACCAGGGCATGGTGGGCATCTGCGAGAAGAACGACGGGTTCTGGATCCCGAAGGGCACGCTGGACAAGATCGTAGCTTCGACCAAGAGCTACGTTTCGCTCGACATCCCCGCCTACACGTGGGTCGAGGTCACGGCCGTCATCCCCAATCCCGGCGCGAAAGCCAATCCGGCATTCTTCATCTCCACGGCCGACAGTTGGTTCTCGGGCTCCTCGGTGAAGGCGGGCCGCTGGTACATCGACGATATCAAGCTCGTATACTAAAACCGGACAACAATCATGAAAAAAAGCATTTTATATATTCTGTTCGCCCTCTTCTCGCTATCGGCCGCAGTCTCGCTGACGGCCTGCAAGGACGACGGCGTGGAAATATCGGGGGCCAACAAGTCCAAGACCCCGAAGAACGTGAAACTGCTCGAATACGGGGCCACGTCGCTTACGATCTGCTGGGATTTCATCCGCGGCGCGACATCGTACACCGTACAGCTCGTCGACGGGGATATGAACCCCGTCAGCGAAGCGCTCTGCAAGACCACGGACGCAATCGACTACCATGAATTCACCGACCTGGCGACCGACCGGATATACTACGGCCGCGTCAGGGCCAACTACCCCTACTCCTCCACTTCGGACTGGGTATACGTCACGGCAAACGAGCAGCCGGCCATGCTGATGGCCTCGGTGGGTATCCTCGAACTCGACCCGAAGCTCACGCTCAATGCCGCGACGGGGTCGACGCTCACCTACGAGTGGTCGTATACCGAAGATGCGGCGACCGACGCCACGCGCCTCTACAACATCGAACTGTTCCGTGACGAGGCGTGCAGCGAACTGCATGTCAGCTGGCTGGCCGACGGAAAACTCGCGTCGGACAAAGGCATCTTCACCGCCCTGGCGGGTTATCCCGTCGTGAGGTTCACCTTCTCGGGGCTCGATCCCGAAACGACCTACTACGCCCGGGTCACCAATGCCAGCTTCGGCAACATCATGACCCCCGTCGTCGCCGGGACCACGGCCAAGGCCGGGCCCAAAGCCTCGCAGAATAACCCGGCACAGGCCGGAGATATCGTGCTGGCGCAGGATTTCGCGGCATTCATCCACGGCGGCGACATCGTCCGCTCGGCGGCAGGTTACAACGCCGTATCGGGTACCGAGTTCCGCAAGACGTGGGAACCCGCCACGGGCGAGAACCCGCAGGCCGACGGCGACCGTCCGGTCTGCAACTGGACGACGGAGTTCAACGTATTCACCGGAGGCACGTCGGCCGAGTACATCGAAAGCGTCGGCATGAAAGGCTGGGGGTCGTCGGGCAACACCTCGACCCGTCCGGGCTACATCAAGTGCGGCGGCGGTGGCGGCGGTATCGGCATCCTCTATACGCCCGAGCTGGCGGCCCTGCCCAAGAACACGACCGTAACGGTGAGTTTCTCGGCCAGCGCCTATGCCGAAGGCGAAAACGTCTATGGCAGCGACATCGTGGTCGAGGCCATCGAGGGCGCCGAGTTCGGCACGAACAACGTCGTGAGCAAGAAGGGCACGGTTGTGGCT
Source organism: Alistipes sp. AM16-43 (assembly GCF_003435745.1). Taxonomy (NCBI): domain Bacteria; kingdom Pseudomonadati; phylum Bacteroidota; class Bacteroidia; order Bacteroidales; family Rikenellaceae; genus Alistipes; species Alistipes sp. AM16-43. The sequence goes on from NZ_QTUQ01000001.1 coordinate 710,816, forward strand.
TCGAAGGTCGTGGACATCTCGTCGGCCGTAGGCCGGTTCGAAACCTTCACGGTGACGCTCGACGGCCTCTCGCCCACGTCGCGCATCGCATTTTCCTCGAACCCCGCACAGGCGGGCGCCAACAAGACCCGCTACCTGCTCGACGACATCGTCGTGGTTTACGACGGTGAGACCAGGCTGGAGAAACTCACCGTTCCGGCGAACGTGAAATTCGACGCCGAAGCCGTCTATTCCGACAAGCTGACCCTCGAATGGGACGAAGTGGCCGGGGCGGCTTCCTATACGGTGGCATGGTGGGCCGACGGCACCGAGGAGAAGGACGCCACGGTAGCGGAGGGCATCACCTCGGCCTCGTACCTGCTCAAGGAACTGGAGGCCGGCACCGAGTACCACGCGAAGGTCAAGGCGTGCCGCTACAACAACCCCGACTACGATTCGGACTACTCTGCCGTCGTGTCGCAGAAGACGGACATAGCCCCGGTACAGGCCGGGATCGTCGTGTCGAAAGTGCTGGCGACCTCCTCGACCCTCACGGTCGAATGGGCCCGTGCGGACGGCCAGGCGTGTGTCAACAGCAGTGCTCAGGTTTACCACGTGAAACTTTACAGCGACGCCGAATGCAAGGATCTGGTCGTCGGCTGGAATGCCTCGAACGTCTTCGGCATCACGGCCGGGAACCGCTTCCGCTTCACCTTCTCGGGACTGGCCCCCGCCACGACCTACTACGTCTGCGTGGACGACAAGACCAACGATTTCTTCTCCGACCCGCTCGCATATGCGACTGCCGCCGCAGGGCCGCAGGCGGGTGCCACGACGGCAGGCTCGGCAAAGGCGGGCGACATCCTCCTGGCGGAAGATTTCTCCAGGGTGATCCACGGCGGCGACATCGCCAATTTCGCCGCGGGCTACTATCCCCCGAGCTCGAACCGCGGGACTTACGCCGCAGCTTCGGGCGACAATCCTTCGGGGTTCTCGGCCACCCGCTGTACGGCCAATGAGTTCGACGTGTTCAGCGGCGGCGGCGTGGCTGCGCCCTACACCGAGGGCACGGGCCTTGCGGCCTGGGGCAAGTCGGGCAACATCGCAGGCCGCCCGGGCTATGTCAAGATGGGCGCCGGAAGTGCGGCCGCCTCGCTTTACACCCCCGAACTGACCGCCCTGCCCGATGCGGCGACCGTCAAGGTGCGCTTCTCGGCACAGGCTTACAGCGAGAAATACGACGGTTCGGGCGCCGATGCCGGGAAAATCCTCGTCAAGGCCGTCCGCGGCGCCGTGCTCGGCGCAAAGGGCGCCATCACCGGCACGGTCACGGAGGTCTCCGCGGCCGACCCTGTGGATATTTCGGCTGCCAAAGCCCGGTTCCGCGAGTTCGAGGCAACCCTCACGAACGTGACGCCCGATTGCCGCATCGTGATCTCGACGAGCGAAAAACGCGCCCTGCTGGACAACGTGGTCGTCACCTGCACGGCCATCACCCCCGCGACCAAACCCGCAGCACCGGGCGGAGTTTCGTTCGACGCCGCAGCGGCGGCCGACAGGCTGACGCTCAAATGGAACGCCGTCCCCGATGCGACTTCCTACACGGTCGCCTACTGGAAAGGTTCGGCCTCAGCCCCCGAAAGCGAGTATGCCTACAAGACCGGCATCGCGTCCACGGCAACGTCGCAGGAGCTGACCAACCTGGAGAGCAACACCTCCTACTGGGCCAAGGTCAAGGCGGTCGGCAGCCTCGATTCCGACTGGTCGGAAACGGCGAACGCCACGACCATGGACAGCGGCGGCGAGCCGCTCCTTCCGACGGCCGACCTGCTCGACGTGGTGTTCCGCAACGACGGTTCGGCCATGGACAACTCCCCGTCGGCAACGCCCGTGCGGGCGCTCGAAGGTACGGCGATGATGACCTATTACAACGACCTCTACTCGAGGTATGCGGCCCATTTCAACCACACGCCGGGCACGTCCGTCAACGAGGGGTTCTACAAGGCCGACTACTCGGCCAACAAGCAGTTCCAGGATGCACTCGCCGACGGGCACACGCTCGAGGCGCTCTTCAAGCTGGATGAGAAGTCGGACGGTTCGGCCGAGCTGAAGATGTTCAGTTCGATGTCGAGCGGCGGCACCGGGTTCCTTATCAGCAAGGCCGACAGGGGTACGGAGCTGACCTTCCTGCCCAACGTCAGCACGACCGGTAAATCCAGCTGGGTATGGACGAAGAGCGGCATCAACCCCGAGGCGGGGCGCTATTACCACGTCGTGGGCGTATGGAACAAGCAGGAGGCCAAGACCTACATCTACGTAGACGGCGAGCTGAAGGGTACGATGGATGCCCCGGGCAACTACGTGCCGCCCACCACCACGACGAGCTACTGGTTCGGCATCGGCGTCGACGCCAGTGCGACCGTGGGTCAGAACGCCTGGAAAGGCGACGTGGCCATCGCACGCGTCTACGACGCCCCGCTCACGGCCGAAAAGGTGAAGGCTCTGTGGGAAACCGTCAAACGCGACCAGCAGCCCGCCGCGATCAACATTACCGGGCTGCTCTACCTTTCGGGCTGCGAGGTGGGTGCCGATTACACCTACACGCTCTACGGCAAGGGGTTTGCTGCCGGGGACAGGATCCGCTTCGAACCGCTCGCCGGCAGTGCCGGGGCTTTCACGCTCGACGGGTCGGCCGCAGCGGAGTCGCTTTCGGTGCGCATCCCGAACGGATTTGCCTCGGGCAGGTACCGGATGGTGCTGATGCGCGGCCAGAACCAGTACCCGCTGGGCATCACGCAGCTCACCTATTCGAATAATCCCGCCCGAGTCGCCAAACCCCGGGTGATCGCCCACAGGGGCTACCACAAGGACGGCGCCGCCCAAAACTCCGTAGCTGCGCTCGCCAAGGCGCAGGAGCTGGGCATCTACGGCTCGGAGTTCGATGTCTGGATCACGGCCGACGGCAAGGTCGTCATCAACCACGACAGCACCGTTCCCGGGAGCAGCCTCGTGATCGAGAACGTCAATTACGACCAGATCAAGGATCTGACGCTCGCCAACGGCGAAAAGCTCCCGACGCTCGACGATTACCTGGAGCAGGCCACGAAAAATGCGGACACCAAGCTGATCCTCGAAATCAAGAGGCACAGTTCGGCCGCCAACAACGCCCGTGCGGCGGATGCCGTCATCGAGGCTGTAAAGGCAAAGGGGCTGACCGACCGTGTGGAATACATCGCTTTCGACTATACGACCTGCAAACGCATCGTCAACGCCCTTCCGGGTGCCATGGTGCAATACCTGAACGGCGACCTGGCTCCCGCCGCAGTCCGGCAGGACGGCATCGGGGGTATCGACTACCGCTTCTCGGCTTATTCGGGCAATCCGGAATGGGTCAAGGAGGCACATGCCAACGGCATGGTCACGAACGTATGGACGGTCGACACGGTGCAGGACATGATGACCTGCATCGCATGGGGAATGGATTTCATCACCACCAACAACCCCGAGACCCTGAAGGAGCTCCTCACCAGGACATTCGTGTCGGCCAACTGACTGCCGCAGGGCGGTGCGCCTGTGCCCGGGGATTTCACCCGGCACTCCGCAGTTCCCTGAAGGCGCGACCGACAGCCGACGGCGGCGGGTATCATGCCCGCCGCCGTTTTTATTGCCCTGCGGAAAACAAAAAAGGCAGGCGGGCTCGCCAATCTGCAAATATTTTCTAACTTTGTGCATACGATACGAACATGGAGCCTGCAGAACTCATATCCGCCATACGCGCCGGGAGCCGTGAAGCCTTCGACGAGATGTGCGGCCGTTATTATGCGCCGCTGACGGCCTACGCACGCCTCTTCCTGAACGGGAACTGGGCGCAGGACGTCGTGCAGGACGTATTCGTTAACGTATGGGTGCGCCGCGAGGCGCTCGACCCGGGGCAATCGCTTTACGGGTACCTGCTCCGCTCGGTCTACAACCAGTCGGTCAACTACGTCAACAAGCACCGCCATGCGTGCAGCTACCGCTCCTACTACCAGGAACGTATCGAAAGTATCGGCTACGCCTATTACGATCCCGACCGGAATCCGGTCATCGAAAAGCTCTACTCGCAGGATCTGCGCACGAGCATCAACGAGGCGATCGCAGCCCTCCCGGCCAAATGCCGCGAGGTCTTTTCGCTGAGTTACCTGCAAGGGTTCTCCCACCGCGAGATCAGCGAACAGATGGGGATTGCGCAGAGCACGGTCGAAAACCATATTTACCTTGCCCTGAGGCAACTGCGGGCAAAATTGTCGAAATCGGAGCTGATTCTGCTGCTGTTTTTCATTTTTTTACAAAATAATTCCCATCCGCTTGGGTAGATTTCTCCCGTGGATTGTATACTAAACGGACACAGAACAAATGGACGATACGATTATAATGGACTCAGTCATACAAAAATATTTTGCCGGGGAGACTTCGGAACAGGAGGAAAAGTACCTTCTCGCGTGGCTGGAGGAGTCGGAGGAGCACCGCAAATACTTCTTCGAACTGAAGAGCCTGTGGGGGGCACGCCGCGTCTTCGAGGAGAGCACCGACCTGTCGCGCTTCGCGTCGTTCATGCGCAGCACCGACCATCGGATCGGGAGTATCGTCGCCGGCGAGCGATCCACCCGTCGCCGCAGACTGGTGCGGTGGACGCTGGGAGCAGCTGCCGCCGTCCTGCTCGCCGTTTGCGCCGGCACGGCATGGCATTTCCTCTCGACACCCGACATATACCGGGTTTACGAGAACACGGGCGATGCGGTGACGACCGTCACGCTCGACGACGGCACGCATGTGTGGCTCAACGCCCGTACGAAACTGACGCTGCCCGAAGCCTTCGGCCCGACGCAGCGCAACGTGCAGCTGGCCGGCGCGGCCTTCTTCGAGGTGGCGCGGGACGAAGCCGCCCCGTTCGTCGTGTCCACCGACAAACTGCGCGTGCGCGTGCTGGGCACCTCCTTCTGCATGCAGGCCTACGAAGGTTCGCAGCAGGCCGAAGTCGTCCTCGAACACGGTTCCGTACGCCTTCAGACGCCCGCAGGGGTCAACCTGGTGACGCTGCAACCCGACCAGCGCGCCCTGTACGACGCTGCGGACGACAACCTCGCCATTACGCAGGTCAACGCTTCGCACCTCGTGCTGACCCAGTATGACCTGGTGACGATGTCCGACGCTACGCTGCACGAGATCATCTCGCACATCGAGACGACCTTCGGCGTGCGGCTTTCGGTGCCGGGACGCTACGGCGACAAACGCTATACGTTCAATTACCAGCGATCCAATTCGCTCGAAGAGGTGCTCAATATCGTCGAATACCTCACGGGCGAGCATTGCGAGGTCATCTACCGCAAGAAATAAGCGCAGCGGGGAATACCGGCCGCCGGATTCCCGGGATCGGACGCACGCGGCACCGGTGCCGGCAGAACCGCACAACAAAAAGAGGCTCCCAAGGAGCCTCTTTTGTCGTTTCACGGGCCGCAGGCGCCGCGGGATCAGAGCGTCGAAAGCCAGTCGAGCGTGGCTTTCTGCCAGTCGTCGTAATAGCGGAAGCGGGAGTTCATGCCCCAGCCGTGGCCGCCCGACGGATAGATGTGCAGCGTGGCCTTGATGCCGTGTTCCTTGAGCTTCTGGTAGAACAGCGCGCTGTTCACGGCCGGTACCACCTTGTCGTCGTCGCAATGGAACAACAGCGTCGGCGGCGTGGCGGCATCGACCTTCTTCTCGAGCGAGAACTCCTGTGCAAGGGGTTTGTCGGCATCTTCGGCGCCGAGCAGCTGTACGAAAGTCCCCTTGTGACGTTTGTCCGGGTCGGCCGAGATCACCGGGTAGAAGAGGATCATGAAGCCCGGCTTCACGTCCGAAAGCGTCCCGACGCTCCCGGCGAGGTAACCCCCGGCCGAAGTCCCCGACACCCCCACTTTCGCGGGGTCGATGTTCAGCTCCGCAGCCATCGAACGCATCACGCGCAGCGCCTCGTCGGCATCGTTGCGCGGAACCTCGCTGTGGCCGTTGGGCAGGCGGTATTTCACCACCGCGGCCGTGATGCCGTTCCGGGCGAACCACTGGGCCTCCTTATGTCCGTTGCCGACCGAGAGCGACGAATAGCCGCCCCCGGGGAAAAACACGAGCGCCTGTCCCGTGGCATTGTCCCCGGCCTTGTAAATCCACATTTCGGCCGTCTGCGTGTTTTTCCACTGTCCGGGCTTGGATTCGACCTCGTCGCCCGAAAGCCCGTTCGAGGTGGGTGCCGTCGTGTTGTCCCACAGGACAACGTGGTAATCCTGCGCACAAATCGCCGACGACAGCATGAGGGCGAAGAGCAGGAGCATTGTTTTCTTCATAATTCGAGTTTTAGACGTTGGGATAAAGATAAAAATTATTTGTCAGTCCGTATACGGTGTTTCAACGGGGCGATGGCCGGGGGGCCGACGCTGAATTCCCCGAGACCGAGCGCCACGAGGCGCTGCGTGGCGCGCGGGTCGGCGGCCAGTTCGCCGCACATCCCGGCTTCGATACCCGCCCGGTGCGCGGCGTCGAGTACCATGCCGATGCTGCGTTGCACGGCCGGGTCGAATGCGTCGCAAAGGTAGGCTACGCGGGGATTTCCGCGGTCGGCAGCCATCACGTACTGCGTCAGGTCGTTGGTGCCGATGCTGAAAAACCGCGCCCGGGCAGCCAGTTCGTCGGCGATGAATACGGCGGCCGGGGTCTCGATCATCACCCCCAGCGCTATGTCGCGGTCGTAGGCAACCCCTTCTGCGTCGAGTTCCGCCATGCAGGTCTCGACAACCGCTTGGGCGGCGCGGAACTCCCCGACCGAAGCTATCATCGGGAACATCACCCGCACGTTGCCGAATGCGCTCGCGCGCAGCAATGCCCGCAGCTGGGTGCGGAACAGCTCCGGCATGGCCAGCGAAACCCGGATCGCACGCCATCCCAGAAACGGGTTTTCCTCCGGCTCGAAGTGCATGTAGGGCAATGCTTTATCCCCGCCTATATCAAGTGTCCGTACAGTCAGCGGACGTGCCCCGCAAAGCTCCGCCGCGGCACGGTATGCCGCAAACTGCGTCTCTTCGTCGGGGAGCGCCGGGCCCTGCATGTAGAGGAACTCGCTCCGGAAAAGTCCGATGCCCTCGGCGCCTGCATCGAGCGCGCGTCGCACTTCGTCGACGTTCGCGGCATTGCCCAGCACCGTGATCCGCCGCCCGGCGGGCGTGACGGCGGGCGCCTGTGCATCCGCCGCGCAGCGGAACGCATCCTGGCGCAGCGATTCGAGCCGCGCGGCGTATTTGCGTCCGGTAGCCGGATCGGGGTCGACGATCAGTTCGCCCCGCTCCCCGTCGATTATCAGCCGGTCGCCGGTTCTGACCTGCCGCATGCACCCGGCAACGCCGACCAGCGCCGCGATGCCCTTGTTCCGGGCGATGATCGCGACATGGCTCGTCACGCTTCCGTGTGCCGTCACCAGCCCGGCGACCCTGCCGAAATCCATCTGTGCCGTATCCGAAGGCGCCAGTTCGTCGGCCACCACGATCGTCCCCGGAGCCAGCCCGGCAAAGGGGTCGTGAGCGGTTTCGCCCGACAGGATGCGGCCGATACGCGCGCATACGTCCCGCACATCGTCGGTACGTCCGCGCAGGTAGTCGTCGTCGAGCGCCGCGAACATGCCGCACACCTCTTCGCAGGCTTCACCGAGCGCCTGCTCGGCGGACAGGTGCTTTTCCGCAATCCTTCCCTCGACCAGCCCGGCGAGCATCGGGTCGCCGGCCATCTCCAGATGGGCGGCGAAAACAGCCTCCCCTTCTGCCAGTGCGGACAGCTCCGCCTTCGCACGCTCCAGCGCCGCATGGAACCGCCCGGCCTCGGCCACGGGGTCGCCTGCCGCGGCCGTAGCAGCGGCGGATGCGCGGCGTTGCAGCACGAACGCCGTCCCGACGGCGATCCCCGCCGTCGGGATTCCTCGGATCGTGAACATCATTCGCGGATGCCGGCGATGAACTCCGTTACGGCCCGCACGGCTGCAGCTTCGTCGCCGCCCTTGGCGCAGACTTCCACTTCGGTGCCGTGTTTGAGCCCCAATGCCAGGAGCGAAAGAATGCTCACGGCACTGGCCTCCCGGGCTGCGGTGCGCAGGGTGATCCTGGCGGGCGCAAGCCCCCTGATTAACTTTACAAGTTCGCCCGCAGGCCGCGCATGCATGCCGTTCGGGGCGGTAATCGTTACTTTTCCGGTTGTCATATAGGTAGTTATTTCAGTGCTTCGTATATCGCCTGCGGATCGTCTTCGGTCGTCAGCCTCCGCAACAGTTCTTCGTCCCCGAATACCTCGCCCAGCCGGGCCAGGATATCCAGATGGGCGTCCCCCACGCCGGCAATGCCCACTACGAGGTATGCCTTTTCGTCGCCGAACGCAACCCCGCCGGGGTATTGCAGCACCACGATGCCCGAGTGCAGGACGCACTTCTTGGCGTCGGACGTGCCGTGCGGAATGGCGATGCCCATGCCCATATAGGTCGTTGCCGACTCCTCGCGGCGCAGCATGGCATCCGCATATCCGGGTTCGACATATCCGCCCGCTGCGAGCAGTTCCCCGGCCCGCCGGATCGCGGCTTCCTTGGGTTCGGAGGAAAGTCCCGTTCGGATATTCCCGGGGCGCAAGACCTCGCCGGGAGACCGCCCCGCGGCATCGTCCGCCCTTCGCAGGCCGGCGTCGGAGGGCTGTGCGTCCGCCGTCCCGGCAGGCAGACCGCCGGCTCGGGGAAGGGTGTCCGCACCGTCCTGCTGCGCCACCCGGGCGAACAGGGCGTCGAGGGCCGGGTCGGCCAGGAAATTGTCGATCACGACCAGCGCGGCTCCTTGTGCCGATCCGGCGATCCGCCCGGCCAGCACGGACTGGCAGACAACGACGTCGGCATCGGCGGGAATGCCGTCCGCGGCACAGTTGCCGACCGCCGTGCCGATGCCCGCATCGGAGAGCCTTTTTCGAAACCGCGTGGCACCCAGCGCACTCGACCCCATGCCCGCATCGCAGGCGAAAACCACCTTGCGGATATGTGCCGGGAAGTGCAGCGCGGCCTTTACGGCGGGCGCCCCGCTCTGCGCGGCGGGGATTGCGCCTGTCGGCATATCCTCCGCAGCGGCGGCACGCCGGACGAAGGGCGCCGCCATGAGCAGCGACACCGCCGTGGAGATCAGCACCCCGGCCAGCACGACGAGGGTCTGGCCTTTGGGAGCCATGGCCAGCACCGAAATGATGCTGCCGGGCGAAGCCGGCGCCACCAGTCCGGCCCCGGCAAGCGAAAAGAACAGCAGCCCGGCGGCACTGCCCGCAACAGGGGCGAGGATCAGCGCCGGGCGCGCCAGGATATAGGGAAAATAGATTTCGTGGATACCGCCGAAGAACTGGATGATTACGGCGCCGGGTGCCGACTGGCGCATATTGCCGCGGCCGAAAAACCAGCAGGCCAGCAGTACGCCCAGCCCGGGCCCGGGATTCGTTTCCAGCAGGAACATGATCGACTGCCCGGTTTCGCGGGCCTGCTCGATGCCGATCGGCGAGAAGATGCCGTGGTTCAGGGCATTATTGAGGAACAGCACCTTGGACGGCTCGACCAGAAGCGACACGAGCGGCAGCAGTCCGTGGCGGATCACGACCTCCACGCCGTTGCTGACCAGCAGCGTCAGCCCCGTCACCGCACCGCCGATGACCCAATAGCCCAGTATGGCCAGCAGCATACCGAGGATGCCTATCGAGAAATTGCTCACGAGCATCTCGAAGCCCGCCTTTATGCGTCCCTGCGTAAGTTTGTCGAACCACCGGATCGTATACCCGCCCAGCGGGCCCATGACCATGGCTCCGATGAACATCGGGATGTCGCTGCCGACGATGACGCCCATGGCGGCGATGGCCCCGATTACGCCGCCCCGTTCGCCGGCGACGTTGCGCCCGGCCGTATAGGCGATCAGCAACGGCAGCAGGTAGGTCAGCATCGGGTCGACCAGGCGTGCCATCTGAGCGTTGGGCCACCATCCCGAGGGGATGAAGAGCGCCGTGACGAATCCCCACGCGATGAACGCGCCGATATTGGGCATGACCATGCCGCTCAGGGCCCTGCCGAATTTCTGTATTTGTTGTCGCATAGCTTTCTTTCTTGTATATAATACAAGGAAAGCGCGCGAATCACCTATTCCGCAGGCAAAGAATCGCCCTGTTTTTTTTCGGGCGGCGGCGGATTTTGCCTTTTATTGCCCCCGTACGGTGCCGCGCCGGAGGCTCCCGCCAACAAAAAACCGCCTCCCCGGTCAGGGAAGGCGGTTGCATTATTGCACGGGCAGGTTACATCATCTCTTCGTAGGCGAACTGCACGGCACGGTTCAGGATCGCGATGAACGGCTGCGTGCGGCGGAACTCCGCGAGGGTTCGCTCCAGCAGGTCGTCCGAGAGCAGGAACTCCTCGGTGATCTTCTTGGCAATATAGAAATCCTTGAGCTTCAGCATCTCGGCGTACTCACTGTCGGCAGGGAATCCCGTAGGCACCCGTTTGAGCTTGTTCTCTTCGACGATGCCGAATCCCTTGGCCTTGCGGATGGCCGCCGCGATTTGCGCACCGTTGTCGAGGATCTCCTCGCGCACGCTGCGCAGCACGACCGGCTCGGGGCAGTAGAGCCCCGCCGAAAGCAGGTTGCTCCACACCAGGCTGTCGCAGCAGGGTTCGATGTGGAAATAGTAGCCTGCAAACCCCGACTTCTTGCCCTTGGGCGCGATATACGCACCTATATATGTTTTATAGGGCGACTTGTCGGGACTGAACCGCGTGTCGCGGGCGATGCGGTAGGTGCAGTCCTGCACCCTGAGGCCGCGCACCGTAGGGTCGAACTCGGCGATCCCGGCGATGAGTTGCTCCGTGAAAGCCGCGAAGCGTCCCTTCACGTGCGCCCATTCGGCGCGGTGGGCGTCGAACCATGCACGGTCGTTGTTGTCGTGCAGGCGGCGGAAAAAGTCGATGACCTCTTTCATCCTACCGGAATTTTACCACGCGAAAAGCGGATAGCCGGCCATCAGGGCGTTCACGTCCTTGCGTACGGCGGCGATATTGGCTTCGTTCTCGGGGTCGTGCAGCACCCGGTCGATCAGGCCGACGATGTAGTCCATCCTGTCCTCCTTCAGGCCGCGGGTGGTGATGGCCGGCGTCCCGAAGCGCAGCCCCGAGGTCTGGAACGGCGAGCGGCTGTCGAACGGCACCATGTTCTTGTTGGTGGTGATGTCGGCCGCCACGAGGCACTTCTCGGCCAGCTTGCCCGTCAGTTCGGGGAACTTCGTGCGCAGGTCGACCAGCATCAGGTGGTTGTCCGTGCCGCCCGAAACGATCTTGTAACCGCGTTTAACGAACGCTTCGGCCATCGCCCGGGCGTTCTTCTGCACCTGCGCCTGATACTCCTTGTACGAGGGCTCGAGCGCCTCGCCGAACGCCACGGCCTTGGCGGCGATGACGTGTTCCAGCGGGCCGCCCTGGATGCCGGGGAATACGGCCGAATTGAGGATTTGCGACATCATCTTCACGGCACCCTTGGGCGTGGTGAGCCCCCAGGGGTTCTCGAAATCCTTGCCCATCAGGATAATACCGCCGCGCGGGCCGCGCAGGGTCTTGTGCGTCGTCGAGGTGACGATATGCGCGTATTTCACGGGGTTGTCCAGCAGCCCGGCGGCGATCAGGCCGGCCGTGTGCGCTATGTCCACGAGCAGCAACGCCCCCACCTTGTCGGCGATGGCGCGCATACGTTTGTAATCCCATTCGCGCGAATAGGCCGAGGCGCCTCCGACGATCACCTTGGGCTTGCACTCCAGCGCCTTGCGCTCCATGGCGTCGTAGTCGATGACACCCGTGGCCTCGTCGAGCTGGTAGCCCACGGCGTTGAAATACTTACCCGACATGTTGACCGGCGAACCGTGCGAAAGGTGGCCTCCGTGCGCCAGGTCGAGCCCCATGAAGGTATCGCCCGGCTGCATGCAGGCGAAGAATACCGCCATGTTGGCCTGTGCGCCCGAGTGGGGCTGCACGTTGGCGTATTCGGCGCCGTAGAGGCGGCAGATGCGTTCGATGGCGAGTGTCTCGACCTTGTCCACGACCTCGCAGCCGCCGTAATAGCGTGCCCCGGGATAGCCCTCGGCATATTTGTTGGTCAGCACGGAGCCCATGGCTTCCATGACCTGGTCGCTGACGAAATTCTCCGAGGCGATCAATTCGATGCCATGCATCTGACGGCTGCGCTCGGCGGCGATCAGATCGAAAATCTGGGTGTCTCTTTTCATATCGTTAAGGGTTTTACGAAATTCCGTTTACGGAGGGTAAAGTTAGTAATATTTGGCGAAAATCCGGCGGCGGCGGGACGTTTCAAAATATTTTTCTTAACTTTGTTCGTCTTTTGGACGAAAAAAGGAAAAACAGAATATTTTACCGAAACTCTTAATACGTTGAAAGTTATGAAATTACTCGAAGGAAAAGTGGCTGTCGTAACGGGTGCTGCCCGGGGCATCGGCAAAGCCATCGCACTTGAATTCGCCAAGGAAGGCGCCGACGTGGCGTTCACCGACCTGGCGATCGACGAGAACGGCAAGGCCACCGAGGCCGAGATCGCGGCGCTGGGCGTCAAGGCCAAAGGCTATGCCTCGAATGCGGCGAATTTCGAAGAGACGCATGAGGTCATCGACCGGATCGTGAAGGACTTCGGTCGCATAGACATCCTGGTGAACAACGCCGGCATCACCAAGGACGGCCTGATGATGCGCATGTCCGAGGCGCAGTGGGACGCCGTGCTGACCGTAAACCTCAAGTCGGCGTTCAATTTCATCCATGCCGTGACGCCCATTATGGCCCGCCAGAAGAGCGGTTCGATCATCAACATGTCGTCGGTGGTGGGCGTCAGCGGCAACGCGGGCCAGTGCAACTATTCGGCCTCGAAGGCCGGCATGATCGGCCTGGCCAAGTCGATCGCCAAGGAGATGGGCCCGCGCGGCATCCGCGCCAACGCCATCGCCCCGGGCTTCATCATGACCGAGATGACCGACAAGCTGCCCGACGAGGTGAAGGAAGGCTGGTACAAGCAGATCCCGCTCCGCCGCGGCGGCACGCCCGAGGATGTGGCCAAGGTCGCGCTGTTCCTCGCATCGGATCTCTCGTCGTATGTCAGCGGGCAGGTGATCCACTGCTGCGGCGCGATGAACTGCTAAAAGGCGGTACAGGCCATAGAAATACGGAAAACCGCGCCGCGAGACACCGGCCGAAAAGGAAAAGTGCCCGTCCGGACAAATCCGGCGGGCACTTTTCTTATATTCGCATCCTACCGGGAGTTCCGCACGCTTACGCTCCGTCGGCAGAAGCCTTTTCGCACCTCTTCGAGCCCGTCGCAGCGCTCCTGAAGCGGATCTCGTGCCCGCGGAACGGGCGCAGCCGGCGCCCCGGAATACAAGTTGCATCTTTTTTGCTATATTTGCCGTATGAAACGTCTGACAACCACCCTGGCACTCCTCGCCGCCGCGCTGTATGCGACGGCGCAGGAGGCTACGCTCCCGACACCCGACGCCAAGGCGCTCGGCATGGGCGGCGTAGCCATGACGACCCTGTCGGGTTCGCACGCCATCTATAATAACTCGGCGACGGCCATCTTTTCGCAGATGCCCTCGCAGGTCTCCTCGTCCTACTACGGGCAGGGCGAATTCGATTATTATGCCGTGACCGGGTTCTGCCGGTTCGACAACGTCAACCTGGCACAGATCGGCTGGCGGCAATACCTGCGCGAACGGGGCAACAACGACATGGCCGTCGACCTGGGCTATTCGCGCCGCCTGGGCGACAGGTGGGCCGTCGGCATCGTGGGGCGCTACATGCACCTCAAACGCCCCGACGACACGGCCGACGCACTGGCCGTCGACCTGAGCGCGGCATGGTCGATGCCGCTGGAGAACGTCGGCAGCTACTCCACGCTGCGCGTCGGCGGAAAGCTGGGCAACCTGGGCGGATACCTCGGGAAAACGGACTATACGCTGCCGATGGATCTCACGGCAGGCGTGGCGCTGGATACGTTCCTCTCCGATGCCCACGAAATAACCGTCGGGGCGGACTGGGGCTACTATTTCTCCCCGGCACGGGTGCGCGGGTTCCAGATGTCCGTAGGCGCCGAATACAACCTCATGCAGCTCATCCAGCTGCGGGCAGGCTACCACTACGGCGAACGGCGGAATTACTACCCCACCTACGGGTCGGTCGGCGCCGGCGTGCGGTTCCTGCACCTGCGCCTCGATTTCGCCTACCTGATCGCACGCAAGGAGACACTGCTGCACAACACGTACAGCATCAGCTTCGGTCTCGATTTCTAAGGGATTTCCGGAACATGAAAACACCGGCCCGGGTACTTCCGGGCCGGTGTTTCGCATTCCGAGCCGCGGTGCCGGCAGGGTTTTCCGACAAATGACACCTGCACCCGTCCGCCCGGTATTCCGGCAGCCTATTTCCCGAGGTGTGCGAGGATTCCCTCACAGCCGTCTTCCAGCATGTCGAGCACCAGCTCGAAGCCCTCGGCCCCTTCGTAATAGGGATCGGGAACATGATCCCAGCCGGGATGGCGGCTGAAAAACTCCCGCATACGGAAGATCCTGGCGGCATCCGCACGCGACGGCGCCAGCCGGTGTACGTGCTCGTAGTTGCGGTCGTCCATCACCACGATCATGTCGAATTTCCCGAAGTCCTCCTCGCGGATCTGCCGGGCACGGTGCGTCAGTTCGTAACCGCGGCGCGACGCAGCCCGCCGCATGCGGGCATCGGGCAGTTCGCCCGTGTGCCCGGCATATGTCCCGGCCGAGTCGACCGCAACCTCCGCCCCGAGCCCGCGTTCGCGGACGATGTGCCGCATGATTCCGTCGGCAGCCGGAGAGCGGCAAATATTCCCCAAACAAACGAAAAGTATCTTTGTTTCCATGGCTGCAAAGATAGTACAAGACGCGAGGAGTGCCAAATTTATCGGGTCGTGCCGTGCCGCTGCCCGTCCAAAAGGCGGAGCCTGTGCCGGCAACCCGCGGTATAACAAGTCCGACACGGCATACATCCTAAATTTATTTAATTTTAGAACCGACACACGAACCACACCCCCTGCGGCGGGGATCCCGAAGCCGCAATCATCGCATTGGAACGGCGGGCACTGGAGCGGTGGAACCAGGGCGACCCCGACGGGTTCCTGGAACTCACGTCCGGCGACGTAGTCTATTTCGACCCGGCTCTCGGACGCAAAATCATCGGCAAAAAAGCCCTCGGAGAGTACTACGGCACGGTCAGGGGCAAAGTCAGGATCGACACGTACCGGATGATCGACCCCGTCGTGCGGTTGTCGCCGGGCGCTGCCGTCCTGGCATACGATTACGAGGCCCTCAGGGACGGGCAGGTGTTCAGGATGCACTGCACGGAAGTTTACACGGCCGCAACGTCCGGCGGTTGGGAGATCGTACATACGCACTGGTCTTTCGCCCGGCAGGACGATTGAGGCGGTGCGGCGTGCCGGATATTCGCCGTGCGGGGGTTTGGAATGCAAATTGCACGGCACGGGGCATGGAAAAAAGAATCGGTGAACGGATCGCACAATGCAGGCACATGGATTGGGCCGTATTGTACATGCGCCTGTTCGCGGGAGGCATGATGTTCTTCCACAACATAGGCAAAATACAGGATTACAACGAGATCGTCAACTCGTATCCCTCTTTCGCATTCGCCGGCAGCCCGGCCGTATTCGTCATCGTTTCGCTGGTCGAAGTGGTGCTCGCCACCCTGATAATCATGGGTCTGTGGGTACGGGCATCGGCCATCGTCATGGCGGCGGGAATCCTCGGGGTGCTGCTCTGGGGCGCCCCGGGTTTCGGGACGCTGGCATTCACCTGGCTGGGGGTCTATGTGTTCCTGGCCATGTCCGGCGGGGGGCTCTATGCGTTCGACACGGCCCTTTTCCCTGCGAAACGAAAAAATTGAACGAAGAGAACAATATTAGATCGCCTGCCGGTCGGTATGTTGGCGGAAATATTGTAACTTTGTCCCGATTTGTTTTCATTTAAAACCAAAAAACAGAATATAATGAAGATGAAAGTAATCGCGATGCTGGCGGCCCTCTCGCTCACGGCATCCGCAGCCGCAGCACAGGAACTGCCGCGCAAAGTGAACAATGTCGAAGTGCTCGACCTCGACGGCAAACCGGCCAAGTTGCCGTACTGGGGCGAGAAGAACCTGATGATATTCTATGTAGACCCCGACCGCCACAAGCAGAACAACGACTTCACGGTCGAGCTGGAGGAGAACCACCGCGCACAGGGGGACAACATCTACGGCTTCGGGGTGATGAACCTCAAGGATGCACCGATGGTTCCCAACGGCATGGCCCGCAACATGGCCAAGAAGCGCACGGCCAAGAACGGCGCGCTGGTGCTGGCCGACCAGGATCGTATCCTGAGCACGGCATGGGAGCTGGGCGACTGCAACAACCAGTTCGTGCTGATGATCGTATCGAAGGAAGGCGAGCTGGTATTCCTGCGCAAGGGCGTGCTCTCGGAGCAGGACAAGGCCGATTTCTACGAAACAATCGAGAAGTACAAATAGCCGGATGCTGCGCAGGATAGCCGTTGTATGCTTCACCCTGGGCTGCGCCCTGCACGGACGGGCACAGGAGCAGGAGGTATACATCAACGGCAGCGATACGCTGCACTATACATACACCCCGCTTCCGGAGGAAGAGGAACCGCAGGCCGAAAAACGCCCGCCGTTCCTGCGCCGCGTCGTAAAATATTTCGAAGGTTCGACCACCGACCGCACGTTCGAAAAGAAGATCGACTTCACCTTCGCGGGGGGCCCGAGCTACTCGAAGAATACGAGCCTCGGCATCGGGCTGCTGGCCGCGGGCCTCTACCGCATCGACCGTACGGACTCGGTGACGGCGCCCTCGGACATCTCGATCTTCGCCAATGTCTCGATCTCGGGGTTCTATGCTCTGGGGGTCACGGGCAACAACATCTTCGCCCGCAACAGCAAACGCATCGACTACACGGTAATGTTCGCCTCGGCGCCCCGCGACATGTGGGGCATCGGCTACCACGACGGGCGGTATAACGAAGAGGGGTCGTACAACGAAAAACGCTACCTCGTGAAGGGGCGCTACCTGCACCGCGTGCTGCCCAACACCTATGTGGGCGGCATCCTGAGCTTCGAGCACACGCAGGGCAAGAAATTCGACGCCCGCAGCGAGCGTTACCTGTCGCAGTACGGACAGAAGACGCACTACACGGCCACCGGCATCGGGGCCATCCTCGAGTACGACTCGCGCGACTTCATCCCCAACCCGTACCGGGGCATCTATGTCAGCCTGGAGGAGACCTTCTTCGCCAAGGGGCTGGGCAACTGCGGCAAGTCGCTGTGGCGCACGACCTTCACGGCCGACTGGTACCGTCAGGTATGGAAAGGGGGACTGATCGCCACCGACCTCTACGCGGAGTTCAACTCCGAAGGCACCCCGTGGCCGATGCTGGCCCGCATGGGCGGTTCGCAGCGCATGCGCGGCTACTACCAGGGGCGCTATACGGACAACGACATGATTACCTTCCAGGTAGAGTTGCGCCAGCGCATCTGGCGGCGTATCGGCTGCACGGTATGGGGCGGTGCCGGCAACGTATTCGAGAGCCTCGACCGGTTCGACTGGTCGGAAACGCTTCCCAACTATGGCGTCGGCCTGAGGTGGGAGCTGAAAAAACGGGTCAATGTGCGGCTCGATTACGGCTTCGGCAAGAAAACCAGCGGGTTCCTGCTGAGCCTGAACGAAGCTTTTTAGGTTAGTAAAGATATGAATGCTGATCCGAATAAAAATAACAGGCGACGGACGGTCAAAACCCGCAGCCGTTTCACCACGCTGCTGACCGTCTATTTCTTTGTCGCGCTGATTATCCCCAACTGCGTGCTGGCCAACACCGAACCCTACTCCGTATGGACGGTCGAGGCGCTGATACTGATGCCGTTGGGATTTTATATGATGTGGAGCGTGGCACTGCGCCGTTCGGGCATAATGATCTGGCTGGCGTTCCCGTTCATTTTCCTGTGCGCGTTCCAGATCGTGCTGCTGTACCTTTTCGGCAACTCGATCATCGCCACGGACATGTTCACCAACCTGGTGACGACCAACCCGGGCGAGGCGGGCGAGCTGCTGAGCAACATCTACCCCTCCGTGATCCTGGTCTGCGTGATGTACCTGCCGCTGCTGTGGTTCGCCGCGCGCGAAATCGGGCACAAACGGCAGATATCGCGCACCACGCGCATGAACGTCGGGCTGACCGGGGCGGTGCTCATGGCGCTGGGCATGCTGGCGCTGTGGCCGGCCTACCGCGTGAGCGAAGACCGGCACGTGCTGCGGGACGAGATCTTTCCGCTCAACGTGCTCTACAACGTACACCTGAGCGCCACGGAATTCTGCAAGGCCTACAATTTCGAGGAGACCTCGGAGGATTTCACCTACGGTGCGTCGCGCACGGCCCAGGCGCCGGGGCGCGAGATATACGTCTACGTCATCGGCGAAGCCTCGCGTGCGATGAACTGGCAGTTGTACGGTTACGACCGCGAGACGAATCCCCGCCTTTCGCAGGTCGATGACCTGATCGTTTTCCGCGACATGCTCACGCAGAGCAACACCACGCACAAGAGCGTGCCGCTGATCCTCTCGTCCGTTGCGACCGACGAGCACCCCGAACTCTACCGCCGCAAGGGGCTCCCGGTGCTGTTCAACGAAGCCGGTTTCGAGACCTGGTTCATCTCCAATCAGTCGCCGCAGGGCGCCATGATCGACAAACTCGCCCGCGACGCCGACCACCTGATCTATATCCGCTCGCCGCGCCACGACATGCAGCTGCTGGACGAGGTGCGCCGCGCCGTGGAAAGCAACAAGGCGCAGAAGATGCTCTTCATACTCCACTGCTACGGCTCGCACTTCAGCTACCACCAGCGTTACCCGCGCGAGTTCGCGCATTTCCGCCCCGACGACGACGTGGCGATCTCGCGGGAACACGTGCAGACGCTCCGCAACGCCTACGACAATTCGATCCTCTACACGGATTTCTTCCTCTCGGAAACGATCCAGTACCTGCGCGGACTGCGCGGGACTTCGTCGGCGCTGCTCTACTGCGCCGACCACGGCGAGGACATCCTCGACGACAGGCGCGAACGCTTCCTGCACGCTTCGCCCACGACGACGGCCTACCAGCTCTACGTCGCTTCGCTGGCGTGGTTCTCCGACGCTTACCGGCAGAATTTCCCCGACAAGGCCGCTGCCGCCGAGGCAAACGCCACGGTACCCGCCACGACCCACGCGCTGTTCCACACCATGGCCGACATGGCTTCGATCCGGGGGAATTACATCGACACGGGCGTGTCGCTGGTCAACGCGGGCTACGACCGCACCCGGCCGCGCCGTTATCTGAACGACCACAACGAGGCCGTACCCTTCCGCAAGACGGGCCTCGCCGGGGAGGACATGGAGGTATTCCGCAAATTCGGCATCGAGCCCTGACCTGCACCCGTGCCCGCCCGGCTTGCCGCGGGAGCACTCCGCATGCGGCACGAAAACAACAAAGGCTGCCCGCAAGGACAGCCTTTGTTGCGTCTTTGTAGTCGGCGATTATTTCGCAGCCTCTACGGAAACCTTGCGGAATTCCTTCATCAGCTTCGAAATCTCCAGTGCTGATTTGCGGGCACGCGTACCGGCGGCCTTGTTGCCTTTCTCTACCTGTGCTGCTGCATTTGCTGCGAATACTTCGTATTCGGCATTGATCTTTGCTACTAATTCTTTCATAACTTTTATATTAATTTGGGTTTGTTATCAACGCAAAGATATAAAAATTATCTAAACATCATCATTTGCAGCCAAAAAAATCAGCTTTTTTTAGCATAAAACCCCCTTTTTAACTAACTCTCACCCTGTTCACGGTACGTTTTTTGTCCCTGCAAGGGCGTAAAACATCCCGGTATGAACAGACTTTTCCTTATCACGGGGCTGCTCGCCGTACTCCTTGCGGGGTGCCGCAGGCACAAGCCCCAAACCGCCATGCCCCCGCTCAGGGTCGGCGTGGCCGAAGCCGTCACGGACAGCGTCCCCAACCGCATGGAGTTCATCGGTTACCTGGCGAGCAATTTCGACGCGGTGATCCAGCCGCGCGTGAACGGCTACCTGCTTACGAAGCAGTTCGCCAACGGCATGCCCGTGAAGCGCGGGCAACTGCTGTTCACGATCGACCCCGACCAGCTCTCGACCTCGATGCTCGCAGCCGAGGCCGCCCTGCAATCGGCCCGGGCACAGGCCGTCGAAGCCCGCAACAACTACGACCGCGCCGTGCCGCTGGCCAGGATCAACGCCATCAGCCAGTCGCAGTTAGACCAGTATACGGCCCAGTACAAAGCCGCCGAAGCCACCGTCCGCTCGGCCGAGCAAACCCTCAGCAGCGCCCGCATGAACGTCGGCTACACGGAGCTTCGCTCGCCCATCGACGGCATCATCTCCAACACCTCGGCACACGTGGGCGACTACGTGGGGCCGGGCACGCAATTCGGCGTGCTGACGACCATTTCGAACATCGATACGCTGACCGTCGACGTGGCGATCCCTATGGCGCAATACCTGCGCGCGGCGGGGCCGCGCACCTCGATCTTCGACAACGCGGGGCTGCTTACCGACATCCGCCTGATGCTGGCCGACGGCACGGTATACCCCTACGAGGGGCTTTACGACTACACGCGCAAGGACGTGTCGAGCACGACCGGGACGCTCGTGCTGGTGGTGATGTTCCCCAACCCCGACCGTTCGCTCAAACCCGGGCAGTTCGCCCGTGTGGAGGCCAGCGTAGGCCCCGTACGGCCGCGCGTGGTCGTTCCGCAGGCGTGCGTGAGCCAGGCGCAGGGCGTCAACTCGGTCTGGGTGGTGCGCACCGACAGCACGGCCATGTACCGCCGGGTGATCCCGGGTGACACGTACGGGTCGATGTGGTGCATCGACGAAGGGCTCATCGACGGGGAACTGGTGGTAACGGCCGGACAGCAGAAACTGCACGACGGTATGAAGGTCATCCCCGAAAAAAAGTGACGCCATGGAGAAATTTTTCGTTTCGCGCCCGATCTTCGCCCTGTCGCTGGCCATCGTCATCGTGCTCGTGGGGCTGATTTCGATCCTGAACCTGCCGATCGAACAGTACCCCGACATCACGCCGCCCGTGGTCGAGGTCTCGGCCACGTACGACGGCGCCGATGCCGAGACGGTCAACAACGCCGTGGCGACACCCGTGGCGCAGAGCGTCATGGGCGTAAGCGACATGCTCTACCTGCAAACCACCAGCGCCAACGACGGTTCGATGGTCATGCAGGTGACCTTCGACATAGGCTCCGACCCCGACCTGGACGCCATCTTCACCCAGAACAACGTCTCGTCGGCCACCGCACAGCTCCCGCTGACGGTCACCAAGCAGGGCGTCACCACGCGCAAGACCATGACCGGCTTCCTGCTGGTCTTCTCGCTGCACAGCGACGGACGCTACGACGCCGAGTTCCTCTCCAACTACGCCTACATCAACCTCCAGAACGAGCTGCTCAAGATCAACGGCGTGGGCAAGGTGTCGATCATGGGCGCCGGCGAGTACGCCATGCGCATATGGCTCAAGCCCGACGTGCTGAAATACTACGGCATCCCGGTCTCGGCCGTCACCGCGGCCATCGAGAACCAGGGAGGCATCTACCCCGCCGGGCAGTTCGGGGCCGAACCCGCGCCCGACGGCACCACCTATACTTATACGGTGACCATGCCGCCGCAGATCACCACCCCCGCGCAGTTCGGCGACATCGTGGTCGTCACGACTTCGGAAGGCCAGCAGATCCGGCTGTGCGATGTGGCCGAGGTTTCGCTCGGCAGCCAGAGCTACGGCGTGAGCTCGCTCTTCGAGGGCAAGCCCACGGCCATGATCGTCGTCTACCAGCAGCCCGGCAGCAACGCCGTGGAGGTGGGCAAGAAGGTCAGGGCGGCGATGGCACGGCTCGAAAAACGCATGCCCGACGGCATTGCGGCCACCACGATCGTCGACACCACGACCAGCATCGACGCCGGTATCCGGGACATATTCCACACGCTGGTGATCGCCCTCCTGCTGGTGATCTTCATCATCTACCTCTTCATCCAGGACTGGCGGGCGACCGTCATCCCGCTCGTGGCGATCCCCGTCTCGCTCATCGGCGCCTTCGCGCTCTTCCCGCTGCTGGGGTTCTCGGTCAACATCATCTCGCTGCTGGGGCTGGTGCTGGCCATCGGCCTGGTGGTCGACGACGCCATCGTGGTCGTCGAGGCCGCGCAGGTCAACATCGCCGCCGGCATGCGGCCCCGCGCCGCGGCGCTCGAAGCCATGAAGAACGTCGCCTCGCCCATCGTCGCCACGACGGTCGTGCTGCTGGCCGTATTCGTCCCCGTGTCGTTCACGGGCGGCATCACAGGCCGGTTGTTCCAGCAGTTCTCCATCACGATCGCCGTCTCGGTGGTGATCTCGGCATTCAACGCCCTGACGCTCTCCCCGGCGCTGTGCGCCCTGCTGCTGCGCCGCCGCGAACCGCCGCAGAAAGGCTTTTTCGCCGCTTTCAATCGCTGGTTCTCCCGCAACATGGATCGCTATACGGCCTTTACGCCGACGCTTATCCGCCACGTGACGCGCACGGGCGTATTCATCGCCGTGGTACTCGCGGTCATCTTCGTCGTATGGCGCAAGCTGCCCGCCGGGTTCCTCCCCGAGGAAGACCAGGGCTACGTCATGGTGATGGTCTCCACGCCCGAAGCCTCGGCGCTGCCCGTCACGCAGGCCGCCATGGAGGAGGCCGACGCCGTGATCCGCACCCTGCCCGAAGTGGCTTCGACCTCGTTCGCCGCAGGTTTCAACATGATGGCGGGCATCGCCTCGACCGACAGCGGCATCATCTTCGTCTCGCTGGTCGACTTCGCCGACCGCAAACTCTCGGCCATGGAAATCGCACAGAAACTCACCGACGAGCTGTACGTCGCCGTGCCGGGCGCCGAGTGCTATGCCTTCATCCCGCCCTCGATCCCCGGGCTGGGCATCACCTCGGGCGTATCGGTCGAGGTGCAGGATCTCGAAGGGCGCGGCACGGCCTACCTGCTCGCCCAGGCCGGGCGGCTGATGGACTCGTTGCGCAAACAGCCTTCGATCGCCTCGGTGACCACGCAGTTCAACGCCGGGGTGCCCCAGCGCCGCCTGCGCATCGACAAGGAGCAGGCGCTGGCCGCAGGCGTCGACCTGGGCGTATTGTACGGCGAACTGACGACCCTGCTGGGCGGCGCCTACATCAACAACTTCTCGCGCTTCGGCAAGCTCTACCAGACCTATATCCAGGCGGCGCCCGAATACCGCCTCGACAAACGCTCGCTCGACAACTACTACGTCGCTTCGTCCTCGGGCGAGAGCGTGCCCGTATCGTCGTTCGTGGAGGTGGTCGACACGGTGGGCGTGGAATACGTCTCGCAGTTCAACCTCTACCGCTCGATCTCCCTCACGGTGACGCCCGCGGCGCGCGCCTCGACCACGACCGTCATGCAGGAGATCACCCGTACGGCCGGCGAGGTGCTGCCCGACGACATCGGCACGGCGTGGAGCGGCACCTCCTATCAGGAAGCCAATGCCTCGAAGACGGGCGGGCTGGTCTACCTGCTGGCGCTGGTGTTCGTCTTCCTGGCCCTCGCGGCGCTCTACGAGTCGTGGGGACTGCCGCTGGCGATCCTGATGAGCGTCCCCGTCGCGGTGCTGGGCGCCGTGCTCTTCATCGGGGGATCGCACCTGCTGGACGCCTTCTTCGTCAACGACGTCTACATGCAGATTTCGCTGGTCATGCTCATCGGCCTGGCGGCCAAGAATGCCATCCTGGTTGTGGAATATGCCGACCGGCTGTTCAACGAAAAAGGCCTCTCGCTGATGGACGCCGCGATCGGCGCCGCCAAACTGCGCGTGCGGCCGATCATCATGACCGCCTTCGCGTTCATCCTCGGCGTCATGCCGCTGGTATTCGCCAGCGGGGTCTACGCCACGGCACGCAACATCATGGGCGTGGCACTGGTGGGCGGTATGCTGTTCGCCACGCTGCTGGGCATCTTCGTCTACCCGGCACTCTACTATTTCGTGGGGCGCATCGGGAATTTCGAACGCCGCCGTGAACGCAAAAAACAGGAGGAAAAACTATGAAAACCGGATACCTTACCCTAATCTTCGCGCTCGCCTGCGCGGCCTGCACACCCCGTTTCTACCCGCCCAAGGTCGACGTGCCCGACGGCTACCTCTACGGCGAAGGCTTCCCGCGGGACACCGCGGCGCTCGCCTCCGACTGGTGGCGGCTGTTCGGGGACACGGTGCTCGACAACCTCGTGCAGCGGGCGCTGGAGAACAACCGCGACGTGGCCGTAGCGGCTTCGCGCGTGGAAGAGGCGCGGCAGAACCTCGGCGTCGTGCGGGCGCAGTTCCTGCCCCAGGTGGGCATAGGCGTCACGGCCGAGGGGGAATACACGCCGCAGACCAAGATCGTACAGACCTACGCCGTCGAACCGTCGCTCTCGTGGGAAATCGCCCTGTTCGGGCAGCTGCGCAACGCCAAACGGGCGGCCAGGGCGCAGATCGCCTCCTCGGAATGGGCGCTGCGGGGCGTGCGGCTGTCGCTGGCCGCGGAGGTCGCCACGACCTACTTCACGCTGCTCGAATACGAACGCGACCTGGCGATCGCCCGGCGCAGCTGCACCCTGCGGCGCGAATCGGCCGCACTGATCGACTCGATGTTCCGCTACGGCATGTCGGACGGCGTGGCGCTGGAGCAGGCACGCAGCCTGGTCTATACGGCCGAGGCGGACATCCCGCAATACGAGCGCGCCGTGAAGCAGACGCGGCTGTCGCTCGACATCCTGCTGGGCGAAACGCCGCAGGCGGCGGACAGCACGGGCTCGGGGCTGCGCCTGCTTGCAGACCGCCATCCCGCCGACATCCCCGTAGGGCTTCCGTCGGAACTGCTCAAGCGGCGCCCGGACATCATGGAGGCGCGTTACAATATGCTCCAGGCGGCCGCGAATGCCGGGGTCGCACGCGGGGCAAGATTCCCGTCCATCGCACTGACAGCCAAAGGAGGAATAGCCTCCAACTCGATCAAAGGTTTAACTTCGGCAAACCCTTGGGCGTGGGATGCGCTGGGCTCGCTCACGCAACCCCTGTTCGCCTTCGGCAAGCTGCGCCGCTCGGAGCTGGCGGCCATGGAGCGTTATACGCAAGCGGCAAAGACTTACGAGCAAACCGTGCTGACGGCATTCGCAGATGTCGAGAAGGCGCTGGTCGCCATCGCCACCTACCGCACCCAGACAGAGCGTTCCTGCGAACTGGTCGTCTCGAACGACCGCATCGCCACCATGACGCAGGCGCTCTACCGCAGCGGGCTGTCGGACTACCTCGACGTGATCGACGCCGAGCGGAGCCTCTACCAGTCGCAGATGGAGCTGGTGAACATCGTGGCACAGCAGTACATCAACTACGTGAACCTCTGCAAGGCACTGGGCGGCGGGTGGTAAGGCCGCCCGAATATACCCACAAATGGGGATTGCATATCCGGCCGCAAAGTCGTATCTTTGGCGCCAAAACTAAAGAGCGACAATGCGTTTATCCGAACTTAAGACCGGCGAGTCGGCCACGATCCTCAAGGTAACGGGGCACGGAGGCTTCCGCCGGCGTATCATGGAGATGGGATTCGTCCGCGGGCAGCGGGTCGAAGTACTGCTCAACGCACCCCTGAAAGACCCGATCGAATATAAAATCATGGGCTACGACATCTCGCTGCGCCGTACCGAGGCCGACATGGTCGTCGTACTCTCCGACAGCGAAGTGAACGAATACCTTGCCGGAGGACATCACCACCACCGCCCTCATCACGGGCACCACCACGGGCATTGCGGCTGCGGAATGCCGGAACAAATCCCCGAATGCCCTGCCGCAGGGACACCGGGCGCGGACGACGACTGCGCCACGGCCGACGAGGTCATCTCGCGCCACAGCCGCACGATCAGCGTGGCGCTCGTGGGCAACCCCAACAGCGGCAAGACCTCGCTTTTCAACGCTATATCGGGCGGCCATGAACACGTGGGCAACTACGGCGGCGTGACCGTCGGCGCCAAGAGCGGCCACCGCTACTACCGCGGCTACCGCTTCGAGGTGACCGACCTGCCGGGCACCTATGCCCTTTCGGCCTATACCCCCGAGGAGCGTTACGTCCGCAGCCATATCGCCGAAAAGACGCCCGACGTCATCATCAACTCGGTCGTGGCGTCGAATCTCGAACGCAACCTTTACCTGACGACCGAGCTGATCGACATAAACCCGCGCATGGTGGTGGCTCTCAATATGTATGACGAGCTCAATTCACGCGGTTCGGAGCTCGATTACGACAACCTGGGACGGATGCTCGGCGTACCGATGGTACCCGTCGAGGCACGCAACGGCAAAGGCATCGAGGCGCTGTTGGACACCGTGATCGCCGTGTACGAAAATCAGGACGAGCGCGTACGCCACATCCATATAAACATGGGCCCCGTCATCGAGGAGGGGCTCCGGCGGCTCAAGGACGACATGAGCGACTACCGCGGCGAACTGCCCAAGGCCTTCCCGCCACGCTACTATGCCATGAAGATGCTCGAAGGCGACAGGCAGGTCGAGGAACAACTGCGCGGCAGCAGCCGCTATCCCGAGTGGGTGGAGATCCGCGACCGCGAGGCGAAACGCATCGCCGAAGCCCTGGGCGAGGATGTCGAGACGGCTTTCGCCAACCAGAAATACGGGTTCATTCAGGGGGCGCTCAAGGAGACCTACACCCCGGGGAAACGCGAAGAGGCCTCGGCCACGAAGCTCATCGACACCTTCGTGACGCACAAGCTGTGGGGCTTCCCGATCTTCTTTTTCCTGATGTGGCTGATGTTCTGGTGCACGTTCAGCCTCGGCGCCTATCCGCAGGAGTGGATCGACACGCTCGTGGGATGGATCGGCAGCGGCGTGGACGCGCTCCTTCCTGCGGGGCCGCTGCGCGACCTGCTGGTCGACGGCATCATCGGCGGCGTGGGGGCGGTCATCGTCTTCCTGCCCAACATCATGATCCTCTACCTGTTCATCTCGTTCATGGAGGATTCGGGCTATCTGGCGCGCGCCGCGTTCATCATGGATCGCGTGATGCACCGCATCGGCCTGCACGGCAAATCGTTCATCCCGCTGATCATGGGCTTCGGCTGCAACGTCCCGGCCATCATGGCCTGCAGGACGATCGAGAGCCGAAGCAGCAGGCTGATAACCATACTCATAACCCCCTTCATGTCATGCAGTGCCCGAATACCGATCTACCTCCTGCTCGCCGGGACGTTCTTCGCCGCCGACGCCAGTCTGGTGATGATCGGGCTCTATGTGCTGGGAGTCGTGCTGGCCGTCGTCACGGCACGCCTGATGCGGCGCTTCATGTTCCCGGTGGACGAAACGCCCTTCGTCATGGAACTGCCGCCCTACCGCCTGCCGACATGGAAGACGACGCTCACCCACATGTGGGACAAATGCGCGCAATACCTGCGCAAGATGGGAGGCATGATCCTGATCGCTTCGATGGTCGTATGGTTCCTGAGCTATTACCCCCGCAGCGAAGAGGGCGGCACGACGGCCCACTACGAGAACTCCTACCTCGGGCGTCTGGGGCAAAGCTGTGCGCCGATATTCAGTCCGCTGGGACTGAACTGGAAGGCGGGCGTGGCACTGCTGTCGGGTGTCCCGGCCAAGGAGATCGTCGTCAGCACGCTCGGCGTGCTCTATCCCGACGGCGGGGAGGCGGCAAGCGCCCCCGGCGCCGGCACGACGGAGATCGTCACAGGATCGGGCGAAAAGATCGAGATCGGGAACCTGCCGGAAGGCAGCATCGCCATTATCGGCGGGGCGGACGGACAGACGGCGATCCGCATTGCGGAAAACACTGACGCACAGGTCAGCACGGGCACGCAGGCGGGTAAGGTCGCAGAGCTGGCCGGCGAAGACGAGGAAACCGTGAACCTCTCCCGCAAGCTGCTGGCAAGCGGCGACTTCACGCAGGCATCGGCACTGGCTTTTCTGGTATTCATCCTCCTCTACTTCCCCTGCATTGCGACCATCGCCGCCATCGGCGCCGAGGCCGGGTGGAAATGGGCCACGGCTGCCGTGGCCTACAACACGGTGCTGGCGTGGGTCGTAGCATGGGCGGTCTACCGCCTTTTCATGTGGCTCTGACATGGGGTGGCAGGACTTTGCGGTCTGGGGTATCGGCATCGTGGTCGCAGCCGTCGTACTACGGCGGATGTGGTGCTTCTTCAGGGGCAGGGGGCGCGGCGGATGCGCGTCGTGCGCCAGTACGCATTGCGCGCTGAAGACGGCACGCCGCAGGGGCCGCGGCGGCAACGGCAGACCATAGCCCGAAAAATACCGGGCTGAAAAGGCCCGCTCGCCGGAAAGGGGTGCGGATCGGACGATCCTCCCTTTCCGCCATTTTTCCACCGGCATGCCGGGTTCCCTCCCCAAAAAAAAGAGGTTTCCGGCGGCCACACCCCGCAGGATGGCGCCCGTCCACGGACAACGGCAAGGCCGGCATCTCCCGCAAGCCCGATCCGGAATGCGCCTCCGAAGCCGGAGGCGGCACGCCGCGCATAAAATCGCAGGCGGGAGGAACAATTTCCGCCGGGAAACATTATCTTTGCCCCGGAATCAAGCGCACACGCAATGTCCGGACTTTTTTACATCCTTCTTTTCTGGCTGATCGGCAATGCATTGAGCATCCTTACCGGAGGTTATGTTTCAGGTAACATCATCGGCATGATCCTGCTCTTCGCAGCCTTGTGCCTGCATTGGGTCAAAGCCGAAACGGTACGTCCCGCAGCCCGGTTCCTGCTGGGGGCCATGGCACTCTTCTTCGTCCCCTACGGCGTAGGGCTGATGGACTCCTACCGCGTGATCCTCGACAACCTGTGGGCGATCGTAATCTCGGGCATCGCCTCGACGATCATCGTCCTGCTGGTGACGGGGCAGACGTTCCAGAGCCTGAACCGCCGCTCGCGCCTGCGCCGCATCCGGCACCTTCGTGAAACCGTCGTAAACACCCCGGACAATGATTGACAAGGCGTTCCTCTCCACCGACCTCTTCCTGCTGACGCTCACCGTGGGGCTTTACTGCCTCGGGACGGCGGTCTACCGCCGCATCCGGATGCCGCTGCTGCATCCCGTACTGCTCACGTTCGTCGCCGTCATCGTATTCCTCCGTGCGGCGGACATCGGCTATGCCCGCTACCAGGAAGCCACGGGCATCCTCGACTTTGCCCTGGGCATGTCGGTGGTCGCACTCGGCTACCTGCTCTACGAACAGGTCGAACAACTGCGCGGAAGCCTGCTCCCGGTCGGCATCGCCACCCTTGCGGGTTGCGTGGCGGGCGTGCTGAGCGTCGTATATATCGCCATGGCGTTCGGCGCCGGACGCGAGATACTCAACTCGATAGCCCCCAAGTCGGTCACCGTGCCCATCGCCGTGTCGGTCTCGGGGCCGCTGGGCGGCATCGTCCCCGTCACGTCGGTCGTGGTGTTCTGCGTGGGGATCTTCGGCAGCATCTTCGGCGAGTGGATCCTGCGCCGCAGCGGCGTGCGGGATGCCGAAGCAAGGGGGTTTGCGCTGGGAGCCGCGGCGCACGGCATCGGTACGGCGCGCGCCATCGAGATGGGAGCCGTCGAAGGAGCCCTGAGCGGACTGGCAATGGCCCTGATGGGATTGGCTACGGCGCTGCTGATGCCGCTGATGGAGCGGTATCTGTATTAGCAGTAAGCCCTGCGGCAGGCGGACGGGCATATATCGGGCTCATAAAAGTCGCATCAAAGTTTTTTAAATTCTATAATAAATACTACTTTTGCACAATTGCTGGCAATTCGCACAAAAGTAGGTTAATATGGAGTGGTTACACACCTTGTTCTTCGGCAGCGGCATCGCCCATGCCGTGCTGACCTTCGCATTGGTCATCACCATCGGCATTTTGCTCGGAAAAGTCAAAATCGGCGGCATCTCGCTCGGAATCACATGGATTCTGTTCGTAGGTATCGTCCTGAGTCATTTCGGAATGACGGTGGACGGCGAGGTCAGGCACTTCGTGCAGGAATTCGGGCTGATTCTGTTCGTCTTCTCGATCGGTCTGCAAGTCGGACCGGGATTTTTCGCATCGTTCAAACACGGCGGCATGACGCTGGTCATGTGTGCCGTAGCGATCGTACTGCTGGGCGTGGCGACGGCCTATGTAGTTCATCTGGCGACGGGCACGCCGATTCCGACGATGGTCGGCATCCTTTCGGGCGCAGTGACCAACACCCCCGGACTGGGTGCCGCGCAGCAGGCTTACACCGATGCGTTGGGAATCGAAGACCCCACGATCGCGCTGGGTTACGCCGTGGCTTATCCGCTCGGCGTCGTGGGCATCATATTCACGATGATCTTCATCCGCTACGCCCTGCGCGTGAAGTTCGAAAAGGAGGACGAGGGGCTGGCGGCGCTGAGCCGTGAACACAAGCTCGCCGACAAGGTTTCGGTCGAATTCACCAACAAGACGCTCGACGGCCGCACGGTGGCCTATGTCCGCGACCTGATCAACCGTCAGTTCGTCATATCGCGCATCCTGCGTCCCGACGGAACGATCTCGATGGCCGATGCGGAGAGCGTGATACATATCGGCGACCGGCTGTGGCTGATCTCGCAGGCCGAGGACATCGAGGCGATCGTGGCCTTCTTCGGCCGCCGCGTGGAGATGACCGACGAGCAGTGGGGCAACAATACGCCCAATGCCGAGCTGGTGTCGCGCCGCATCCTGATTACGAAATCGTCGCTCAACGGCAAGAAATTCTCCGACCTGCGCCTGCGCACGAAATACGGCATCACCATCACGCGCGTAAACCGCGCGGGCGTCGATCTGATCCCCTATCAGGGCTTGGAACTGCAGGTCGGCGACCGCGTGATGGTCGTAGGGCCCGCGAAAGCCGTGGCGCAGGTGGCCGACGTATTGGGCAACTCGCTCAAGAAGCTGAACCAGCCTAATTTGGTGACGATCTTCGTAGGTATCGCTTTAGGTGTGCTGCTGGGGTCGATTCCGCTGCTCAACGTACCCCAGCCCGTGAAGCTCGGACTGGCAGGAGGCCCGCTGATCGTGGCCATCCTGATCGGACGCTTCGGCACGCATTTCCACCTGGTCACCTACACTACGATGAGCGCCAACCTGATGCTGCGCGAAATCGGCATCGCGCTGTTCCTCGCGGCGGTGGGCATCGGCGCGGGCGACGGATTCATCGACGCCATCGTCGACGGCGGTTACCGCTGGATCGGATACGGCGTCGCCATCACCGTCCTGCCGCTGATAATCGTCGCGCTGGTAGCGCGGCTATGGCTCAAGATGAACTACTACACGCTGATGGGACTTATCGCCGGATCGACGACCGATCCCCCGGCGCTGGCCTACGCCAATGCGACGGCAGGCAACGACATGCCGGCCGTGGGGTATTCGACGGTCTATCCCGTAGTGATGTTCCTGCGCGTGCTGACGGCGCAGATATTCATCCTCTTCTCGCTGTAAGCGGGACGGTTCGTAAAAAATGTTACGAACTGTTACCCGTCCCGCATGTCGCTCAAAAACAGTTTGGGGCGAGAAATGAAGCGGCGGAGAGAGTCGGATGGCAGATAAAATTCAACGATGGCTTTTAAATTTTAATCGGAATACCTATCTTTGCTGCTGGCAAAAATCCAAACACCCTTATACTATGGCAAAAGCAGTCAACATCGCCCGTTCCCATCGGTTGGACGGCATCGGAGAGTACTATTTTTCGCGCCGTCTGCGCGAGATCGCCGAAATCGAAGCGGCAACGGGCCGTCAGATCGTGAAACTCGCTATGGGCAGCCCCGACCTGCCCCCGCACCAGTCGGTCATCGACCGCCTTGCAAAGGAGGCACAGCGCCCCGACGTACACAAATACATGTCTTACAAGGGAGAACCCATCCTGCGCAAGGCTTTTGCGGACTGGTATAAGAAATGGTACCGCACGGAACTGGACTACAACAACGAAGTACTGCCCCTGATCGGCTCGAAGGAGGGCATCATGCACATATGCATGACGTTCCTCAATAAGGGCGACAAGGTGCTCGTGCCCAATCCCGGCTACCCCACCTACTCGGCTGCCGTGCGCCTCTCGGGCGGCGAGATGGTTCCCTATGCGCTGAACAAGCAGACCGGCTTCTACCCCGACTTCGAGGCGATCGAGAAGGCCGGGTTGGACGGCGTGAAGATGATGCTGGTCAACTACCCCAACATGCCGACGGGCCAGACCCCGACGATGGAGCTGTTCCAGAAAATCGTGGATTTCGGCGCCCGGCACAACATCCTGATCGTGCACGACAACCCGTACAGTTTCATCCGCAATGCCGCCGCCCCGATCTCGATCATGGAGGCCGAGGGCGCACGCGACGTCGCACTGGAGATGAACTCGCTGTCGAAAGGCCACTCGATGGCCGGCTGGCGCGTGGGCGTCGTCGTGGGCAAGAAGGAGTGGATCGACTCGATCCTGACGTTCAAGTCGAACATGGACTCGGGCATGTTCTACCCGATCCAGGCGGCGGCCGACACGGCGCTGGCTTTGGGCGAAGAGTGGTTCAAGGAGCTGAACGACATCTATTACGGCCGCGAGAAGCAGGCCTATGCGCTGCTCGACGCGCTGGGATGCAAATACCGCGAGCACCAGGCCGGCCTGTTCGTATGGGCCGAGCTGCCCGAGTCGTATGAGGGCGACAGCTTTGCGTTCTCGGACGAGGTGATGGACAAATGCGACGTGTTCCTGACCCCGGGCGGCATCTTCGGCTCGGAGGGCAACCGTTACATCCGCATCACCCTCTGCTGCCCCGAGGAATTGCTGAAAAAAGCTACGGATAACATCATCGCCAAGTTCGGGAAATAACTCCCGGGCGATACGGAATAAGGCACTCCCCTCGCGGACATCGGTTCCCGAGGGGAGTTTTTTTCTGTCCGATGCCGGGCGGTGGCAATCGGAGCCGCCGTAAAAAAAAGCGCAATCCCACGGCAGGAAGAACCTGAAAATAGCTACCTTTGGAAGAGGAGGACGCAGCCGCGTCCGGAGCCAGACCCGCCGAAAACCACAGCAAACGCATATGGAGATAAAATCACTGGAAAAAACGAGCTTTGGCACGCTGTCCGAGGCATTCGGCCAGGCATTCGCCGATTACGAAGTCCAACTGGACAAAACACAGCTCCGGCGCATGCTGCGCAGGCGCGGTTTCGATCCCCGCCTGTCGTTCGCCGCGTTCGACGGGGAGCGGATCGCCGCGTTCACCCTGAACGGGACAGGGAATTTCAACGGCCTGCCGACAGCCTACGACACCGGCACGGGAACCCTCGAAGCCTATCGCGGGCAGGGGCTCGCCGCAAAGGTCTTCGAACACTCCATCCCCTACTTGCGGGAGGCCGGAATCCGGCAATACCTGCTGGAAGTCCTGCAACACAACACAAAGGCGGTATCGGTCTACCGGAAGCTCGGGTTCGAAACGGCGCGTGAATTCAATTATTCCATACAACACGGCGCGCACGTGCACCTCGGCGCGAAAATCCCGGACACTGCCTGTACGGTAACGCCCGTCGATGTAGGGCGGTTCGCCCCCGACCCGCAGTTCTGGGATTTCATGCCCTCCTGGCAGAACAGTCCCGAGGCCATAAGGCGGGCTGCGGGGGACTTCGCCGGGCTGAGCGCCCGCGCAGAGGGGACACAGGTGGGATACTGCATCTTCGAACCCGCCTCGGGCGACATTACCCTGATCGCTGTCGACAAGCGGTACAGGCGGCGGGGGATCGCCACCTCGCTGCTGCGGGAAGCGCTCCGGCTCAACAAGGCGGATTCGGTCAAGGCCATAAACACCGAGGCCGGCTGCGAATCGGTAACGGCGTTCCTGGAGGCGGCGAACATCGCCGTGACGGGGCGGCAGTTCGAAATGGTGAAAAAAATATAAGGTGTGCCGCCGGCAAGGACAAAGCCCTCCGCACAGGGAGGGCTTTGTTCATGTACACGCGGGCGGTATGCCTACTCCTCCACGATGCGGATCGAGAGGATCAGGTCGCCGGGACGGATGTCGTCGATGACGTCCAGCCCCTCGACCACCCGGCCGAAGCAGGTGTGGCGGCCGTCGAGATGCTGCGTCGACTCGCGGGCGCAGCAGATAAAAAATTGCGAGCCGCCCGTGTCCTTTCCGGCATGGGCCATCGAGAGCACGCCCCGGTCGTGGTACTGGCGCGGCGCCGAGGTCTCGCATTTGATCTTGTACCCGGGGCCGCCCGTGCCGTCGCCCCGCGGGCAGCCGCCCTGGATGACGAAGCCCGGGATCACCCGGTGGAAGGTCAGCCCGTCGTAGAAATTATGGTTGGCCAGCTCGACGAAGTTCGCCACCGTACCGGGGGTCTCCTCCGTATAGAGCTCGGCCTTCATGTCGCCTTTCTCGGTCGAAATAAGTGCGTATTGTGCCATATCGAAAATGGTTTTTAAGGTTCGAGGACTTTGATTTCGGCGGCCGCGGCCTTCACCCGGCCGCGCAGGGCATCGAGGTCGTCGCCCAGCGGTGCATAGCCCACGACGATGCCCATACGGCGGTTGACGCGCGCCGAAGGTTTGCCGAAGATCCGCACGTCGGTACGGGGATCGGAGGCCAGCGCCCGGTCGATCCCCTCGTAGCGCGGAGCCACAGGGCTTGCCAGGGGCGAGAGCACCACGGCCGTGGCGCCCAGGCGTTCGAAAGTCACCGCGGGGATCGGCAGCCCCAGCACGGCGCGCAGGTGCAGTTCGAACTCATTGAGATTCTGCGTCCCGGCCAGCGTCACCATGCCCGTGTCGTGCGGGCGCGGCGAAAGTTCGGAGAAATAAACCCCGTTTTCGTGGCTCAGGAAGAATTCCACGCCCCACAGCCCGGCACCGGTCAGGGCTTCGGTGACGGCGGCCGCCATGCGCTGCGCCTCAGCGAGGTGTTCCGGTGCCACGTAGGGCGACTGGAAACTCTCGCGGTAGTCGCCGCCCTTCTGCACATGGCCGATCGGCGGGCAAAAGAGCGTCGGGCCGTCCTTCTGCGTGACGGTCAGCAGCGTGATTTCGCTGTCGAAGCGGATGAATTCCTCGATGATCAGCTCGCGGATATCGCCGCGCGACCCTTCGCAGCCGTAGTGCCAGGCTCTCTCCAGTTCGCCGGCATTCCTGACGAGCGACTGCCCCTTGCCCGAGGAGGACATCAGCGGCTTGACCACGCACGGGAACCCGATCCGGGCGGCAGCCTCCTCCAGTTCGGCGAGCGACGTGGCGTAGAAATAATGGGCGGTCTTTAGCCCCAGCTCCCGGGCGGCAAGGTCGCGGATGGCCTTGCGGTTCATCGTGAAATTGACGGCGCGAGCGCTCGGCACG
Organism: Alistipes sp. AM16-43; assembly: GCF_003435745.1. Taxonomy (NCBI): domain Bacteria; kingdom Pseudomonadati; phylum Bacteroidota; class Bacteroidia; order Bacteroidales; family Rikenellaceae; genus Alistipes; species Alistipes sp. AM16-43. The sequence goes on from NZ_QTUQ01000001.1 coordinate 746,405, forward strand.
ACCTGGATGCCCTCGCGTTCGAAGTCGTAGAGGCGTTCGGTGCGGATCGCCTCGATTTCGGGGACGATCACGTCGGGGCGGTGCCGGGCCACGGCGGCGGCGAGCGCATCGCCGTCGAGCATCGAAAACACCTCGCAGGCGTCGGCCACCTGCATGGCAGGGGCGCCCGCATAGGAATCGCACGCCACGACGGTCTGTCCCAGCCGCTGCGCCGCGATTACGAACTCCTTGCCCAGTTCGCCCGAACCGAGCAGCATGATCTTTTTAGCCATATGTCTGTATTTTTCAGTGGCACAAAGATATGTTTTTTGCCCTGAATTTCGTACCTTACCGCATTAAAACTTACCTCGACGGCCATGAAAAATCAAATCCTCCGGCTGTGCTTCGGCATGGCGTGGTGCCTGTCGGCACTCGTTCCCGTGCATGCGCCTGCGGCAGGAGCCTCCGCGACGGCGGATCACGCAGCGCGGCGGGACACCCGAACCGCCGCGGCGCAAACACGCCCCTCCCCGGCCGATACGCTGCACGTCGTCTTTTTCACCGACATACATGTCACGCCGGGCAATGCACAGGACTCGCTCTTCCGCGTGGCCGTCGCCGAAGCCAACGCGTCGGATGCCGAACTGGTCATCTTCGGCGGGGATCTCACCAACACGGGCAGCGACGAGGAACTGGAGCACGTGTACGGGCTGATGTCACAGCTCGAAAAACCGTGGTTCACCGTCATGGGCAACCATGAAACGACCTGGTCGGAGAGCGGATGCACGACGTTCCGCTGCATATTCGGCCATGACGGGCGCGTCGCGTACCGTGCGGGAGGCTACCTTTTCCTGGGCTACAACTGCGGGCCCTACATGAAAATGGCCGACGGCGTCGTGCGCACCGAAGACCTCGCATGGCTCGGAGCGCAGGCCGCCGGGGCCCGCCCCGGCGAACGGATCGTAAGCCTCTGCCACTACCCGCTCAACAAAGACCTCACCAACAGGCAGGAGGTGGTCGCAACGCTCAAACGGCTGGGCATCACCGCCTCGCTCTACGGGCACTACCACCGGCTCGACCTGCGCAATTTCGACGGCATCGCGGGCATACCCGGCCGGGCACTGGCCGGCAGGCCGGGAGAGGCGCCGGGATATACCCTGCTCGATTTCTTCGCCGACTCGGTGCGCATCCGCGAAAAGCCGCTCGGACACACCGCACGCACCCGCCATACGGTATGCCTGGAAGGGGATCCGCAAATACTCGCCCTGCCCTGCGACCCGTCGCCCGCCGCACCCGACTACGAAGGTCGCATGGAATACGTCCTGCAGGACAGCGCCATGGTACTGACGGGCGCGGGATGCTGCGGCGACATGGTTTACTACGGCAATTCACAGGGCGTGTTGCGGGCGTACGACACACGCCGGGGGCGCGAAGTGTGGCGGCACAGGTTTCCCGACGCGCTCTACACCACCCCGCTCTGCACGGACGGGCTGGTGATTGTCGGCGCCGCCTCGGGCGGGATATGGGCCTTCGACGCCCGGACAAACCGCCGAAGGTGGCATCTGCCGACCGCCACGGCCGTCGTCGGCGACGGGCTCGTCGACCGCAGCTCGCTCTACATCGGGCTGGGCGTCGGCTCCGTCGGCCGCATAGACCTGCGCAGCGGCAAACTGCTCTGGCGTTACGACTACGGACAGGGACAGGCGCAGGGGCGCCCGACGCTCGCGGACGGGAAACTGGTATTCGGGGCGTGGGACAGGCACCTTTATTGCCTCGACGCCGCGACGGGCAGATGCCTCTGGAAATGGAACAACGGCCGCCCCGGCGTGTTCCTCTCCCCGGGGCATGTCGTGCCCCGCATCGCCGGTGGCAAGGTCTTCATCGTGGCGCCCGACCGGGCCGTGACCTGCCTCGACCTGGCTACCGGACGGCAGCTATGGCGCGACAACAGCCGTAAAGCACGCGAAACGACGGGCCTCGGCGACGACGGACGGCAATTCTATTATAAGACGATGGACGGCGAGCTGGCGGCCGTGGACACCTCGGCGGACGCCTACCGCGAAACATGGTGCACCGATCTGGGATGGGGATACGAATACAACTCCTGCCCGGCCTGCGTGCGCGACGGTGTGGTCTATGTCGCCGGGAGGCTCGGGCAGGTTGCTGCCGTGCGCGAAGACGGCACGCTGCTGTGGAGTGTGAAATGCTGCAATTCGGCAGGAAACGATTTCCGGCAGGCACCCGACGGGTCGCTGTGGGTTACCTTCGCCGAAGGCAAGCTCTTCCGGATTCCCTGACGGCTCTTGGCGACGAACGCCTGCCAGACCGGATTCCGGCCATCGCCACCACCAGGCCGCAGGGCATACGACCGAAACCACGTTTTGAGTCGCATAAAAGTGTCCGCCACGAATTGCGAAGGGCCGCTGCGCCGACATCCGTTCTGCAAGCAATAAAGGATATAATACAACAAGAAAACGCATCTGGTTAATAATAAACCAGATGCGTTTTACATTCGTGGAGGTGGCGGGAGTCGAACCCGCGTCCAAACAGGGAACCCGAAAGCTTTCTACACGCTTAGCCGCCGTTTGATCCTTCTACCCGGGCCTGGCAGGCGGCAACCGAACCCGAGTCCCAGTCCCTGAATTTCGCACACCGGCCGGGACGCTCCGGTGCACTATCCCTGAATTGATGATACCCCATATGGAAAGCGGTTAAAGGGCGGAACCACTCCCCGGGATACTCGTCGCCAAGCCGCCTTGGGCCCGGCGATTAAGCTAATTTTCCTTGAAAATTATGCAGCGAGTGCATAGCTGTTATTGCCATTTGAATCTTGAGCGTCGGGATTTACGAGCCGCCACACAGCGCTCGGCGTGCTTACAATCAAACTCTGCCTGCTGTCAAAACCGGGCACCCCCAGAATTTCGCGGGACAAAGCCTCATGAAAACAGTGCAAAAATAATACTTTTTTTCCAAATACCGCTCCTCGGGCAGGAAATACATCGGGGATTGGCAGATTTTCCGGAAACAGGGCAGGAACGGACGCGGCCACCGCGGTAACCCTGCCCGGCACAGGTTTCCCTGCCGGGCTGCCACAGCGCCGCCGTTGTTTCGCGGCGGGCGATCCCCCGGAAAACGGCGGACACGTTCCTATCGGCGAAGCCCGTAACGCGCGGCGCGGTTATCCCCCCGCCAGCAAAGTCCCCAATACGCGGCGGATATGCTCCCCGCTCAGCGGCTTGGCGACATATTCGTTGGCTCCGGCAGCGAGGGCTTTCTGCCGGTCACGGTCGTAGGCGAATGCCGTGACCGCGACGATCGGCACGACGGGATCGAACGCGCGGATCCGCCGCGTAGCCTCGAGCCCGTCCATCACGGGCATCTTGATGTCCATCAGGATGGCCGCAGGTTTCATTTCCCGGCATATCCGCACCGCCTCCTCGCCATTGACGGCCCGTACGATGTCGAACTCCTTGCGGAACATCAGCGACACCAACAGGAAATTGCTGTCGGTATCCTCGGCCACGAGCAGCAACGGGAGTTTCCCGTCCTGACGGGAAACGGGATGCGGAGCCTCAGCCACAACGGACGGTTCGTCGTCCGGCCCGGCATTGCATGCCACGGCAGGTATGGTGAACCAGAAACGGGAGCCCCGGCCTTCCTCCGACTCGACGCCGATATGCCCACCCATCTGCTCGACGATGCTCTTCGAGATCGAAAGCCCCAGCCCGGTGCCCTGCGCAAAGCTGTTGAGCTTGACGAAGCGGTCGAAAACAGTGCGCAGATGCTCTTCGGAGATACCCTTCCCCGTATCCTCGACATAGAACAGCAAGTCCCCGGCCTCCCTGCGGTAGCCCAGCGTGATGGAGCCTTGCTCGGTGAATTTCACCGCATTGTTGATAAAATTGGTGATGACCTGCAACAGCCGGTTCTTGTCCCCGACGATGCGGCATTGCGCCTCATGATCGCCGAAAAGCAATTCGACGGGCTTGTCCTGCACCTTGAGGCGCAGCGAACGCACCGCCTCCTCGCACATGCGGTTGACGTCGAGCATGCCGTAATTGAACTCGAACGTTCCGGCCTCGATCTTCGAAAGGTCGAGGATATCGGATATCAATTTGAGCAACAGGTCGTTATTCTCCTCGACAACCTGCATGTACTCGCGGCGCTCCGCGATATCGTCGGTTTCGGCCAGCAGGTTCGAGAACCCCACGATGGCATTGAGCGGCGTACGTATCTCGTGGCTCATATTGGCCAGGAAGGCCGATTTCAGGCGGTCGCTGACCTCGGCCTTGTTCTTGGCTTCGATCAGGCTTTTCTCCGTCTGCTTGAGTTCCGTGACATCGAAATTGACGCATACCATCTCGATCTTCGAGGGGTCGGTATTCAGCGGGTTGCGCACCACGTTGACGCGCGTCCACCCGTTCTTGCCGTCGCGGAGCCCGACCCGCAGGTCGAGCGTGAAGCCGTTCGACTCGTTGGCCTTGACGCGCCCGATCTCCCGGAATACAGCCTCGCGGTCTTCGGGGTTGACATGGTTGTAGACGCCGATCACCTGCGTCATGGGGGTGTCGCTCTCCTCGCCCAGGTTGCGGTACCATTGCGGCACGGCATACCCGTCGCGGGTCACCAGGTCGAAGCGGGCGTACCCCACCTTGCCGAAGCGGCTCACCAGCGAGAACGAACTTTCGAACTCCTCCAGTCTGTGGTGGGCTTCGTTGATCTCGGTGTTGTCGATATTCAGCACCAGGAAGTTGACCAGTTCGCCGTACATGTCGTACAGCATGGTCACCTTGGTATATATCTGCACGCTGCCTTTCTTGCGGGAGGGATAGTAGCCGCCCAGCCGGTCGAAAGGATAATCAAGCCTGAAGGACTGCTCCTGCCCGTTGCGCACGTTGCGGCGGATCTCCTCGGGCACGATCGGGTTCTCGAAAAAATTGATCCCCAGCACATCCTCCTTCGCCGCGATGCCGAAGATGTCGAGGTTTTTGGTGTTGATGTCGACCAGGCAGCCCTCTTTGTCATAAAGCTCCACCCCGACCTGGACGTTGTCGAAAATATTGCGCAGCATTTTTTCGCTGTTGAACAACGCCTCGTGGGCATTGCGCATTTCCGTAGTGTCGGAAAAGAGGCTGATGACCTCGTCCGACCGGGTCGTATAGAGGATGGAATGTATCCAGCGTTTCGAGATCTCGTAAAAGGAGTCGCGCTCGATAAATCCGTCGCTGCGGAGCACCTCCGTAAAAGTTTTCAGATATTGCTCCATATCCAGTCCCAGTTCGGAGATACGCCTGCCGATATAGGTTTCGCGCGCAGTCCCCATGATCTTGTCGGCGGTGTAGTTGGCATCCAGCACCAGCAGGTCGACGGGTTTCCCCTGCTCGTCACGGATGACCCGCAGCTGGGCATACCCCAGGGGCATGTGGTGGTAGAGGCTCTGGAGGTACTTACGTTCGGACTGCGCCTCGCGCTCGGAGCGCTGCAATTCGATACAGAGGCTGATGATATTGATCAGCGACGAAAACCACTGGAAATCCTCGCCCGTCCATCTCCGGGGCCGGTTCACGATGTCGATGCCGGCATATCCCCACACCTTGTCGCGCGAGAGGAGCGGCACGGCGATCAGCGACTTGATGTCCTGCATGGCCAGCACCTCGCGCTCGCGGAAAGCCTCGTCGGGCAATTCGTCGAGCGAAGAGATGATTACGGGCTGGCCGTTGGCGATGCGCTGCGTCCACCAGGGCACCTCGTCCATCGAAATACCGCTTACCAGCTCCTGTTCCCCGGCGACATTCTCGGCCGTGACTTCGTAGGTGCAATTATATAAACGGTGTTCGGGGTCGGATTCGATGATATAGGCCCTTCCGCCATCGAACATGGTCAGCACGTCGGCCAGGATTTCGTCGACGACGGCATCCAGGTCATCGACTTTCAGCAGCGAAAGCAGCGTTTGCGAAATGCTGTTAAGACGGAACAGCAGGTCGTTGATCCGTTGTTTTTCCTCCGACCTGACCACTTCGGACGGCGGGTCGACCACCCGGAAATAACCCGTCAGCAACATCCCCCCGTCTTCGGCAACCTCTTCGCGCAACAGTTTCCAATAGCACCATATCTCCCCCTCGGGGCCTTGCAGCGGGTAGAGGCGTTCGGCGCCGCCCCGCACCCCGATCGAGGCGAGGGCATATTCCCGGTAGGCCGGAGTTATCATCTTCCCGAACTCTTCGTAAGTCACATCGCACGAAGCGACCCCCAGCAGGTCGCGGAGCCCTTCCGAAATATGGAACACGCGGCGGTTACGGTCGGCTTGCCACCAACCTATTTTGGCATCCCGCATAATCTCCCGCAGGATCTCGTTTTCTTTCATTCAAAGATTTTTGCTTACTGTCAGGCCGAGGCGTCACGGCCTATCGTGCAAATTTAAGCACCCTCGGGCGGAAATGCAAATTATACGGTTGTTTTTGCGCAACCCAAAGGGCTTTTTTGTTATATATTTCCGGTCGAGAAGGATCAAAATATCCCTTCAGAAGCAGTTTTGGCGGTTTTTTTCGCCGTGCCGACATCCCCGTACGGATATTTTGACTATCTTTGGAAAATAATTCCAGCGACCAGAACCTATGAGCGAAAAATATGTCGTAAGGCTGAAAAACGCAGCCATCTACCATGCGGACAACCCGTTCGGCAGCACCTCGGCCGAGAAGCTGATGCGCCGGGGAGAGATGGTGCTGTCGGATGTGAACCTGTGTGTGGCTCCGGGCGAATTCGTTTACCTGATCGGACGCGTCGGCAGCGGCAAGAGCACCCTGCTCAAAACCCTCTACGCCGAGGTGCAGCTGCTCTCCGGCGAAGGACGCGTGGCAGGCTACGACCTGCGCAGACTCAGGCGCCGCGACATCCCCTACCTCCGCCGCCGGATCGGCATCGTATTCCAGGACTACCAGCTGCTGACCGACCGCAACGTCTTCATGAACCTCTATTACGTAATGAAAGCCACGGGATGGAAGCGCGAAGACCAGATCCGGGAGCGGATCGACCAGGTGCTCAAGCTCGTAGACCTCGAGGCCAAAAGCTACAAAATGCCGTTCGAACTCTCGGGGGGCGAGCAGCAGCGGCTGGTCATCGCACGCGCCCTGCTGAACGACCCGCAGGTGCTGCTGGCCGACGAGCCCACCGGCAACCTCGACCCCGTGACGGCCGAAGGCATCATGCGGCTCTTCCAGGAGATTGCCGGCCGCGGCTGTGCCGTGGTCATGTCCACGCACAACACCGCACTGATCGAGAACTACCCCGCCCGCGCCATACTCTTCGCGCAGGGTAAAATCCGCGAGGTAGACCTCAAAGCCGAACTCGGATAACAGACCGTAAACCCCACGCTGCCGCATCCCGCCCGGGGTATGTTGCGGCACACCCTGCGGGGATGCCTCCGAAACGTCCTGCAACCGCAAAAAATCGTCTGGCGGAAGCCAGGCGGCTATTGTTTATTCGGGATATATTTCGTATATTTGTACGATATTTTAAAGACGACAGATGAGTACCGAATTAGAAAACGTAAAAAAGCAAGAAGAAGAATATTCCGCTTCGAATATCCAGGTTCTCGAAGGGCTTGAGGCGGTGCGCAAGCGCCCCGCCATGTATATCGGCGACATAGGCGAGAAGGGCCTGCACCATCTGGTCTACGAGGTGGTCGACAACTCGATCGACGAGGCGCTGGCGGGCTATTGCACCGACATCGACGTGACGATCAACGAGGACAACTCCATCACCGTACGCGACAACGGCCGCGGCATCCCGACCGACTACCACGAAAAGGAGGGTAAATCGGCACTCGAAGTCGTGCTTACGGTTCTCCATGCGGGCGGTAAGTTCGACAAGGGCAGCTACAAGGTCTCGGGCGGCCTGCACGGCGTGGGCGTATCGTGCGTGAACGCACTTTCGACGCTGCTGATCGCCGAGATCCGCAGCCGCGACGGGAAAATATACCGCCAGACGTACAGCAAGGGCGCTCCCACCTCGCAGGTCGAGGTCATCGGCGAATGCTCCGACCGCGGCACCACCATCACGTTCAAACCCGACGAGAGCATCTTCACGCTCACGACGGAATACAAATACGACATCCTGGCCAACCGCCTGCGCGAACTGGCGTTCCTGAACAAGGGCATCCGCCTGAACCTCTACGATAAGCGCAGGGACGACGAAGGCAATACCCGCGAAGACCACTTCTATTCGGAAGAGGGCCTCAAGGAGTTCGTCCAGTACCTCGACGCCACGCGCGGCACGCCGATCATCGACCAGATCATCTACCTCGATACCGAAAAGAACGGCGTCCCGGTCGAGGTGGCCATGCAGTACAACGACTCGTTCTCGGAGAACGTGCACTCCTATGTAAATAACATCAACACCATCGAGGGCGGTACGCACCTGACGGGCTTCCGCCGCGCGCTGACCCGTACGCTCAAGAAATACGCCGAGGATTCGGGTATGCTCGCCAAACTGAAGTTCGACATCAACGGCGACGACTTCCGCGAGGGGCTCACAGCCGTGGTTTCGGTGAAGGTGCAGGAGCCGCAGTTCGAAGGCCAGACCAAGACCAAACTGGGCAACGACGAGGTCTCGGCCGCCGTAGACCAGGCGATGTCCGCCGCCCTGGGCCACTACCTGGAGGAAAACCCCAAGGATGCCAAGGCCATCGTGCAGAAAGTCATCCTGGCTGCGACGGCGCGCCACGCGGCACGCCACGCCCGTGAAATGGTGCAGCGCAAGACCGTACTTTCGGGAGCCGGGCTCCCCGGCAAACTCGCCGACTGTTCGAGCCGCGACCGTTCGATCGCCGAAATCTTCTTCGTCGAGGGTGACTCGGCAGGCGGCACGGCCAAATCGGGCCGCGACCGTAATTTCCAGGCCATCATGCCGCTGCGCGGTAAGATCCTGAACATCGAAAAGGCGCAGGAGCACCGCATGTGGGAGAACGAGGAGATCAAGAACATGTTCACGGCGCTGGGTGTGACGATCGGCACCGAGGAGGACAGCAAGGCGCTCAACCTGGAGAAACTCCGCTACGACAAGATCATCATCATGACCGATGCCGACGTCGACGGCAGCCACATCGCGACGCTGATGCTGACGTTCTTCTTCCGCAAGATGAAGGAGCTGATCGAGAACGGCCACGTCTACATCGCCACCCCGCCCCTCTACCTCGTGAAGAAAGGCAAGCAGGAGCGCTATTGCTGGACGGAGAAGGAACGCGACACCATCACCGCCGAATTCGGCAAGGGGGCGCACGTGCAGCGTTACAAAGGTCTCGGCGAGATGAACGCCCACCAGCTGTGGGAAACGACGATGAACCCCGACACGCGCATCCTGCGCCAGGTGAACATCGAAAACGCTGCCGAGGCAGACCGCATCTTCTCGATGCTGATGGGTGACGAAGTGCCGCCCCGACGCGAATTCATCGAGAAAAACGCGCATTACGCAAATATCGACGCATAATGAAAAGGAAAAGGATTGCCCTTGCGAAAGGTGCGATCCTTTTCTTTATATAACCGATATTACAGACTGACACTATGAAAGTTACCGTAATCGGAGTCGCCGGAGGAACCGGCTCGGGAAAGTCCACGCTCGTCAAACGCCTGCAAGAGGCCTTCGTAGGCGACGACGTCGTGACGCTCTGCCACGACTACTATTACAAGGCGCACCCCGAGCTGACCTACGAGGAACGCACGAAACTCAATTACGACCATCCGCAGGCGTTCGACACGCAGATGCTGGTCGACCACATCAAGGCGCTGAAGGACAACGTCCCCATCGAGCACCCGGTCTACTCGTTCGTCGACCACGACCGTACGGCGGAAACCGTGTGCGTGAAGCCTTCGAAGGTAATCATCGTCGACGGCATCCTGATCTTCGAAAACAAGGAGCTGCGCGACATGATGGACATCAAGGTCTATGTGGACACGGACGCCGACATACGCCTGGCGCGCCGTATCCTGCGTGACGTCTGCGAGCGCGGGCGTACGATGCAGTCGGTCATCACGCAATACACCTCGACCGTGAAGCCCATGCACGACGAGTTCGTCGAACCCTCGAAGCGCTACGCCGATGTCATCATCCCCGAGGGCGGTTTCAACTCGGTGGCCGTGGCGATGCTGATCCAGAACATCAGTTCGCTGATCGCGCGTAACGAGTAGCCGGACAACCGGGTGACCGAAAGGCCCGAGAACGGCATTATGGGAAAGGAGATAACAGGACGGGACTCCGAGGAATTTACGGATATCCTGCAACGAAAACCCCGGCGCAAAGAGATTGCGCCGGGGTTTTATTTCGGAATCGGAATCCAAGCCGCAGCCGCTTTGCACCCTAAGGCTACGATCAGCTGCGACTTGCCGGCTGCGGCAGCCAACCGTCACTGCACATGGGTACCCGGGGCCAAACAAAACAGAAAGCACCCGCCTGCCGCGGAACCGAATGCAGGAAGGAAGGAACACGCCGGGGCGGAAAAGGCTACTCGCCCCGCCGGGAGATGTCGAAGCTGAAATTTTGCCCGTCCTTTGTTCCCATGGCGCTCTCCTGCCAGCGGTTGTTCGCCGCATCCCACTCCGAAAAAATAGCTATATGGTCGTACTCGAACGGCAGGATCACCTTCCCGTTATTGGCGACGATCCCGAAGCGTTTACGCCCCGCGGCATCGGAGATGGAGGCCGCCGCGTGCCCGTATTTTCCTCCGTCCTGCAAATCGCCCACACGGAACGGCAGCACGGTTTCCCCGTTGGGGCCGATCAGCGTATAGGTATATTCACCGTCCTGCTCCATGCCGACCCATGTGTTGGCAAAGCGGAAGCCCGAAGCCATGTCGAACTGACAGGGGATTACCTCCTTCCCGCTGCGGTCGATATAGCCGTAGGCCAATTTCCCGCCCGTAACGACCTTGCTCACTACGGCCCGGTCGCCCAGGAACTCCTCGGCACTGTAAAAGTTGCACGGCACGACCTGTCGCCCCGACTTGTCGATGAACCCCCATTTGACATAGTATTTTCCCTGAATGCCGACCGGGGCCAGCCCGTCCTGCGCGAAATCCCGGGCGTCGTCGAACTGCACAGGAATAACGATTCCGCCATCCGGGGCGATATACCCGAACTTCCCGCGGAATTCGTACGCATCCCGGAGCGTAATCCCCGCTACGTTTTCCTTCTCGACATAGGCACCGACACCCACGCGGGCGAGCCCGTTGGAAAAATCGCTGCAATAGTCGTAACCGAGGCTGCGGACATTGCCCAGCGTATCGGCGAGCGAGAATTCCCGTTCGGCGGCCGTGCCGGTGCGGGCCACACAGACCCCGTTACGGACACCGCCCAAGCGCTCCCACTCCAGCGGCACGACCACACGCCCCGAGCGGTCAATCAGGCCGTAGAGCATCCTGCCATCCCCGGCTTTCCGCCCGACCACGGCATGGCCGTTGCCGAAATCCGCGGCATCGTCGTAGGCCGGCGGCACCACCACCTGCCCGAGGGTATCGGCATACCCGTATTTTCCGTTGGATTTCATACGCGAATCGGGAATACGGTACCCGCCCTTATTAACCCTTATGAGTCCGTCGGCCGCAGGCCACACCACATCGTATTTCGCATCGAGCCGCCGCGCCACCTCCGGGCTTTGCGCCACGGCATGCCCGGTAAAAACCACCCCGCCCAGCAAAGTCGCTGCGGACATGATGCGATGCTTGATCATATGCCTGTTATCTTTTTGATTTCGTTGAGTTTGTTGAGTGCCTCGATGGGTGTCAGCGAATCGATGTCCAACCCCTTGATCTGGTCGCGGATCTGTACCAGCACCGGATCGTCCAGCTGGAACATCGACAGTTGCATGTTCTGCGGGGCGCCGGCTTCGGCAGCCTCCCTGACCGACGGCGAAGGTTTCTTGCCGCGGCTTTTGAGGCTGCGGCTCGGTACGATCTCGTTGTTGCCGTAGACCAATTCGAGGTTGCGCAGGATCTCGTCGGCACGCGACACCACCGACATCGGCATGCCGGCCATGCGCGCCACGTGGATACCGAACGAGTGTTCCGTGCCGCCGCGTTCGAGCTTGCGCAGGAAGACGATCTGGTTGCCCATCTCCTTGACGCTCACGTGGTAGTTTTTCACGCGGGGGCACATCTGCTCCATTTCGTTCAGCTCGTGGTAGTGTGTGGCGAAGAGCGTTTTGGCGTGCGCCGTCGGGTGGTTGTGCAGGTACTCGACCATCGCCCAGGCGATGGAAATACCGTCGTAGGTGCTCGTGCCGCGGCCGATTTCGTCCAGCAGGACGATGCTGCGGTCGGAGATGTTATTGAGGATGCTGGCCGATTCGAGCATCTCGACCATGAAGGTCGATTCGCCCTGCGAGATGTTGTCCGACGCCCCGACGCGCGTGAATATCTTGTCCACCACACCGATATGCGCCGATTTGGCGGGGACGAAGGATCCCATCTGCGCCATCAGGATGATGAGCGCCGTCTGCCGCAGCAGGGCCGACTTACCCGACATGTTGGGGCCGGTGATCATCATGATCTGCTGTTCCTTGTCGTCGAGCAACACGTCGTTGGGAATATACTCCTCCCCTACGGGCATAAGCGTCTCGATGACGGGATGGCGTCCCTGGCGGATGTCGATGCGCTTGCCGTCGTCGAGCACGGGACGGACATAGCGGCGTTCGCAGGCGATGCGGGCGAAGGATTGCAGGCAGTCGACACGCGCCACGACAGCGGCGTCGCGCAGCAGCACGGCGAGCGAACGGCTTATGTGGGCGATGATGTCGGCATAGATGCGCTGTTCGATCACCAGCATCTTCTCCTCGGCCCCGAGGATCTTCTCTTCGTATTCCTTCAGCTCCTCGGTGATGTAGCGTTCGGCATTGGCAAGGGTTTGCTTGCGGATCCAGCTCTGGGGCACCTTGTCCTTATGGGCGTTGCGCACTTCGATATAGTAGCCGAAGACGTTGTTGTAGCTGATCTTGAGCGACGGGATGCCCGTCGTCTCGCTCTCGCGCTGCTGGATGCGTGCCAGGTAATCCTTGCCGTGGAGCGCAATGCGGCGCAGGTCGTCCAGCTCGGGATCCACGCCGTCGGCGATGACGCCGCCCTTCTGAATCTGGTTGTTGAGCGGATCGGGGTATATCTCCCGCGCGATGCGGTCGCGCACGCCGGTCATCAGGTCGATCTGCGCCGCCAGCGCATGCAATCGGTCGTCGTCCGTGGATTCGAGCGCCGCCTTGAGCAATTCGACCGCAAAGAGCGAATTCTTGAGCTGCACCAGTTCCCGGGGCGTCACCCGCGCCGCGGCGATACGCGACGCGATACGCTCCATGTCGCCCACCAGCGCCACCTGCTCGCGCACGGTGTCGGCCAGGTCGGCATCCTCGACGAAATGTCCGACTACGTCCAGCCGTTCGTTGATCTGCACGGTATCCTTGACGGGCATGGCGATCCAACGTTTGAGCAGGCGGCCGCCCATGGGGGTGAGCGTGCGGTCGATGACATCGGCGAAGCTGCACTTCTCGCGCCCCCCGTTCGACGAGAACAGCTCGAGGTTGCGGATCGTGAATTTGTCGACCCACACGTAGTCGTCCTGGTCGATACGCGAAATCGAACGGATATGGGCGATGTCGCGGTGCTCGGTGAATTCGAGGTAGTAGAGGATGGCGCCGGCGGCAGATATGCCGCTGGTGAAATGGTCGACGCCGAAGCCCTTGAGCGACGTGGTCGTGAACTGCTTGCAGAGTTTTCCACGGTTGACCTCCTCCGAGAAGACCCATTCGTCGAGCCGGTAGGTGTAATGTTTCGACCCGAAAGCGGCAGAGAAGCGGTCTTCGTAACCGCGCTGGTAGATGATCTCCTTGGGTGCGAGGTTCGAAATGAGCTTGTCGACGTAGTTGTCGGAGCCTTCGGCCACGTAGAACTCGCCCGTCGAAATGTCGAGGAACGCCACACCGGTCGTCTGCCGGCCGAAGTAGACCGAAGCGAGGAAGGCGTTTTCCTTGTTGGCCAGGATATTGTCACCCAGCACGATGCCCGGGGTGACCAGCTCGATCACGCCGCGCTTGACCAGCCCCCTGACGAGCTTCGGGTCTTCGAGTTGTTCGCAAATGGCTACGCGCTCGCCCGCCCGTACCAGCTTGGGCAGGTAGGTGTCGATGGCATGGTAGGGAAACCCGGCCAGTTCGACGTAGGTTGCCGATCCGTTGGCCCGCCGCGTGAGCGTAATGCCGAGGATGCCGCTGGCCTTGATCGCGTCCTCGCCGAATGTCTCGTAAAAGTCCCCTACCCGGAAGAGCAGGATGGCATCGGGATGCACCGCCTTGATCGAATAATATTGCTTCATCAGCGGTGTCTCGACATATTTTTTGTCTATTTTTTTCTCTGCGTTCACAATAAAAAATTGTATGTAATTTCCATACAAAGATAACAGAATTTGGTTCTCAAACCAAGCCGGGAATGGAAATTATTTTTGTTTTTTTTGCTACGCAAGGATACTCTATTTTACAGAATTTCATTCATTTCGAATACTTTTCGGTAAAATTCGGCCTTCCACTCCACAGGCCGCGGATAGGCCCGCGACGAGGAGGGCATACGCCACAGCCGCATGTTCCGCCCGGCATATTCGAACCCGATGCTCTGGCCTACGGCCGGTTCGTCGCACCCCGTGATCGCACGCAGCGTATCGGTGGCTTTCTGGCCGGTAGTGACGAGGGTGCGGCAGGCCGGGATACGCGCCAGCAGGGAGGCGAGATCCACCTCGCGCACGACTTGAAGAAAATTATCCGACGCATTGTCTTTCAGCCGGATGACTTCGACCGCCGTGTCGTAGAGTGCGATCCCGCGGCAGCGGCAGAAGGCCTCGATGCGCTCCTTGTCGAATTTCCGGCCGCCGGGCATCAGGAAATGCGACTTGTCGCCCGTAGCCAGGTAGCCCACGATCCGCCACATGTCGTTTTGCAGGTTCGGGTAGAAGAAATCCATCGACCAGCGGATGCGCTTGGGCGGGAAGCTGCCCAGCATCAGCACCCGGGCGTTGGCCGGCAGGAAAGGTTCGAGGGGATGCAGTTCGCTATTCATAGAACTTCTTGTCGAAATTTACGAGGTACAGTTTATCGGTGGCGCGCGTCAGCGCCGTGTAAAGCCAGCGGAGCATGTCGCGCGTCATGGGCTCGTCGCCGAACAGACAGCGGTCGACGAAAACGGCCTTCCACTGCCCGCCCTGGGCCTTATGGCACGTCACGGCATAGGAGAATTTCACCTGGAGCGCGTTGAAATGCGGGTTCTCGCGGATCTCCTTGAAGCGCTTGATTTTACTTTTGACGTCGAGGTAGTCCTTCTCGACCTCGTAGAAAAGGCGCGAGGACTCCTCGCGGGTCAGCGCCGGGGATTCCGAGGCGATCGTGTCGAGCAGGATCCTGCATTCGATCTCCGTATCCTCGTAGTCGGGGAATTCGAGCACGACGTCGGCGAAACGGAAACCGTAGAAATCCTCGTAGCGCCGCAGCCGTTTGAGCCGCGCGATGTCGCCGTTGGCGATAAAGTGCATCGGGCAGTTTTCGGTGTGCCCGGTATAATAATAGTTGTTCTTCACGACCATCAGCATGTCGTTGCTCTCGATCTCCTCCTCGGCATAGAGCACGTTGCGGCGGATGCCCTCGTTGTAACGGTTGGCACGCTTGTTCGAACGGGTGATGACGATGGTTTCGTCGCGGCCGTACCTGGCGTAACAATCCTGCAGCTTTTCGAGGAACTCCCCGCCTTCGACCGCCTCGATGTCGGGGAAGCCCATTTCGAAATGCGGGATTTCGTGGATGCCGTTCTCGAGCATGCACCGCACGAGCGTGGCATTGAAAAGAATCCCCGACTCGGCCTCCTGGCGCACCACGTCATCCATCGTGGCGTACTCGACATCGCCGAAACGGGCGAGCGACGCGGCGTCGAGCGCCGGGCTGCGATCCGCCCCGACGGGCGGCAGCTGGGCGCTGTCGCCGACGAGCACCAGGCGGCAGTCACGGCCGCTGCGGACGTATTGCACGAGGTCTTCGAGCAGCGACCCGGAGCCGAAAAGCGCCCCGCCGCCCGGGCTGTCGGAGAGCATCGAGGCCTCGTCGACGATGAATACCGCCCCCTTCTCGGCGTTGAAGTTGAGCGAATATTTCGATTCGTAATCGGCATTGGTGCGCTGACGGTATATCCGCTTGTGGATGGTAAAGGCCTTTTCCTGAGCGTATTGGGCGAGGACTTTGGCCGCACGGCCCGTCGGGGCGAGCAGGATGGGTTTGATATTCAAATCCTTAAGCGCCCCCACGAGTGCCGCTATCAGCGTCGTTTTGCCCGTGCCGGCATACCCGTTCAGCACGAAAATCCGCGAAAAATCGTCACCTGCAAGGTATTCGGACAATTTTTCTATGATTTTTTTTTGCCCAAGAGTTGTTTCAAAACAAATTTTAGCGTAAATTTGGGTCGCAATACGTGTGCTGAACATGCGTGTGTTATATTTTGTACAAAATTACAAACAAATATTAGATTAGCTTAAAAAATGAAAAAAATCGCTCAAATCATTCTTGCTGTAGCTATCGTGGCGCTGGTCTACGTTATCTACGACCAGATCTCGACCCCGATCAAGTTCGATGACGAGTTGAAGGCCAAGAAAGCCCAGGTCATCGACCGCATCAAGGACATCCGTACGGCACAGCGCGCATTCAAGTCGAAGTACCAGCGTTTCACGGGCAGTTTCGACACGCTGGCGAATTTCATCCTGCAGGATACGCTCGAACTCGAGCGCAAGATCGTCGACGAGGATGACTCCGTAGCCATGGCACAGCTGAAGAAGATGGGCAAAAAGAACGTCGAGAAGTTCAAGATCGCCGTGATCGATACGATCTTCTCGCCCAAGCGCCTTTCGAAACAGGACGTTGAGCAGCTGCGTTACATCCCCGGCACCGATGACAAGGCCCAGTACATCATGGAGGCAGGCATCATCACCACCGAGTCGAAGGTCGTGATCCCGATCGTGGAGTGCCGCGCACCCTACAAGATGTTCCTCGACACGGTGGCTTACCGCCAGGAGATCATCAACCTGATCGACGACGAGGAGAACAACTTCAACCGCTACCCCGGCGTCAAGTTCGGTTCAATGGAAGCTGGTAACAATGAAGCAGGTAACTGGGAGTAACACTCCGCAAGCTACAAATAAGGTGTCCATTCAGCTTACGTTGGATGGACACTCTTTTTCGGCGCACGGCCTCGACGGGGAATTTCCGGGGGAGGAACCCGTGGTGGCGGAGCTGCTGACGGCACGGACGATGCTCGTCCCGGAGGAGGTGCTCGGCACCGGGGACGCCGGGACGCTGCTCGCGGCAAACGGCATGGCTCCCGCCGCGGAAGAGCGCGCCGTATGCAGCCTCCCCGTGCAGGGAATCGTCGCCGTAATGGCTGCGCACCGGGAGGCGTTGCGGCAGGCGGAGGAGAAGCTGGGAGACCGCATCCTCTACACCACCCCGCTGCTCCGGGAGGTGCAGGCCGGAACACCGACCGTATGGGCATACCGCACGGCGGGACTCCTATATATTAAGGTGTACGACGGCATCCTCCGCTTCGCGGGGGTGATCCCCGCACCGGACACGGCGGACGTATGCTACTTCACGGAACGGCTCGAAAAGGAGTTCGCGCTCAAAAGCTGCGAACTCAGGATTTCCGGCGACGACGCCAAGGCGTGCGGCAAGCTGCTGAAAGGTTATTTCAAACGGATCGTATGCGAATAGTCAGCGGAAAATACAAGGGGCGGGCCATCAACCCGCCGCGCAACCTGCGGGCACGCCCGACGACCGATTTCGCCAAGGAAAACCTGTTCAACGTACTGGGCAACCTGGTGGATTTCGAGCAGTGCGACGTGCTCGACCTCTTTGCCGGGACGGGGTCGATAAGCTACGAGTTCGCCTCGCGCGGAGCACGGAGCGTCACATCGGTGGAGATCAACCCGGTGCATTACAACTTTATCCGGCAGACGGCGGCACAGCTCGGCATCGGCAACCTCTATCCCGTGAAGGCCAATGCGTTCCTCTACCTGAAGAGCTGCACCAAGCAGTTCGACGTGATTTTTTCGGACGCCCCCTACGACCTGGAGGGCAGCGAACAGGTGGTGAAACTGGTGCTGGAGGGCAACCTGCTGCGCCCGGAGGGGATTTTCATCTTCGAACATTCGAAAAAAATGGATTTCTCGGCCTGCGAGGAGTTCTGGCAATTAAGGAGTTACGGAAGCGTACAATTTTCTTTCTTCAAAAAGCCGTAAAAGCGCTTGCCGTTTTGAAAAATTACACTATCTTTGCACTCGCAATAGACCAAACGGTGCGTTAGTTCAGCTGGTTAGAATACGTGCCTGTCACGCACGGGGTCAGGGGTTCGAGTCCCCTACGCACCGCCAGCAAACCGGAGAGGAAATCTCTGGAGATAAAAAACAGGAAACGAGGCAGTTTACGACTGCCTCGTTTTTCGTTTCCCCGCATCGCATGGCGGTGCGGACGGGGAAAGGCAAGGCAGATAAGGGTATGTCGACGAGCATAAGGGAGGGGGTACGCCTGCCGGAACAAGGGGGAGGGCTCACGCCGGAAAGAAAGTCCCCAAGGACACCTACCCTACGGTTCCGGGAAAGGGAAACAATAGGATGCTCCGGAGAATCCGCCCGGCGACCCCGGAAAGGAAAAACATCCGCCGGCTCCGGAGCATCCATCCACATCCCCGGCGGGAGGCGGGGAAGCACCGGACAGGCCGGGAGGGGGCAGGGAACAGCACACCTGCCGGGAGGCACGCATCCGGCGGCGGCACAGCCGGACACGGCAGGCAAACGGCAAAAAAAATATCACGGAATTATTTGCAGGTTTTAGAAAATATAGTATCTTTGCACTCGCAATACCAAAATGGTGCGTTAGTTCAGCTGGTTAGAATACGTGCCTGTCACGCAAGGGGTCAGGGGTTCGAGACCCCTACGCACAGCCAGCAAACCGGAGAGGAAATCTTTGGAGATAAAAAACAGGAAACGAGGCAGTTTACGACTGCCTCGTTTTTCGTTTCCCCGCATCGCATGGCGGTACGGATGGGGAAAGGAGAAGCAGATAAGGGTACATCGGCGAGCATAAGGGTACGCTGCCGGAACGTGAGGGTCAGCCGGCAGCCTGCCTGCCGTGCAAAACCGGAACCTGGAATGAAACTTTCGGGGAGGCTCCGACGTATTTATAAACAAGCAAATACAATTCCGCATGAAATACGATTTCGATGAAATAGTCCCGCGCCGCGGGACGAACGCGATCAAATGGGATATGGATACCGATCCCGAGGTGCTGCCCATGTGGGTGGCCGACATGGACTTCCGTACGGCACCCGCTGTCGCAGCCGCCTTGAAGCGGCGGGTGCAACACGACATTTTCGGGTATGCGACGGCTCCGAAAGCCTACTACGACGCGATTACGGGGTGGTTCCGCCGCCGCCACGGCTGGCAGATCCGGCCGGAATGGGTGCTCCATACGACAGGCGTCATCCCCGCCCTGTCGGCCGTCATCAAGGCCCTGACGCAACCGGGCGACAAAGTCCTGATCCAGACGCCGGTCTACAACCATTTCTTCACCTCGATCCACAACAGCGGATGCCAGGCGGCCGAAAGCCCGCTGGTATACCGCGACAACACCTACACGATCGACTTCGACGACCTGGAGCGTAAAGCCGCCGACCCGGCCGTGAAGCTGATGCTGCTGTGCAACCCGCACAACCCTGCCGGACGGGTCTGGACGCCCGCGGAGCTGCACCGCATCGGGGAGCTGTGCCTGCGCCACGACGTCGTGGTCGTAGCCGACGAGATACACTGCGAGCTGGTGATGCCGGGATTCCGCTATACGCCGTTCGCCTCGCTCTGCGAGGAGTTCGAACGCCGTTCGGTGACCTGCACCTCGCCGAGCAAGGCATTCAACCTCGCGGGGTTGCAGGTCGCCAACATCTTTGCGGCGGATGCGGCCCTGAGGGCAAGGATCGGGCACTCGCTCCAGATCAACGAAACCGGGGAGATCGGCCCCTTCGCCATCGAAGCGCTGATCGCAGCCTACGACGAAGGCGCCGAATGGCTCGATGCGCTCAACGAATACCTGCACGACAACTACCGCTTCCTGCGGGAGTATTTCGACCGCAACCTGCCGCAGTACCCGGTGCTGCCGCTGGAGGGGACTTACCTGGTGTGGGTCGGCTGCCGGGCATCGGGACTTACGTCCGACGAGCTGGAGACGAAGCTGCTCGAAGAGGCGAAACTGCGCATAAACCCCGGGGCGATATACGGCGAGGCCGGCCGGGATTTCATCCGCCTGAACATCGCCTGCCCGCGGAAATTGCTGGCCGAGGGGCTCGACAGGTTGCGAAAGGTGCTGAAACGATAGTTTGAGAACTCCATTCCGGCATCGTGCATTCAAAAAAATACGCAACGGTGTCAAAACTTGTCATTACACCTTCCGACCTTTGCACCGACTAAACACAACTGCTATGGGACGGGCAAGAGAAAATTTCAACAGCGTCTATTTTAAGGACGAAACAGGCGCACAAATGTCGTTTGCAAACGGAAGCTATGCCAACAAGCTGCGCTTCATTTTCTGGAACCTGATGGACTCGCACGTGCTGAAATTGGAAGGGCCGGCATGCGATTTCACGATCGAGGCGTGGGCAAAACGCGCCTATCTGGTGCAGGAAGACCGCAGGACGCATGAAGTAAAACGCTATGAAATAATGAACTGCACATACCGGGAGCTATCCGGGAAAATATCGAAGAAACACGCCCCCGAAGAGACGCCGTCCTGTTAAAACAGCGTATGCTGCGTGCTGCGGAGGCTTTTTACCGGCCGCTCTTTCACCACATCGTCGTCGCAAAGATGCCCGATCATCAGCGGCGAGCGGGGATCGTGCCTGCGGCGGTTATACTCCGCCGTACCGTAATTGCCCCGGATGGCATAGCAATAGACACAGCCGTTCAGACAGCTTTCATAGGTGCCGATGTCGATGCTCTCGACGCAATTGCAGATATGGCGCTGGTTCGCATCCTTCTTCGCCGCGATCGGATAGCCCGCAATGCGTTCGACCAGCCCGCGGTCGATGCACATGCCGGCCGGGATGCCCAGGTGCCGAAGGTCGACCTTTGCGGTGCAGGTCTTCAATGCGATAGGCGTCGACGCCACTGTCCGGCGGAACGACACGGCCATCCGCTGGATTTCGTCCCGCTGCAAGGGCCCGATGCCGAGCGCCCCGAGGACGCCGCGGATATGGCGGTAATGGTCGATGAAGCCCAGCATGCAGGTCGTCGTATGATCCCGCAGGGCATGGGCGATCCGGGCGAAGGCCTCGCAGTGGAAATCCACGTCGCAGGCCGCATTGGTGAGGATCGGGTCATAGCGCCACACCACCCTGTCGCGCCCTACCTTATCCGAGAGGCGTTTGAAGGTCTCGATCCGCTTTTCGAGCGGCGGCAGGTGCTTTTCCAGGTCGGCACCGTAGGGATTGAGCGTATACTGGAAATAATAGTTGTAGCCCGACAACTCCCCGAGGCGCGGAAGCATCGGCGCCGGGTTCTTCGTCCAGAATACGATGCAGTCCACGACGTCGCGCCCGAGGCTGATGCGGCTGAGCGTCCTCGGGTCGAAGGGATTGGGTACAAGGAGGTAACCCTCCTGCAGGCGGTTGAAAAACCACGGCGCATAGAAAGCCGGAATATCCGTCCGGCGGCTGGCACTGATGATCATATCGGTAAAACGGGTTTTCCGTCGGTTCTATTTTGTCCGGGAGTACGTTATCCATATCCGGGAAGCCGTCCCCCGCGGCCGGATGCGCGCCGCCTTTATCCGGAAGCTGCGCTCCCCGGGCAGCAGCACGCCGCAGTGCGGCCTGGTCAGGCTTTCCGGCGGCCGCTGTGCAGGATGACGATCGTGACGGCTGCGACGATCAGCAGAATGCCCGCAGCGCCCTGCGTCGTAAAGGGTTCGCCGAAGACCGCGACGCCGATGACCACGGCCGTAAGCGGTTCCAAGGCCCCGAAAACCGAGGTCAGCGTCGGCCCGATGCGTTTGATGGCCTGCACCAGCGTCATGTTCGACACGGCCGTGGCCGGAAGCGCCACCCCGAGAATGCAGAGCCACGCCGTGCCGTCCGTCTCGATGCGGATACCGCCCGTAACGAGGCCGCCGGCAATGAAATACAAAGCCCCCAGCCCCATCACGTAACAGGTCAGCACCGTGGAGTCGATCCCCACGGCACGGCTCTTGCGCACGCCAACGATATAACCGCCGTAAGAGACGACCGAAACGGCGGCCGAGACCATGCCCAGCGTGGTATTCCCCCGGGTGAAATCGACGTTGCCCAGCGAAAGGAGCACGGCGCCGACGATGGACATGCCGATGGCCGCAAAGACCCATACGGAGCCTTTCTCGCGGAAAAAGCACATCATGGCCAGGGCGACGGCCAGCGGATACATGAAATGGATGGTCGACGCGACGCCGCTGGCGATATGCTGGTAGGCGATGACCAGGCTCAGCGACGTGGCGGCGCGGAAAAGGCTCAGGAAGAATACCGTCCGCAATTCCGGCCATGAGAGGCGGAAACTGCGCCCGGCGAGCAGCGCCAGGGCACAGAGAAACACCGACGCGACACCCCAACGGTAGGACAGCACCTCGAACGAAGAGTAGCCCAGGCCGAGCAGCAGCAGTGTGAAGAGCGGCGCCAGCCCGAAGGTCGACGACGACAGGGCCGCGTAGAGAATACCTTTGGCACGTTCCATAAAACCGGGATTTCAGGAGGCAAATGTAGGAAATATTGCCGGTTTACACGAAATTTTTTGCAATTTTGCAGCGACTATGGATAACAAGATGGACAACCAGGAAGAAATACGGCTCCGGCTCGTCCGCCCCGACACCTCGACCCACACGGAACTTCCCGTGGCGACAAGCGGCGTCTCGGCGGGTTTTCCCTCGCCGGCCGACGACCACCTCGACCCGCCCCTCGACCTGAATCGGGAGCTGATCCGCAATCCGGGTGCGACATTCTTCGCTCGGGTCGCGGGCGACAGCATGCAGGACGACGGCATCGCCGACGGCGACCTGCTGGTCGTGGACAAGTCGCTGGAGGCCTACGACGGCTGTGTCGCCGTATGTTTCCTCGACGGGGAATTCACCCTCAAACGCCTGCGGATGGGACAGGGCAAGATCGTCCTCGTGCCCGCGAACAAGCGCTACAAACCGATCGAGATCGGCCAGGAGAGCGCTTTCACGGTATGGGGCGTGGTGACGTACGCCATCAAAAAGGTCTGAAGCGGCCGCGGGGAGGCCCAGTCACTTCACGCCGAGCAATATCCCCGCGAGGGAACCACAACGCCCGAGGGGGGGGGCACGGACAACATGCAACACGAAAAAACGATGTACGGACTTTGCGACTGCAATAATTTCTTCGCCTCGTGCGAGCGGGTCTTCCGCCCCGAACTGGAGGGGCGGCCCGTC
Source organism: Alistipes sp. AM16-43 (assembly GCF_003435745.1). Lineage (NCBI taxonomy): Bacteria > Pseudomonadati > Bacteroidota > Bacteroidia > Bacteroidales > Rikenellaceae > Alistipes > Alistipes sp. AM16-43. The sequence continues at coordinate 769,898 of NZ_QTUQ01000001.1, forward strand.
GTCGTGCTGTCGAACAACGACGGCTGTGTGATCGCGCGCTCGAACGAGGCCAAGGCGCTCGGCATCCGCATGGGACACCCCTATTTCCAGATCCGCGACCTCGAAAAACGGCACGGCATCGCCGTCTTTTCGAGTAATTTCAACCTCTACGGCGACATGTCGCGGCGCGTGATCTGGACGCTCCGCCGCATGGTTCCCGCCGCCGAGGTATACTCCATCGACGAGGCGTTCCTCGACTTGCGGGGCATCGAAACCGGACGGCTGGAGGAGTTGGGACGGCACATCAGCCGCACGGTACGCCGCAATACGGGCATTCCCGTGAGCATCGGCATCGCCCCGACCAAAACGCTGGCCAAGATCGCGTCGAAACTCTGCAAGGAGTACCCCAAGTTGCAGGGCGCCTGCCTGATGTACCGTCCGCAGGACATCGAAAAGGTACTGCGCAAATTCCCGATAGAGGATGTCTGGGGCATCGGGCGCAAGCACCGGCGCATGTTGCAGGCCGCCAACGTACGTACGGCATGGGACTTCGTGCAGCGTCCCGAGGCATGGATACGCGGCCGCATGGGGGTCACGGGGCTGCGCACATGGAAAGAGCTTCAGGGCGAGGCGTGCATCGACTTCGAGAGCGCCCCGCCGGCCAAACAGCAGATCACCGTCTCGCGCAGCTTCGCGCACGAGCTGACCCAATACGAGGAGATACACACCTCGGTGGCGGCGTTCGCCTCGATGGCCGCCGAGAAACTGCGCCGCCAGCAAAGCCTCTGCGGCGAGGTGACGGTCTACATCCTCACCAACCGCCACCGCGAGGAGCTGCCCCAGTATTTCGAAAGCCAGACCGTGCGCCCCGTGGTGCCGACCGACGACACGCTGGAGCTGGTGCCGCTGGCGGCAAAGGCCCTGCAACGCATATTCCGCAAAGGCTACGGCTACAAGAAAGCCGGGATTACGCTTTCGGACATTTCGTCGCGCACGGGGCTGCAAACCGACCTGTTCGACCCCGTGGATCGTGCCAGGCACGCCCGGCTGATGGACGCCATGGACGCGACCAACCGCACCTACGGCCGCAACAGGGTCGTGGTGGCGGCACAGGGGTTCGCTCCGCTGAAGATGAACCGCCAGCACCTCTCGCAGGAATATACGACCGACTGGAAACAGATCATCACCGTAAAAGCAGACTGAAACGACCAACCATGAATAGCAAGACCTATCCCCGCACGAACGACCGGCAGACGGTCTACCTGAACACGGTCATCGGCAACCCGATGATCGAGGTCGGGGACTACACGATCTACAACGATTTCGTGAACGACCCGACGCAATTCGAAAAGAACAACGTCCTGTACCACTACCCCGTCAACGGCGACCGGCTGGTGATCGGCAAGTTCTGTTCGATAGCGTGCGGCGCCAAGTTCCTGTTCAACAGTGCCAACCACACGCTGGGATCGCTGGCCAACTATACGTTCCCGCTCTTTTTCGAGGAGTGGGGGCTGGACAGGAAGGATGTCGCCGCGGCGTGGGACAACAAAGGCGACATCGTAATCGGGAACGACGTATGGATCGGGTACGAAGCGGTCGTCATGGCCGGTGTGAGGATCGGCGACGGCGCGGTGATCGCGGCGCGGGCGGTCGTCACCAGGGATGTCCCGCCCTACACCATCGTCGGCGGCGTGCCGGCCAGGGAGATCCGCAGGCGTTTCGACGCGGACACCGTAGCCAGGTTGCAGGAACTGCGATGGTGGGACTGGCCCATCGGGAAAATCCGCGAAAATCTGCCCCATATCATGCAGGGCGAGATCGGGAAACTCACCGAAGAATAGGCTTTGCACGCGGCAACGGCCTAAAACACAGCGACCTGTCCACAGCCGGAAGGCAGCCTGTCCACGGACGGAAGGCAACCAATCCACGGCCGAAAGGCAATCTGTCCTCGGCCGGGAGCGTTTCGTCGCAGCGGATTTTCAGAACCCTTCGGCGCCGAGGCCCCGTATCGCCCCTGGCCGGGATTACGCCCGAACGGCACGACACCCCGCTGTGAGGCGGGGTGTCTTACAATCGTATCGGAATCGGAAATGCCCTTACGGAGGCGGAAACGACACAACAATATGTCCGGGCATGAAATGCCGGGTACAATGCGGCGGCGGCACCCCGGCGCAAACTCAGAACCGCTTGGTATAGGCGTGGCAGTACGGCTGCGTACCCTTGCGCTCGTAGTATCGCTGGTGGTAATCCTCGGCGGGCCAGAAACGGCCCGCAGGGGTGACTTGCGTCACGACGTCGTAGCCTTTGCGCCGCAACTCGGCGATGAGCCTCTCAGCCGTCGCCTGCTGGGCGGGCGAGGTGTAGAATATCTCGGAACGGTACTGATCGCCGAGGTCGGGGCCCTGCCCGTTTTCCTGGGTCGGGTCGTGGATTTCGAAGAACAGGCGTGCCAGCGTCTCGTAGGACACCTTTGCAGGATCGAATACCACACGTACGGCTTCGGCATGTCCCGTACGGTGGCTGCATACCTCTTCATAGGTGGGATTTTCGGTCGTGCCGCCGATGTAACCCGACTCGACCTTCAGGACTCCGGGCACTTTCGAAAGCATATATTCCACGCCCCAGAAACAACCTCCGGCAAAGATCGCCGTCGCGCCACGCTCCGCGGCCTGCCCTGCGGGCGGCATCCCGTCCCCCGGCCGGGCGGCCGACGTCGAGTCAGCCCCGGACGCCTGAGCGCCGGGACTCCCGAATTGGGTTCCGGGCTGCTGCGTCTGCTTTTCGGGCTGCGAGGCAGCCCGGCCTTCGGATTCCGGGGAGGAAGCCGCGGGTTTTACGGCCGTTTCGGCTCCGGCGGAAGCTTCCCCTTCGGGTTCGAACACGAGCGAGACGGAGTTGACGCAGTGGCGCGTATTTTTGGGCGTAAAGCCTTCGCCCGTAAAGACATGCCCCAGGTGTCCGCCGCAGCGGGCACAGGTGATTTCGGTACGCCGGCCGTCGGCATCCGTCGTGCGCCTCACGGCACCGGGGATTTCGTCGTCGAAACTCGGCCAGCCGCACCCGGCATCGAACTTGTCCTGCGAACGGTACAGCGGCGCACCGCACTGGCGGCAACGGTAAACCCCCTCTCCGCGATGCTTGTAATAACGGCCCGAAAAAGGCGCTTCGGTACCCTTGTCGACGATCACACGTCTTTCTTCCGGTGTCAACGGCTTCATATCCTGTGCTTTTACGGCCCCGGCAAGCGCCAGGCCAATGATCAGAACCAACAATCTCATACGGCTCTCCCGTCAAATATTACGCCACGACCTCCTCGCCGCGCAGGAATATGCGGCTGATGAGCGGCGTGGTATAGGCATAGGGCATGAACGCCACCGAAGGCATCGGCACCGTGAGGAAGAAATTGGCGACCTTGCCGACCGTGACGGAGCCGTAGTCACGGCTAAGCCCCATGGCGTAGGCCCCGTTGAGCGTCGCGGCATTGATGGCCTCGGCAGGGGTCATCCGCATACGGATGCATGCCAGCGACACGACCATGCGCATGTTGCCCGAGGGCGACGAACCGGGATTGTAGTCCGAAGCCAGCGCCACGCCCAGCCCGGCATTTATCATTTCGCGGGCCGGCGGATAGCTCATCCCGAGGAAGAATGCCGCGCCGGGCAGCATCGTCGGCGAGGTCACCGTACCGTGCAGGGCTCCGATCTCGGCAGCCCCCATGCGTTCGAGGTGGTCGACCGACAGGGCATCGTACTCCACGCCCACCTGCACACCGCCCGAGACGGCGAGTTCGTTGGCGTGGATCTTGGCGCGCATGCCCAGCTTGCGCCCGGCCTTCATGATGCGTGCCGTCTGCTCCACGGTGAAGAACCCTTCGTCGCAGAACACGTCGACGAAATCGGCCAGTCCTTCGGCCGCCACCGCAGGCAGCATTTCGTTGCAGACCAGGTCGACATACTCCTCCTGCCGTCCGACGTAGGCGCGCGGCACGGCATGCGCCCCGAGGAACGTAGCGCGCACGGCCAGCGGCGCCGTCTCGCGGATACGCCGGATGACGCGCAGCATCTTCAGCTCGTCGGCCGTAGTCAGCCCGTAGCCGCTCTTGATCTCCACGGCACCCGTCCCCATGGCGGCGATCTCGCGGATACGCCCCATCGCCTGGCGGTAGAGCTCCTCTTCGGAAGTGCGGTGCAGCAGGTCGGCGGAATTGAGGATGCCCCCGCCGCGGCGTGCGATCTGCTCATAAGTCAGGCCGTTGATCTTGTCGAGGAACTCCTGTTCGCGGCTCCCGGCATAGACCAGGTGCGTATGCGAATCGCAGAACGACGGGAAAAGCATCCCGCCCCCGGCGTCGACCACCTCGTCCGCGGCCATTTCGCCCAGCGAATCCATGCTCCCGAAGGCTGCGATACGCCCGTCGTCGGAGAGCAGCCAGGCATCGTCGAACGTCTCCAGCCGATCCATCTCCCCGCCGCACAGGCGGAGGCGGCCGGCGGTCTCGATCCCGACGATCGTACCGATGTTCTTTACCAGCAGCCTCATAGTGTCCGGAGGAATTGGATGGAGGATTCGATATGGGGGTACATCACCGAGTCGTTGTCGATGAACGGCACCCGCTTGCGGTACTCGGCGACCATATGTTCGATCGTCGCGGAGGAACGCGCCGGACGGCGGAAGTCGAGCGCCTGCGCGGCATTGAACAGCTCGATGGCCAACACCCGCTCGGTGTTGAGCACCACGCGGTAGAGTTTGGTGGCGGCGTTGGAGCCCATGCTCACATGGTCTTCCTGCCCCTGCGACGAGGGGATCGAGTCGACCGAGGCGGGCATGCACAGCCCTTTGGACTGGCTGACGATCGACGCCGCGGTGTATTGCGGGATCATGAAACCGCTGTTCAGCCCCGGGTTGGCGACAAGAAACTTCGGAAGTTCCCGGGCGCCCGAAATCAGTTTATAGGTGCGCCGCTCGGAGATGTTGCCCAGCTCGGCGAGGGCTATGGCGAGGAAATCCATCGCCAGCGCGATGGGCTGGCCGTGGAAATTCCCCGCCGAGACGACCATGTCCTCGTCGGGGAAGACCGTCGGGTTGTCGGTGGTGCTGTTGATCTCGGTCGTCAGCACGCTCTCGACATAGTCGATGGTGTCCTTCGAAGCCCCGTGCACCTGGGGGATGCAGCGGAACGAATAGGGATCCTGTACGTGTTTCTTGGGGCGTGCGGCCAGCTGGCTGCCTTCCAACAGGCGCCGGATGTTGCGTGCCGTGGCGAGCTGCCCGCGGTGGGCGCGGATCAGGTGCACCTCGTCGCAGAAAGGCTCGATGCGCCCGTCGAAAGCGTCGAGCGACAGCGCCCCGATGCGGTCGGCCCACTCGCTCAGGCGGCGGGACTGGATCAAAGCCCAGACGCCGTAGGCGCTCATGAACTGCGTGCCGTTGAGCAGCGCCAACCCCTCCTTGGACTGGAGCTCGATCGGCTGCCATCCCAGCTCGGAGAGCACGCCGGCAGCCGGGCGCACAGCCCCCTTGTATTCCACTTCGCCCAGCCCCAGCAGCGGCAGGCTCATGTGCGCCAGCGGCGCCAGGTCGCCCGATGCGCCCAGCGACCCCTGCTGGTAGACCACGGGCAGGAGGTCGTTGTTGAAAAAGTCGATCAGCCGCTCCACGGTCGCAAGCTGCACGCCCGAATGGCCGTAGGAGAGCGACTGGATCTTGAGCAGCAGGATCAGCTTCACGACCTCGGAAGGCACCCGCTCGCCGGTACCGCAGGCATGCGACATCACGAGGTTCTTCTGCAACTGCGCCAGCTCGTCGTAGCCCACCGAAATGTCGCACAGCGAACCGAATCCGGTGGTGATGCCGTAGACCGGCCGCTCGGGGTTTTCCATCTTGCGGTCGAGGTATTCGCGGCAGCGGACGATGCGAGTCCGGGCATCGTCGCTCAGTGCCAGGGGAAGGTGCCGTTCGAGGATTTCACGGATGCGGGCAAGGGAAAGGTGCTCCGCGGAGATATGGTGATGTTCCATGTGAAGTGATAGGGATTTATTCGTTTTCTTTCAATATGTTACGTATCAATTCCTCATCGGCGACATTGGGCAGCGTGACCTGCAGGCCGGGGGTGCGTTCCATCTCGCGGCGGATGGCCGACATGGCACCCTCGTTACGCGCCCAGCTGCGGCGGGCGATGCCGTTGTTGACATCCCACAGCAGCATCTCCCGGATGTGGCGGTCGGCATCTTCCGAGCCGTCGACCACCATGCCGAAGCCGCCGTTGATGACCTCGCCCCAGCCTACGCCGCCGCCATTGTGGATCGACACCCACGTGGCGCCGCGGAACGAGTCGCCAATGACGTTCTGCACGGCCATGTCGGCCGTGAGATTCGAGCCGTCGTAGATGTTCGACGTCTCGCGGTAGGGCGAGTCTGTGCCCGACACGTCGTGGTGGTCGCGGCCCAGCACGACGGGGGCCGAGAGACGCCCGTCGGCAACGGCCCGGTTGAAGGCCTGTGCGATCCGGGTGCGCCCCTCGCTGTCGGCATAGAGGATACGCGCCTGCGAACCGACGACCAGCCGGTTGCGGCCGGCCTCGCGGATCCAGTGGATGTTGTCGTCGAGCTGCCCGGCGATCTCGGCGGGCGCCGTGGCGCGGATCTCCTCCAATACTTCGGCGGCGAGGCGGTCGGTAAGCTCGAGGTCTTCGGGGCGGCCCGAGGTGCAGACCCAGCGGAACGGGCCGAAGCCGTAGTCGAAGAACATCGGCCCCATGATGTCCTGCACATAGGAGGGATAACGGAAACGGCCGCCCTCGCCCATCACGGCAGCCCCGGCGCGCGAGGCTTCCAGCAAGAAGGCATTGCCATAGTCGAAGAAATACATCCCCCGCGCGGTGAGTTTGTTGATGGCGTCGACCTGGCGGCGCAACGACTCCTGCACGCACTCGCGGAAGCGGGCGGGCTCCTCGGCCATCATCTTGTTCGAAGCCTCGTAGCTTACGTCCACGGGGTAGTAGCCGCCCGCCCAGGGGTTGTGCAGCGAGGTCTGGTCGGAACCCAGGTCTACGGGGATCTCTTCGGCCGCCAGACGCTCCCAAAGGTCGACGACGTTGCCCACATAGGCCATCGAGACCACTTCGCGGGCACGGCAGGCCTCGCGGATACGGGGAACCAGGGCGTCGAGCGAATCGTACATCTCGTCGACCCATCCCTGCTCGTAGCGTTTCTGCGCCGCCTTGGGGTTGATTTCGGCGATGACGCTCACCACGCCCGAGATATTGCCCGCCTTGGGCTGCGCCCCGGACATGCCGCCCAGCCCCGAGGAGACGAAAAGCATCCCCCGGGCATCCTTGCGGCCGCCGGAGAAACGCTTGCGCGCGGCGTTCATCACCGTGATGGTGGTGCCGTGAACGATCCCCTGCGGGCCGATATACATATAGGAGCCGGCCGTCATCTGGCCGTACTGCGACACCCCGAGGGCGTTCATGCGCTCCCAGTCGTCGGGCTTCGAATAGTTGGGGATCACCATGCCGTTGGTCACCACGACGCGCGGGGCATCGGGATGCGACGGGAACAGCCCCAGCGGGTGCCCCGAGTACATCACCAGCGTCTGGCTGTCGGTCATCTCCGACAGGTACTTCATCGTCAGGCGGTACTGCGCCCAGTTCTGGAACACGGCGCCGTTGCCGCCGTAGGTGATCAGCTCGTGGGGATGCTGCGCCACGGCCTTGTCCAGGTTGTTCTGGATCATCAGCATCACAGCCGCGGCCTGGCGGCAGCGGCAGGGATATTCGTCGATCGGCCGCGCATACATCTCGTAGTCGGGGCGCAGGCGGTACATGTAGATGCGCCCGTATTTGCGCAGCTCCTCGGCAAACTCCCTGGCCAGCGTGGCGTGGTGCTTCGCGGGGAAATAACGCAGTGCGTTCCGGATCGCCAGCACCTCCTCCTCGGGCGTGAGTATCCCCTTGCGCTTGGGCGCGTGGTTGATCTGTTTGTCATAGGGTTTAGCGGCGGGCAGCCGGTCGGGAATGCCCGCGCGGATGTCATTCTGGAACTCTTGCAGTGTCATATCGCTCAGATTTTACTTGCTACTATCTCCAACACCTCGCGCTCGGCCCGTTCGGCCTCGGCCGCAAGGCGGTCGGCTTCGGCCACGAGCGCATCGGCCGCAGCGCGGTCTTTCAGCCCGGCGGCATTGATCCGGACATTGAGGCCTGCGCCCAGCACGGCGCTGCGGGCGGCCAGCACCCCGACGCCCGCGTCGGACACCGAGTTGGGGTTGCCGACGGCTGCCATGGCACGCACGATTTCGAAAACCCCGAAGGCCGTCTTCATCGTCCGCAGGGGCACCTGCGTCGCATAGAGCGTCGCCTCCTGCAGGGCCGCGCTGCGGGCGGCCTTCTCCTCGTCCGTCGACTTGGGCATGGCGAAGACGGCCATGATGCGGTTGAATGCCGCCGTATCCTCGTCCACGAGGTGCAGCAACTCCCCGAGCAACGCCTGTCCCCGGTCGGCCCAATCGGAAAACTCCTCCCAGCGGTCGTCCCACCCCGCCTTATGCGACGAGAGGTTGGCGACCATCGTACCGAGGGCTGCGCCCAGCGCTCCCATGTAGGCCGCGATCGAGCCGCCGCCCGGTGCCGGGGATTCGCTCGCAGTCTCTTCGGCAAACCCTTTGCAGGTCATGTCAATAAGCCGTTTTTGCTTATCCTCCGCTTCAAGCAGATATTCGATTACTTTCTCGGCGGGGTCGAAAGGTTTGAGGTCATCCAACCCCATCGACCTGACGGCGATACGGACGATCTCCTGCTCGGCGATACCCGTCGAACGGCGTTGTTTGCGCAAGAAATATTTCCCGGCCTCGATGAGCGCACGTTTGGGGACGAGCCCGACGATTTCGGTGCCCGTGACGCGCACGCCGCGGGCGTCGGCCTTGCGGCACACCTCGTCGAAGGCCACGTGGAGCGGCGTGGTGGCAATGTCGGTGATGTTCATTGACACCTGTGCGATGCCGTATTCCTCGATGAACCAACCGATAGCCTTCGTGGCCGGAAGTGTGCCGGGCTGCATGACGGGATTGCCGGCGGCATCCTTTACGACCTTGCCCGTGATGGGATTGCCCTCGCGCACGGGGCGCCCCTTCTCGCGCACATCGAACGCAATGGCGTTGGCGCGGCGCGTGGAGGTGGTATTGAGGTTGAAATTCACGGCGATCAGGAAATCGCGCGCACCGACGGTCGTGGCACCCGTGCGGGCTACCCCATCGTCGAACGGCCGCGCCCCGAAATCGGGGGCCGTCTCCTTGTGCGCCAGTTTCTCGGGCAACGCCTCGTACTCCCCGGCACGGCAGACCGCAAGGTTGCGCCGCTCGGGGGTGAAGGCCGCGGCCTCGTAACAATAGGTCGGGACATGCAGTTCAGCGGCGATGCGTTCGGCCAGTTTGCGGGCCAGCTCGGCGCACTCGGCGAGTGTGATGCCGCAAATCGGGATCAGCGGCAACACGTCGGTAGCCCCCATGCGCGGGTGCGCACCCTTGTGACGGCGCATGTCGATCAGCTCGGCAGCCCTCTTCACCCCCGCAAAGGCGGCTTCGACGACCGCTTCGGGCGAGCCGACGAACGTGACGACAGTCCGGTTGGTCGCCTCGCCGGGATCCACGTCCAGCAGCTTGACGCCCCCGGAGGATTCGATGGCCGATGTGATCTGACGGATTACTGCCTTGTCGCGTCCCTCGCTGAAATTAGGGACACACTCCACGATACGCTTTTCCATAGGTAATGAGGTTAGATTTATACTTTCAAAGATAAAGAAAATCCGGGAGAAATACGAAAAAATCGTAACGAAAAAAGCCACTCCGGATTCTGAAACAGCAGTTTCCGGGGTTTTTCCGCAGGAGAGGCGGGCACGGAGCCGGAAATTCCCGCAGGGAGAAAAAGCGAGCGGCGGGTCACGCGGTGCAGGAAAACGGGGGGGGGGACGAAAGGAGGGAAAGATTTCGGAAAGAACAGGGAAACCGGAAAGATTGGAAAAATCGGGAGGTACGGGAAGCCCCCCCCCTCGAAGATGGTGCGCTATCCTGCCCCCGTTTCCCCGGCTGTCCACCCTGCAGGGAGAAGAGAAAGCCCCGAAGAAACGCTGTGCACGGCTGGCGGCCGGAGCCTCAAAAAAAAGCCGGCCGCGCAAGCAGGCAGCGGGATAAGGCAACGGATATTGCCTGTCACTCGGGGCGAGCGGCAGCCCCGCCGCAGAAAAGCCCATAGCCACAGGAAGTAAACCGGAATACCCTCCCGAAACCGCTGCCCGTCCGGCGAGAAGCCCGAAGAAACGCTGCGCACGGCTGGCGGCCAACCGGCAAAAAAAAGCCCGCCGCGCGAGGCGACGGGCCGGAATGCAGCCGGAAGGGAGCGTATCAGCGGCCGATGGTCAGCGCCACGCCCGCCGTGACCCACGCCCCGGGCAGCGGGATGCCGCCCAGGTCGCAGTAGCGGGAATCGGTGATGTTCGTCGCATCGACATAAAGCCGGCAGATGCCTTTCTCCCACTGGAGGCGGCCGTCGAGCAGAAAATAAGGCTCGTAATCGCGCACCTCGGAGAGGGACGGGTCGCCCGGCACGGGATAGTGCGTGTAGCTGCCGTTGCGGTCGTAGACCGACGCCGTGAGTGCCAGCGACATGCGGCGCAGGAAATGCACCTCGACGGCCAGCGCCGCCTTGTGGCGCATGTAATCCATCGCCCCCTTGGCGATGATGTCGCTGTTGCGGTCAGTAGTAATATAACCGTAGGAAAGCGTCACGCGGCGCAGAAAGCCGTCGGCGACCGTATAACCGCCCGAAAGCTCAATGCCGTAGGTGTCGAGGCGGCTGGTCTGCTCGGAGTGCCACTTGTCGCCCATATCCTCACGCCACACCCAGTCGATGATGTCGCGGCCGGCACGGTAGTAGGTCTGCAGCGACAACCTCCAGCTATTCTTCACATAACCGGCATCAAACAGATAAGTGACAGCCCTTTCCGGCGTCAGGTCAAGGTTGTTGATCTGTGCCGGGGAAGTATAGTAAAGGTCGGTGAAGGTCGGCAGGCGCATCGACTGGAACGCCCCGATGCCGAGGTGCAGCCCCGCGGCGGGCGTATAGCCGCCCGAGAGGCTCCACAGCGCCGAAGTGCCGTAGGGCGTGAGGCTGATGCCCGCAGAAGCCGCGAGGTCGAACCGCCGCCACTGTTTGGCATGGCGCAGCCAGAGGTTGCCCGTACTGCGCGCCTTGGCGTGCGTATAGCGGCCGTGCGGCCGGGAGAGCGCTTCGCCGAGATTGGTGCTGTAAATGTGGTTGAAGGCATAATCGCCGCCGAGCGAGGTCGTACCCGCCCGCCAGTCGTAATCCGCCCACAGCCGGGCACCGACGTTGTCGGTATTGTGGCGGTTCATCGCCGTGCCGCGCGTCCAGTCGTAACGGTCGAAATTCTTGCGGTAGCTCGCCGAAGCGCCGAACGAGAAGCGCCCGGCCTGTTTCAACCAGCGCAGCGACGCCAATGCCGTGGAGGTCGCCTCCCACTGGTCGGGGTTATAGGCCGCATAGAAGCCGTTGGAACCGAACGTGCGGTTCTGGTAACCGGCCTGCAGGTCGAAGAACCCGGCGCGTGGAGCCTCGTAGGTCGCACGCACGAAAGCGTTGTAATTGGCGAAGTCGGTATTGTGGCGGTAGCCGTCGCTGCGACGGTAGGAACCGGCGGCGAGCAGCGAGAAACGGCCCGAAGTCACGGCGCCCGAAAGGTTCGCATAGGCGTAGCCGTGCTGGCCGCCGGCGCCCTCGAAACGCAGGTAGGTGGGTTTCAGGGGCGCCGTGCGGATATTCACCGCCCCGGCAAAGGCCCCGACGCCCGGCACGCCGTCCAACAGATCGACGGCCGAAATGCAGTCGATGTCGACGGGCAGCGAATGGGACTGGTGCCCGGTGCGGGCATCGGTGAAGTCGATGCCGTTGAGAAGTACCATGGTCTGGTCGAAAGAGCCCCCACGGATGAAGATGTCGGCCTGCATGCCCTTGCCCCCGCGTTCGCGGATATCGACCGAAGGTGCGAGGCGCAGGGCGGACTCCAGGGTCTGGACGGGCGCTGCGGCCTGTGCTTTCCGGTCGAAAAGCGGGGTTTGCGACTGTACGCTGCGCGTCGGGGCAGACTGGCTGCCCGAAATGCCGACCTCGTCGATCCTCAGCGTTTTGAGGACGGCGGCCGTATCGGCATCGTGCGCAGACGCATGTTGCGTCGCGAGCAAGAGGATCGACATCGTCACGGCGAGGACTCCGATGGTTACATGGCGGTGCAGGCTCGCAAAGGCTGCCCAGCCCTTGCGGCTCCAACGCCTGAAGCAGGGAGTCTGCTTGGTTCGGATGTTTTTCATCTTGAATTTGTTGGGTTAATAATAAAAAAATCGGAGCTCCCGGTGAGAGGCCCGGCTGCGCGCCGCCCTCCGGAAACCGCTGCAAAGATAATAGTTTCCGGCAGTATTCCGGCCTTTGCGGCCGTTTTCTTTCCCGGCACCGGAAAATGCACCGGCACATGCGGCAGGCAGCGGACAGGGACAGTGTCCCGCCCGGAATACAGGATCGGGGCAGGGAAACGTACAGGAACACACGCAAGCGTCGTGAAACGGGCAGGGAAGCGGATTGAAGGCGGGCAAGACAGGGCACTCGGAATACAGGACTATACCGGGGCAGACCAGGACTCGCGCAGGCACCGTGGAACAGGCAAGGAAGCAGGCAGGACGACAGCAAAGACAGCGCACTCGGAATACAGGACTGCGCCGGAGGGCAGAGCGGGACTCGCGCCGGCGCCGTGAAACGGGCGAGGCAGCGAACGGGAAACGGGGCCAAAGTACGGAGCTGCCGCCCCCTTGCCGCGGGGCGGCATCCGGGACGCGACGGCCCGAAAAAAGATCCGGCCGGAGCCGGATCGTATCGGGGATCAGTTGAAGAGCGCCTCGACTTTGGCGACCACGTCGTCCGTGTCGGGTTCGAGCGGGAATACATGGCTGGGCTTGAGGTACCAGAGCTCCTTGCCCTCCTTGAAATGCTCCTCACCGCCGCCCGTGACGTTAAGCATGACGGTGGCGTCCTTTTCGACCTTGCCCGCGGCGACGGCATTGATGAGCGAAGCCAATGCGACACCCGCCGCAGAGTAGATGTCCACGCCCTCCAGTTCGTGGAAAAGCTTGCGCGCCTTGCGCGCCATGGCGTTCGTCGAGACGAAGAACTCTCCGCCCGTGGCTTTCAGCGCATCGTAAAGCCCGCCGGTGATGCCGTAGGGCGGGCGGCGGTTGGAGAGCACCTTGGCGTCGATGATCTCCGCATCGCGGCGCGCCTTGTCGTCCTCGTAGGGCAGCATCTTGCGCGAATCGGCCTGCCATGCGTCGTACATCGGCACGAACGGCGCATTCTGCGACACCATGAGTTTCATGGTATTCGTCCCGAAGCGGCCGTCCCCGATCAGGCGCATGTTGGCCTCCCAAGCGGCAATGGCGCCCGTACCGCTGCCCACGGCCTGGAAATAGTAGTCGGGGATGCGGCCGATGGTCGTCACGGCCGAAAGTACCGTCGTGGCCATGCCGTCGCGGCGGGCGATGTTCTTCGCGCCGCCTTCGGCATAGAACCCGGGGCCCTTGAGGGCGAGGTCGCTCAGGTGGATGGCGTCGAAATAGTCGCCGCCCGCCGCACACGAGATGAGTTTCACGCAGGGGTCGAGCGGATGCTCGAACCACAGCGCCCCGATATTGTCGTAGGGCACCGACAGGAGCAGCTTGATATTGTTGTCGGAACACACCTTGGCGAAGGCACGGGCCGTATTGCCCGCCGAGGCGACCACAAGGACGCGATCCTCGTGTTCGGCGGCACGCCCGCAGACCGAATAGGCTTCGGTCTCCTTGAACGAACAGGTAGACATCGTGGCACCGATGGCCGGATAGTAGCCGTTGAACGTGATCCAGAGGTTTTCCAGCCCGAGGTGGGCGGCAAGCCCCTTGCTTTTGTAGGTGACGGGCGCCGAGGAGCCCTTGAGGATACGCCGCACGGGCATCCAGTCGCAGAACCGGTAAAGACCGTATTCGGCGGGTTTCACTTCGAGCTGCCTGCGGGCATATTTCGCGCGGATGAGCGAGGGCGTCTTGCACTGCGGATCGGAGAGCATCCAGCCCGTGTCCTCGAACTCACGCCCCGTAGCGACACATTCGAGCGTGTAGGAGGTAGGTGTAAAATCTTTCATTTATATGCGTTTGTGTAATTTACGACATGCGGTTGCGGAAATCCTCGTAGCCGAATTCGCGGATGACGTCCGTGCGCCCGTCGCGGCGGGCGATGACGATCGAGGGGTGCGCCACGCCGTTGAACATCGTGGTCTTGACCATCGTATAGTGGATCATATCTTCGAAGACGATGCGCTCGCCGACTTTCAGTTCGTGGTCGAAGGCCCAGTCGCCGCAGTAGTCGCCGGCAAGGCAGCTCGTGCCGCCCATGCGCCAGCGTTTCTCCCCTTCGGCGGGTTCGTGCGCCCCGACGATGGCCGGTTTATAGGGCATTTCGAGGCAATCGGGCATATGGCAGGCGAACGACACGTCGAGCATCGCCGTATGCACGCCGGCATTTTCGACGATGTCCTCGACCGTCGAGACGAGGCAGCCCGTCCTCCAGGTGAAGGCGCTGCCCGGTTCGAGGATCAGCCGCAGGCGGGGATGGCGGGACTTGAAATCGCGCAGCAGGGCAATCAGCTCGTCGCAGTCGTATTCGGCGTGGGTCATCAGGTGCCCGCCGCCCATGTTGAGCCACCCGATCCGGTCGAGATATTGCCCGAAATGCTTTTCGACGGCTTCCAGCGCCAGCCTCAGGTGGTGCGGGCGCGACTCGCACAACACGTGGAAGTGCAGCCCGTCGATCCCGGCGGGAAGATCGTTCAGTTCATCGGCCGTAACGCCGAGACGCGAGCCGGGGACACAAGGGTTATAAAGGTCGGTCTCCACGGGCGAATACTGTGGGTTGATGCGCAGGCCGCACGAAATGCCGCGCAACAGCGCCATCGGCCCGAAACGCCCGAACTGCGCGACCGAGTTGAAGGTGATATGGTCGCTGCAACGGAGTATCTCGTCGATATTGCGGTCGGTATAGACGGGAGCGTAGGTGTGCGCAGGCTTGCCGTACTCCTCGAATACAAGCCTCGCTTCGGCGGCGGAACTCGCCGTGGCACCGTCGGAATGGCGTGCCAGCTCGGGGAAAATGCTCCACATGGCGCAGGCCTTCAGGGCTACGATAATTTCGGCGCCCGACTCGCGGCGCACGCGGTCGATCACGGCCAGATTGCGATCCAGCAACGTCTCGTCGAGGACGTAGCATGGAGAAGGCAGCTTCAAGAAGTCAATCATCGAAATGTTTTCAATTGGATTCGATCCCTCGTCCCCTCCGCCCGGAAACGGTGCTGCCCGGCACGGCGGAGACGCTCAAAACGATGCAAAAATAGCAAATTACCGGCTAAACCATGACGCCCCGCGGGGGAATTTCGGCGAAATAGGTATTTATACTTACCGTCTTGCGGCCTGCGGCTGAAAGACACGGCAGAAGTACAGGCGGGAAATGCGGCGGACGGGGCCAAGAAACGGCCGGCGCGATGGCGGCAGGAAGGCACAGAAACGGTGTTCTGTCTTGCCGGAACCGGGAAGCGGCGGCAGCGAGATGACAAGCGCGGCGGACGAGGTCAAGAAACGGCCGGCGCGCGAACGGCAAAACGACACACAGGACAGACATGCGCGGCGGGCAGCAAGACACTGGCGTAGACCGTGAAAAGAGGCGGCGGAGGCGGAAATGCAGGGCAAAAAAAAGCGGCGGCAGGAAATCTGCCGCCGCAAGGGACACTGCCCCACCCTGTTTATTGGGCGATGCAAATGCTCACACGGTTCTGTTCGACCCCGGGGAAAGGCTGGACGGTGTCGCCCCTGCCCTCGGCAGCGATGCGGTCGGCAGCGATGCCGGCCTGTTCCAATGCCGCTGCGACGCCCGCGGCACGCTGCTGCGAGAGTTTCAGGTTGATGGCCCGCGACCCCGTCGCGGCATCGGCATAACCGACGATCTCGATTCGGGCGGCAGGATTTGCCTTCAGGTACTCGACAAGCGCTGCGACCTTCTCCTGCTCGGAGGTGCGGATCTGCGCCGAACCGATGCGGAAGAAGATGTTTTCACGCAGGGCAGCCGGCTTCTCGGCGGCCTTCGTCACCGGAGCCTGCACGGGAGCGGGTTCCTGCACGGCAGGTTCCTCCTTTTGGGCGGGTTCGGTAGTCCGGGCGGGGGTTACGGGCGCGGCGGCGACTGCCGGGCGCGATTTCTTATAGTTCTTGCCGAAGCGGAACGTGAACCCCGCCAGCGCATTGAACTGCCAGTCGAGGTTCCCGGCCTTCTTCGAGTTGTATTTATCGGAAAGCATGTTGGTATTCAGCTCCACGCCGAACGACACGCAGTCCGAAAAGCGGAAATTGACCCCCAGACCCAGGCGCCCGGCCACGAAGACCTTGCTGTCCGACCACACGTTCTGGAGCGCATAGCCCTGGTCGTTTAGGGCGTTGGCCTCGCCGTTGTCGAACGCCCCGTTCACACCGACACCCGCGAACAGGTAGGGATTGACCGTGCGGCGGTAGTTGAACTTGCCGAACAGGTTGGCCAGGTCGAGCGTCACGTCGACGTTGCCCTGCAAATATTTATACTGGTAGACCGACTCGGGAGAGACCCAGGCGCCTTTGCTCTGCCAGCCGCTCAGGCCGAAGCGCATACCCCATACGGGCGAAAACTGGTGCCCGGCGTACAGCGCTGCGGCCGGAGATACCAGCTTGCCGAAATCCACTTCGCCGAGCGTATAGGCGGCACCCGCCTGTACCTGCAGGAACCAATGGCGTTTGAATTCCACTTTCTCTTTTTCCTCCGCAGAAGCTGCGGACAGGGTCGTCGAGCACATCGTAAGTGCGGCGACAGCACATAGGATACATTTCATTTTCATACTATCTATTCAAATGGGTTAATTGATGCCCAAAGATAATAAAAATGTATCATATATAATACAATACAAGACACAAGTTTAACGCTGCGGCCGAAAACGCGGCATTATAAGACCGAAAAGGGGAGCAGCCATGAACCGCTCCCCTTTTTGGGAATTTACCGCCCTGCGTATCAGAGCTCGATGTCGACGTCGAACAGTTCGTGCCAAGGCAGCCCCTGCTCGCCCAACTCGGCCAGGAACGGATCGGGATCGAACTCCTCGACATTGAACACACCGGCGCCACGCCAGAGCCCCTTGGCCCACATCGACGCGCCCAAGGCAGCGGGAACGCCCGTGGTGAAGCTGACGGCCTGCGTCCCGGTCTCCCGGTAGGCCTGCTCGTGGTCGCAGTTGTTATAAATATAATAGGTGCGCTCCTTGCCGTCCTTGATGCCGCGGATACGGCAGCCGATCGAGGTCTGGCCGTGGTAATTGGCCCCCAACGACTTGGGATCGGGAAGCACCGCCTTGAGGAACTGGATCGGGACGATCTCGACGCCGTTGTAGATGATCGGGTCGATACGCGCCATGCCGATGTTCTGGATGACGCGCAGGTGCGTGAGGTATTCCTGGCCGAAGGTCATCCAGAAACGTGCACGCTTAATGGTCGGATAGTTCTTAACCAGCGACTCGAGCTCCTCGTGGTAGATCACATACGACTCGCGCTCGCCGATACCCGGGTAATTGAGCGTACGGTGGATCTCATGCGGCTCGGTGGTAACCCACTCGCCGTTCTCGAAATAACGCCCTTTCTGCGTCACCTCGCGGATGTTGATCTCGGGGTTGAAGTTCGTGGCGAAAGCCATGCCGTGGTTGCCTGCGTTGCAATCCACGATGTCGAGGTAGTGGATCTCGTCGAAATGGTGCTTGGCGGCATAGGCCGTGAAGATGGCCGTCACGCCCGGGTCGAAACCGCAGCCGAGGATCGCCGTGAGCCCGGCGGCCTTGAAACGATCCTGGTAGGCCCACTGCCACGAATATTCGAAATGGGCTTCGTCCTTGGGTTCGTAGTTGGCCGTGTCGAGGTAATTGCAGCCGCATTCGAGGCAGGCGTCCATGATGGTCAGATCCTGGTAAGGAAGCGCCACGTTGACGACGATGTCGGGTTTGAACGCGCGGAACAGCTCGCAGAGCTCCGGCACATTGTCGGCGTCGACCTGAGCGGTCTTCACACGGTTGCCGCCGATGGCCGCCGCAACGGCATCGCATTTGGATTTGGTTCGGCTGGCCAGCATCACGTCCGAAAAGACGGGATTGGCTGCGATTTTCTGGGTGACGACCGTCCCGACACCTCCGGCACCGATAATTAGCGCTCTACACATAGGTATTGTGGATTTAAAGTTTATTTTTTCGTATTAACGAGTACAAAAATATCGTTTTATTTTGGTAAAACAAAAATATTCTATACATTTGCACCACCAAAACGGAAAGTAATTTCCGATTGGCACACGGAGATTCCGTAGCTCAGCTGGTAGAGCACAACACTTTTAATGTTGGGGTCCTGGGTTCGAGCCCCAGCGGGATCACGGAGAACGGCCGCCTTGAACAAGGCGGCCGTTTTTTCGTGGCTGCAAGCCGCAATTCCCTGCATGATTGATTATTCGCAAGATTGTCGTATATTTGCGGCACTATCGGACGATAAAAACCTTCCAATGCCAATAAACAAGGACACCCTTTATTTCTTCCGGCTCATACGCAGCGGAGCGGGCCTCCAGGCCGCCCCCGTGAGCGATACCGCCGACACCGCCGTCTCGCCGGAATCCTGGGAGCGGATTTACCGCATGGCCGCCGACCACGGGCTGAGCGCCGTCGTGTGGGACGGCATATGCCGCCTGCCCGCAGCACAGCAACCGCCGCGCGAAACCCGCATCCGCTGGGCGTTGTCGGCCGAAAAACTGGAAGAAAGGTACCGCCGCCAGCAGGAAACGGCCTCAAAACTCGCGGCGCGGTTCTCCGAGGAGGGGCTCCGCATGTTGCTGCTCAAAGGGCTCGGACTGAGCCGCGATTACCCCATCCCGGAGCACCGGGAATGCGGTGACATCGACATTTACCTCTACGGCGAGTCGGACAAGGGCGACCGCATCCTGCATGAGATCGGGGCGCACCTCTATTTCGACGTCCCCAAGCATTCGGAATACGTCTGGGACGGGGTGCTGATAGAAAACCACAGGACAATACTCAACGTGCGCCGCAACAGGACGGAGCGGGAGCTGAACGCCGTGTTGGTGCGGTTGCTGGAGAAGGAGGGCACGCACGGCCTGGCGCCGGGCATACAGGCACCCCCGGCGACGTTCAACGCCATATTCCTGATACGCCATGCCGCCGTGCATTTCCAGAAGGAAGGAATTGTACTGCGGCACCTCTGCGACTGGGCATGTTTCCTGACACGGCATTGGGACGAGATCGACCATGCACTGTTCCGCACGGCGATGGAGGACTACCGCATGGACAGGTTCGCTGACCTGATGACGGCCGCCGCCGTGGAATACCTCGGGGCGGAGGTTCCGGGCCCGGAATGCGAAGCGGGGATGCTCGGACGGTTCATGGAGGAGGTACTCACCCTGTCGCCGATGCCGAACAAGCCCCTGCCGCGCTTGTTGCGCAAACTGTCCGGCCCGTACCGGAACCGCTGGCGGCTGCGCAAAGTGCTCCGGACACCCGTATGGAGGTATTATTACGATACGGTGCGCGGCCAGTGGAACGAGAAATTCACCGTATTCAGGTAGCCGCCGACCGACCGCGCCGGAATTCCCGGCCGAATCCGCCCCGGGGAAAGCTGGCTGCGAAAGGAGGAAGAATAGCCTCAGTCTTGGAAAATCTTTGCCGGATATTTTGGATTTAAAAATAAAGAGCTATATTTGCATTGTAAAACAACGCAAGGTATACGCTATTTAGTGCATATCGGCAAGAAATAAGGACATAAAGAGGCGCAAAACTGGAAGATTCAGCCCTTTTTGTGTCCTTTATTGTTTATTATGCGGGCGGAATAGCCTACTCCCGGCATGGCAACGGAGTTGACGGAGCGGGAAAAATTCGTATCTTTGCGTTCGACAGGAAAAAAATGCACAGGCCCTATCGTAGGGATGTACATGAGACAAGAGTCGTATTCCGACACAATTATTTCATCGATTGACAACCGCACCCTTGCGGAGGTGTCCCCAGGGTATGCCCATGGCTGAAAATCCGGAAAACAGACAATACTGGTATGCATTGCGCGTCACCTACGGCCGCGAGATGCTCGTAAAGGGCTATCTGGACGGCATCGGCGTGGAAAGCTATATCCCGATGCACTTCGCCCGACGGACATACGGGGAGCGGACGCGCAAGGTTTGGGAGCCGCTCATCCACAATCTGCTGTTCATCCGCACTTCGGCCCTGCGCCTGAAGGAGATCAAGGCCAGCACCACCCTGCCGATCCGCTACATCATGGATCGGGAGACAAAGGCGCCGACGGTGATACCGGACAACCAGATGCGGGATTTCATGGCGGTCGTGGCGACACGCAACGAGCATGTGGAGATCGTGGCACCGCAGGACGTCGACCTAGCCGGAGGCGATGCCGTCCGCGTGACCGGCGGGGTGTTCGCCGGGATCGAAGGCCGCTACATCCGGCACAAGGGGCACAGCAAGGTCGCCGTGGCGATCAAGGACATAGCCACCGCACTGACGGCTTACGTGCCGCTGAGGTATATCGAAAAAATAAATTAGCAAATCCCTTTCCCACCCATACGTAAATCTGCGTACCGTTAATTCGAAAATTAACGCCTCTAAATTTTCGGTTATGAAACAAGTCATGCGGGAGTCTTTGCTCATAAAGCTTCCCGTCATCATCGGAGACCTATTCTTACTGAACCTGTCCTGGATACTGGCGCTCACGCTCTATCCGCAACCGGCCTGTATCGCCCGCTCGCTGGAGATATTCGCCTGTCTCAACATCTGTTTCATCCCGGGCCTCTCGTGGTTCGGCGTGATCCTCTCCTCGCGGATCGTCCCCTACGAGGAGATCATCCGCCGCGTATTCTACGTCGTACTCTGCCACCTGGGGTTCTTCGTGCTCATCCAGACCGTATGGAGCTACGGGCTGCTGCCGGTGCACCTGATGGGGACGTTCTACATCGTGCTCACCATTCTGCTGATGCTGTGGCGCTACACCTGCCGCATCGTGGTCAAGATCACGCGCGGACACGGCCGCAACGCCCGCCGCGTGATCATCGTCGGAAGCAAGGACAATGCGGTGGAGGTATACCACGAAATGGTCGACAACACCAGCACGGGTTACCGCGTGCTCGGCTATTTCAGCAACCACGACGACCACACCCTGCCGGACAACACCCCCTGCCTGGGTAGCGTGGACGAGGCGCTGCCGTGGCTGGAGGCACACCCGGTAAACGAAGTGTACTGCTGCCTCTCGACGGATCGTTACGCGGAAGAGATATTCCCGATCATGGATTTCTGCGAAAACAACTTCGTCCGCTTCTTCTATGTGCCCAACCTGCGCAACTACATGAAGCGCACGATGAACCTCGAACTGCTGGGCAACGTACCGATCCTCTACATCCGCGAGGAGCCGTTGCGACAGGCGTCGAACCGGTTTATCAAACGGGCATTCGACGTCACCGTATCGAGCCTGTTCCTCTGCACGCTGTTCCCCTTCATCTATATTTTCGTGGCCATAGGCACCAAACTGACCTCGCGGGGCCCGGTGCTCTTCCTGCAGGAGCGCAGCGGGGAGAACGGCCAGACGTTCAGGTGCATTAAATTCCGTTCGATGCGCGTCAACGCCGATGCCGACAGGGTGCAGGCGACCCGGGACGACCCGCGCAAGACCCGGTTCGGGGATTTCCTGCGCCGGTCGAGCATCGACGAGCTGCCCCAGTTCATCAACGTGCTCAGGGGCGACATGTCCATCGTGGGGCCGCGGCCGCACATGCTCCAGCACACCGAGCAATACTCGAAACTCATCAATAAATATATGGTTCGCCACCTGATCAAACCCGGCATCACGGGATGGGCCCAGGTGACGGGATACCGCGGCGAGACCCACTCCCTGAGCCAGATGGAAGGCCGCGTACGCCGCGACATCTGGTACCTGGAAAACTGGTCGCTGCTGCTCGACATCCGCATCATCTTCATGACGGTATGGAATGCCCTGCGGCAGGATGAGAACGCATATTAATTTCAGAAACCTATGAAAGGCATCATCTTGGCGGGTGGCAGCGGAACACGGTTGTACCCGATCAC
>NZ_QTUQ01000010.1:0-16634 GCF_003435745.1 Alistipes sp. AM16-43
GAGAGTAGGTAGCCGCCTCTTCAAGGTCAGATCATTAGGTCTGACCTTTTTTTATGCCCCTTTCCGAGCTCCCGCGTTACAGTTGCCGGAAAAACAAATCATACGTAACGGATTGGCCGCTATGGCAGCAAAAAAGATCGGGAAGATCCGAAGATCTTCCCGAAAGGGCAATCCGGCCGATCCGGATACGGGGCGCGTTGTACCTGCAGATGCCGCTTTTTGCCCTTTGCTGTTGGAGGCGTTTTGATTGCGGGGGCATTGTCGATCGCCCCCCCCCTGTTCAATTTGCAATTATCCCTGTGTGCACCGGTATTACCGGATCATCCGGTTTTATCAAAACAATAGCCCCGGTATTTCGCCAACTCCCCTGGCGGATCCTTCGGTAAAAGCGCTCACTGGGCGTCTGATATAACAATTACTCATACAGTCGGTTATTCATGCCAGTCGGTGTAGAGTCCGCACCGTTTGCAGTGGAGCCGGTAAGTGCGGCGGGTTACCGCGCGGACGCGGAGTGTCGCGTGGCGGCAACCCGGGCAGCGCATGGTGTAGAGCAGACGTTCGTAGTGCCGGAATAGGAAAAAGTTTATGCAGCTCAGGGCGATTGCCGCAAATCCGGTACCCGAATTTTCACCCGTGATTACCGGCAGCAGGCAACTTGCCAGGGTCAGGAAAAGAACGGTCAGCCCGAGCGTATGGATCGCTTGGTTGCGCAGGTGCCTCAGACGCCAGAGCGGCAGCGTGATGCACATGCCCGTTACGGCAGGTACGCAACTGATGCCGATCAGCAGGAGATAGTTGTTCATAACAATTATCAGGATGCCTGTCCCTCGGCATATTTAAGTGGGAGTTGTGGGGTGTGGAGATATAAAAAACGTGGGACAAAACTCTGATTTGCTCTCTGAGGCTCTGGAATAACCTGTGCAACCAAATACAGAATGAAGCCCACGTTGGAAACGTGAGCGTCAAACTTCATTCCTTGGTTGCTCTTAAAATTTTCCAGATTTTCAGAAAGCAAGGTACAAAGCTAACGCTTTTTATATGTATTCGCCGGCGCTTTTAGTGCGTGGACGGCAGAACTGTTCTTGTGAAAAAGGTAAAATTCGCGCGTTAATTTCTCATAGGCTTTGGAATTTGGGATTGCACATACAAATATACGAAAAACATCCGGAATTGGCGGATGTTTTTTGTCGTTAATATTGTTATATGCCCCGGAATCACCTGGACGGGCGGGTTTTTACACTCCCGGGTTATTTGAATTCTCCGGGATGGAGGGCTTTGTATTCTTCCAGCGAGAGGGGACGGCGTCCCTGTGACCGGCGCAGTTTGTCGCCTATGACGTGGGCTGCGGCGCGGAGCGTGCGCCCCAGTTCCGTCGCGAATCCGCGGGGAGGAAAGAGTGTGCAGACCATTTCTCGATCCCATTTCTTCAGGAAGAACTTGCTGTAATATTCGTCCGTGGGGTTTATCAGGAAATCGATATCGTCTTTCCACTCGTAGCGTACGTGCATCAACTCCCCTTCGGAGAAGGGCAGCAGTTTGTAGGGGAGCGACTGGTAGGGCAGGTAGTTCAGGAACAGTTCTCCGTAATCGTTGGCGTAGTTGCCGGGTACGCGCCGCTTGTCGTAAAGAACCAGTTTGTCGCCGATGTTGAGCACGACCCAGCGGTGCGATTTCTTGGGGAAAAGCCATTCGCCGAGCAGGCTCGGTGTCTCGATGTAGCCGGCCTTGCCGACCCGCATTACTTCGCGCAGGAACTGCGCCGGGTCGTCGCTGTGTTCGAGTACCTGGTTGCAGATCACGTAGTCGAATTCCTTGTCTGCAAAAGGCAGGGCTTCGGCCGCAGCGTTGACCAGCTGCTGGTGGGGGAATATGCGCAGGCCGCCGCAGCGATGGGTATCGTCGCCGAGGAATTTCTCCACGAGGACGTTCGCACGGAAGGAGGGGCGATTGCCGGGGCCTACCTCGAGTACCCGGTCACGTCTTTTGATATGCAGATCCTGTCTGCTTTTGGGAGTGCTGACTTTCATTGGCGGTCGCGTATTGTCACAAATATAGAAAAATATTTTTTATTTGTTCCGGAACATGCGTTTTACATCTTTCCACTCCCCGTCGTTGGGTGCGGGCTCGATGCCCAGCAGCCTGCACAGGATGAGGTACATGTTCTGGTTCTGGAACGAGCCTTGCCGGTAGCCCTTGCGGAATGCGGGGCCCGAGGCGTAGAAGACCATGTGCATGTCGCGGTCGCGGTTGTCGAAGCCGTGTGTGCCGCGTTTGCGGACGGGGCGTGTTTCGGCCGCGTAGTCGAGCGTCCATCCGGTCTCGGGGATGACGATGATGTTCGTCAGGCGGGTAGGGTGGGTGCCGTAATGGAAACGCCGGGGCATCTGCTCGCGCCGCCAGGCCTTCATGTGCCCCGTCCTGCGGAGTATCCTGATCGCCGTGTCGGCATACTCCTCTTTCACCTCCAGCCCGAACGGGGTGCCAGGTACGGTACGTATGACCTGCGTAGTGTCGAGCAGCGGCATGAGGTTGATGTACCGCTCCGGCGAAAGCGCGGCCATGCCATGGTCGGCCGTTACGATGAAATTGATTCGCTCGAAGACGGGCGAGCGCCGTATCTCACGGAAAAAATAGCGGAGAACGGAGTCGATGTGTTCGGCCTGGGCGACTGCCTGCGGTGAATCTGGGCCGTAGGTGTGCATCGTGGCGTCGGGCTCTTCGAAATACCACATTACCAGCTCCGGGATCTCGGCTTCGGGGCGCGTCATGGCTTCGATCACCCAATCGGCGCGTTGGTAGTAGGTCGGTTTCGACGAGTAGGGAGTCCAGACGGTCGCCTGATGCCCGTCGATCGGGACTTCGCTGCCCGGCCACATGAAGATGTTGGCCGTGAGGCCCTGTCTTTCCGCCGTGTTCCAGATCGGTTCGCCGCTCCAGAATCCCGGCAGCCGGACATCCTCCGCGTCGAACACGGAGAGCTTGCGCCCGGTCTTCCGGTCGTAGAAATTGTTGTTCACGACCCCGTGGTGGTCGGGATGCAGGCCCGTGGCCATGGCGTAATGACTGGGGAAGGTGTTGGAGGGGTAGACCGGATAAATTTCGGCATAGGTTCCCACCCGGGCGAGCGAGTCGAGTGTCGGCGTGTGGCTGCGGCCGGCGAGATCCCAGCGGAAGGCGTCCATCGAAAGGATTACGACGTATTGTTTTCCGTCGGGTGTTGCGCTGACATGGGCCTTGCGGGACGCGGCGCAGCCTGTCAGGAGGACGAGCAGCAGGAAAAACGTATATTTTTTCATGGCCGGGCGTTTTTGTATGGGTAAAGGTACAAAGAATCCGCGTAAAACGGGCAAAATACGGATAAATATGGTTAAGTGTTTAACAGTTAGGTCGGTTCGGCATTATTCCTCTACATCCTTCCAGCAAGTAAAAGGCAGGATATAAGAGGGATTGATAAGGAGAATTTCTTCTTGTCCATTGCCGATTCGAGGTCGGAAATAAGATCGGGCAATAAGTCCGGTGTTGCCTTATTTCCCCTCGCTACCGCAGAGAAATCTGCTTTTCGCAGAATCTTTGCGCGAAGGTAACCGTTTTTTCCCGGCGGACAAGAGTGTTGCAGCCCGAGAGGCCAATCGGCAGTTGGACGGGTTTCGCGCTTCGGCTCAGACTGCCGAGCGGGATTCGCTTCGGGAGGAGTATCGAACCGGATGAGATCCCTGCCGACGGCAAACGCATCGGCGGGGAGGTTACCGAACTGTTGGAGTATAAGCCCGAAAAGTTATATATCCGCCGGGTCGAAGAACTTCTGTCCCATAAGTGGATGCCACAGGCTTGAGAAGTCTGCTTAAAAAAATCCGGAATAAAGACAAAATAGGGGGGGCAATTGTCCCCCCCCCTCCTGCAATGAGTTGCGTCACTCTTCCCCCGTAAGGGGATTTTCATAAATGGAGCAGGCTTTCATCACACGGGCGGCACAGCGTGTTGCGGCCGCACATGCCGTGTTGCATTTCAAGGCTCTCTGAACCGGCAATATTGAAAGAATAATCCCGTTATTCCCGGCGACGATAGCGGTAATCAACAGTCAGGAGATGCCATAAACGGACATGACTTACAGCGGGGGGGCTGCTCGACTCCAGATATGTGGTGTCATCAGCAATTATGTCGAAAAAATCCAATAGTCTGCCTGTGGCCGGGCATGAACGGCCTGTGGGGTGGAACAGAAAGTGATCCCCTGAGTTTAATGCCCGATTGTCGGTTTGGGTTCCTATTTTCATATCTTTTGCACTTTTTTTGTTGATATCCTTTAAAGTGCGCGAAACCGGACTGCCGTAATTATGATTCAGCCGAGGGTCAATCGGAACGACATAATACAAACAAGTCAGGAATCGCGCATTTATTGCTACGCGTTCCCGACTGTTTATCTGTCGTTTAATTATTTGACCCTTTCTGAATCGACAAACAGTTGCAACCAATCGTCAATACATATCATCGGTTGCATATTTTTTCTACACAAATTTAGCAATTTTTTATTCGTATACAAATAATTCAGGTACTTTTCATCTCTCTTTTTATATCTCAATGTGCTTTTGCGGATACTTACGGTACCCTCTCCCGAGCGCCGTTCCTGCCGGTACCGTAAGATAAGTGCACTGTTTATTTCGAATCGCGCACGCATCGGATCGGGCCTGCCACCGACTTAACATAATAAAAATAGAATTGGTATTCGAATATATGGAACAGGCTATGATCCTTATGGATATGCAAAATATTCACTCGGTTGCCTGTATCCGTAGTTGCATTATGGTAGTTCCCGCAACTGCTTGTACGAATACCTCCTCCATCGCCTACACGTGTTCCCTGTGTCGGGAAATAAGATGTCGGACCGTCTTTCCATTTCTGCATATACATATTCATTCCATATCCGTTCGCAAACTTGTCGTCATAATTGATATCGCTCATAGATGCCGGATTGATTCCCGTATTTGTAAATTCGAGCCACAATTCACCTGAAGCAACCCTCCAGCCCGTAGGGCAAGGGTCGAAAATGGATTTCTCCGTTCCGTAGTTGTCGTATATATGGACATTATTACTCGGGTTGATCGTGTAGGATTTCATGCCGTCGGCGGCCGGTTCCAGTCCGCCCCAAAGTTTGTTGTCGCTTTCTCCGGTCGGACACCAGTCGCCATTATTGAAGTAGTTGTTCTTTGCTTGTACGTAAGCTTCATTTTGTTTAACAGCGTTCGTACCGCTGATAAAAACGGTGGGATTGGCGATGGCGTGTCTGACGGCTCCGGTAAGGGTGCTTCCGATCACCGAATGGAACAGCTTGGTTTCATCGGCAGCGGATGTCTTATGCACTTCAACCTGATTGGAGTTGTCATAATGCAGATCCGTATGCTCGTCGTTATAATCCTGATACTCGCTTGCGATATGGCGTAAAGGCGGGAACGGATCCTTTCGTCCCCATTGATACAACATGCCGAAAGCCTGCGTCATCGGATCCGGATACCGGTGAAGGCCGTTTCCCGTACCTTCCTGATTCTCCGCCAATGCCCCGAGGTTACATGACATGACGGCATAACCCTGAATGCGTGGTTTTTCGGGATATATCCCGTTCTGATCCCAGTCGTATGTGTAATAAGTAACGGCTCTGCCGAGATTGTCCGGCTCATCATCCGTAACCCAGATGTGCCAGGACCATATGATGTCACCCTCGCTGTTGTAGGCTCCGATCAGGGCATTGCCTTTCTTTTGCGTTCTGACATAGATTTTCTGATGGATGTCGCCCGTGTTCTCGCCGAGTTGTACCTGCGTTCCGTTCGTATTATCGCCGATGCAGTCTTTGGTTTGCCAGATAATGCCGACGCGGGCTATTTTCAGATTCTCGTCATGAGGACTTAAATAGTCTGCAAAATTGTATCCGCCCCCCGTCTCTACACGGTAATAGGGCTCAAAAGAGAGAAAACCGTCGGGTTTTACGACAAAACAGTTGGCCGACGGATTGTTTTGGTTTTTCTCCCCTGTGATAGTCACCGTTATGCGGTAAACTTGATTGCGCTGGATATTGAAATTGTTGAGCGAGTTTCCTCCGGGATAAGCCGCATAGAGATATCTTTCACCACCGATTTCGGTGGTTATATCCACCACAAGCGCATTGGAGGGAGCTGCATCGGACTTGTTGCCGCCCTGGGTTTGCGTTTCTCCTTGCAGGTTTTCGGGGACATAGAAGACGGCCCATTCTTTATCTTCATTCTTTTCCAAATCCGAGGCGGCAAAGGCTATGGAACTGAATGTCGTTTCATCGGGAAACGGAACCGGCTCCATCGGTTCTCCCTTTCCATCGCCAGCCAATGTCTCTACCCGGCAAATATTCGGGATTTGCCTTACGTTGACGTTATTCAGTTCCATCTCCGCCTTTCGCATCTCTACCTTTACTTTGAGTTTGGCATACATACGCGTAACGGGTACTGTGACCGTAATACCTGTCGTCACCTCCACCTCTTCGCTGGCTCCGGCCATTGGTATCGACACCTTGTCTATCGACCGTAACGGGAAAGCTGTGGGCAGGGTTTGCTTTTTCAGTTGCTCCAGCTGCTTGAATTTTTGCCAAGAAGCATCCGTGCCGTCGTTGGCCCAGTTGTCATAGCCCGTGTTGGTTACGACATATACGACGGACGGAACTCCGGCTTTCAGATATACGGGCAGGTCTTGCAGCATTGCCTGGTCGGTAATGGTATAGTAACGCGGCTTTATTAGCAGTTCTTTCGTTGCCGCATCGTACTGGAACACCCAGATGTTGTGGATCTCTTTTTCCTCCGGAGTCTCCTTTTCGGGTGTGCCGCTCGGTATGGACGCCCTTGTTTCTGCCTGTGCTTCAACGACAAATGCGTTGACGGATAAATTCAATACGGCTTCCGTCAGTTCGCTCTCATCGGGAACTGTTCCGTTTGTTCCGCATGTCTGCGGTTGCAGTTCTTCTGTGCAACCGCCCGTTGCGATGGCTGCCGATAAAAGTATGAATAAGAAGTAATGTTTCATATCAGTCAAAAGTATATTCGTTGTCATAAGCATATTGCCATTCCTGCACGTTCACCGTGAGCCGGTTGTCACGGACAGTGACGGTGAAACGGTAGAGATTGTTGCGCGAGATGTCGAAACGCTTGGCATCGTCGTTATTATCAGTCTTTCCGTTCTCGTCGTAATTTGCGAAATAGACTTTATGATATTCGTCCTTTCCGGCCTGGATATCGAGCCTGACTTCAATGCACGAGTACTTGTCGCCTGCATCGATGTTCCGGTATTCGGGCAGATAGGCAATCCATTTTTCATATTTATTCCCGTCAGCACCAATCCACTGGTATGCGAAGCGGAAGTTTTGTATTTTCTCTTCCGCATCGTTGCTATTATCCACGAGGTGCAGGCCGCTGACATAATCGCTGTTCCACTCACCGCCGTGGTCGTAGTCGTCCTGTGAGAAAACGTCTTTCGGGGCACAATACCCCTTGTTATTATAGCGGCGAATCTTCACTTCGCTGAACGACAGGTCGAAATGGTCGTCCGTCTTGAGTATTACTTCCGCCTTTGCCACGGCACGGAGCAGGGTGACAGGCTCGGGCAACAATGCAGCCTCTCCGGACTTGAACGCTATATTGTCGTATTCGCGAACCCCATAGAAAGGAATCAGCCGTTCCGGCCCCAACTCGAACGCAGAAAAACTATCGAACCGCCCCCATGCGGCATTGCAGATATCCGCAAGCAGCGTTTCTCCTGCCTTCATCGTATCGTCGCCGTATTGCGGCCAGTTGGCAAGCACGACCATCTTGAAACTCTGGTGATCGGCCAAAGCGGTAGGGGCCTTGCCAAGCATACTGTAATCCCTGTAATCGCTTCCTTGGGTCTCCACGAAACCGTCCGGCTCAAAACGGGCGATGAGCTTATTGTCGGAGGTGAAAAAATAAATCCGGTAGTTGTTGTTCTCTATGTCTATGTAGTTTTCATACGTTTCACCAGCTTCATAGCCTTCACCGGGCTCCGGGCTTCTTGCGGGTAATCTGAGACCGATGCTGAGAATCGGTTCTTTATCGGATGTGCCGAAGACCTCCGTGTCATGGCTGCACGAGGCAGCCCACAACACAAGGAGCGTCAGAGTCCCCGTGACGATATGTCTTGCCATATTCTTCATTTGCTTTTCTCCTATTACAAATCGCTGTTTTGCAGCACCACTTTCCAGGAGTTGATATAAATGTAGGTGTCGAGCCAACGGTCGCCTTCATCGAGGAAGAAGACCATGTCGTACACGTCCTGCCTGTCGAGATATTCCTGATCGTCCATGTTCCGGTTGTAGAAACCTTTCACAAGCAAGGCGTAGTCGATAAGGGGAATGGAGAAAACCGTCCTCTCCTTCTCCCTGTCGGTCACGGTAAGTCGAGGATCCTGTTCTTTCACGAGGCGCGGCACGGTCAGCTCGGCGATGGCCGCGCTGAAAACGGCGTTCGGGCCGTGGGCGTTCCCGTCGGGCAGGGAGGCCAGGCCCGCTTCCCCGGCGTCGGTATGCCATGCGTAGAAAGTCACCGGCTCGTCGGGCCGCAGCGAGTTGTCCCAGTCCATGCTTCCGTTGGTGTCGGTGATGGTGAATACAAACCTGTCCTTGTCCATGGCTTCCCCCGAAAGGTGCTGCAACACCACCCGCACGTTGTTGGTGTTTTTCACCAGCGGGACGGTATAAGTGTACGTACCCTCGGTCTCACCGAAGGTCTGTTCCGGCAGCCATCCGTGGAACAGGCGGTCGAGGTCTTCGGCGACAAATGCCTCGTTTCCGGCGTCGTGCTCCCTGCCGAGCGTACAGGTCAGTTCGTTGCCGACGGTTGTTTCGGGTATCGAGAAAGAACCTTTGTCGGTAGTGCCGCACCAGACGAGCAGGCCGTATTCGCCCGGCTCTACGTTTACGGTCATGGCGTAGCCGTCGGCCGAAAGGGCTTCTCCCTGCTCGGTGCGCTGCCAGACCACCCGGCCCTCGGCATCGAGCAGGTAAAGCGTCACGGTGTTCACCTCGCGGGCAAAGGCGTCGGCAAACTTCATGT
This sequence comes from Alistipes sp. AM16-43, assembly GCF_003435745.1. NCBI lineage: Bacteria > Pseudomonadati > Bacteroidota > Bacteroidia > Bacteroidales > Rikenellaceae > Alistipes > Alistipes sp. AM16-43. The sequence goes on from NZ_QTUQ01000010.1 coordinate 9,078, forward strand.
TGTAATCGTAACGGAACTTCACACGGTAATTCACCGTGCAGTCGCCCTCGTCGTCATAGATTAAGCCGTCGCAGGCATATAGCATCGGTGCGCAAGCGAGGGCCGCCAGCATTTTGCCGCTTGAAGTTCTTATGTAAGACCGTATATCCATTTGGCTTATGTTGTTATGTTGTATTGTATGCTGCGGAAAATGCCGCAGGGAATTTTCATTTTCAGAGGAAATTGGCAAATGCGCCTTTTCCGATTCCGTCCTCTCTTTGCGCCGGTGCGGAAGCGTTTTTTAGCCATTCCATGAGGGGCTTCGTCCTCATGGAATGGTTGTTCATGCAATGATTTAAAGTTCTACGTTTTGGCTGACAATCTTCCACGAGAGGATGTTGATTTTCGCGCCAACGTAATACGTGTCGTCGTCCGGATAGCCGGGAACGATCTTTTCGTTCCCGACAAAGATTCCTTTGCCTATTTTTTCCAATTTGTCAATGGTGACTACGTAGTGGTGATTGCGTACTACGCCGTATTTAGCTTCCGGAATAGTTTCGTTTTCTGCGACACCGGCATTATTGAGGTGTTCGATCGGAATGTTGTAGTACATCAATCCGCCGTCGTAAGCGGTAGCGCCTGCGGATGCTGCGGCCAAATCGTCGTTGAGGGCGGTAATGATCTGATCCGAGCAGTCAGAGCCGTCCTCTGCGTACAACGGGGTTTCATTCTCATTGACAAATACCACTTTCACTTCTCCGTCGCCCATATTCTCCAGCTTCACATACTCTTTGCCGATCTGGGTGTATTTTGTGTTGCCTTGATCGTCTTTGCCGTTCTCATACCACACGGTGTGTTGGTTTCTCGCTTTCAGTACGCTGAGCACATATTCGAGAAAGGAGTCTTGTTTGAACAGCATGCCATTGTAACGCACGAGGTTGAGTGCATTGCCGCTCGCATCGTAAACCCTGGCTTTCAGCAGGATGCTTGTAACGGCAGATGGAAAGTTGGCGGAAACGACCGTACTGGAGTTGGTGTTCTCGGCGCAATAGGCCGGAGTTCCCAATGCGGTTAGGCCGTTTTCCAAATCGACATAGTTCAGGTATTCGGAATTGGCGGGAACCCCCGCGGCATTTTCGGGATAGCCGGAAAAACCGTAGTTGAACGACTGGCCCCAATGGCTGCGGTAGTTGATCGGTCTGTTCCAGGTAAAGCCCAGCTCATCGTTCGTCCAGGTCGCATCTATGTTCTTGACCATGTACGACCTCTTCGCTGTGGCATTGAGTTTCCATCCGAGCAGTTCCACATAAAGATCTTCCGAAGCGATGTCACCACTTACGGCCGAGTTGTTTTCGCCTGCCACGGTGACCTTTATCGGATAACGTCCGTTGGCATCCCTTACGAGTTGATCGGATACGCTCAGGGTTACTTTGGCTGCCAGACGCTCCACATATACGGTCACGGTATTGGCAATGGCGTTGACATCCGTCATCGGTTCAAGAGAGAAATTATCCTCTTTGACTTCCGTTACGAAATACGCAGCCCGATTGGCTGCGGTATAGCTCGTCGTGCTCATGGTAAAGTAACCGGTCGTGACATTATCGGTTGTTGACGGGTAATAAATACCTTCCGCATTCGCGTCCGCAAGCACCGTTTGCATTTCCCCGAGCGTGTTTCCATGCAGGAAGCCCGTCGGTTTGTTGAGCACCGCTACCATGTACCTGGGATAGTTCTTCCTGCCCAGTTCTTTCAGTACGACGACGTTGTTGCTCGTAAATTCAATGTTGCCGGCAGGGTTTGTCGTCGAGGCGTTGCCACCCGTCCAGACATCACCTTGTGTAACGAATACGCCGTCTGCATCGTAAAAGTAAAAATAGGCGTTTTTGACGGACTGTTCGTTCGTTCCGTATTCAAATTCGCCTTCCTGCGCCCTCGTAAGGGAGCCTGCATCGGCGAGCCGGACATTGAGGTATGCCTCGTCTACAGTGAAAATCTTCGGGGTATCATCCGGAATGATTCCCGATTCATCGTTCGAACATGCACACAATGCGCTACATGCGAACAACCCTAAAAATAATTTTTTCATCTTCATAAATGTGTGGATTTGATTTTGTTAATGGTATATTTTCTTGTTAATGTCTCCCTTTTTCAAGCTGTTCGAGCGTGATGCCTGCCTGCTCCGATCCGAGCGTTTTCGCCTCACTCAGGTAGCGTCGGGCGCTGTCGTAATCCTTTTGCAGGATGGCCAATGCACCGCGGGCATAAACCGCCTCGGGCGAATCGTCCGCTTTGGCAAGGTAACGCTTCGCACTTGTGAGGTCGCCGCGGCGCATTGCGGCGTTGGCGGCGTTGAGGTTGGCAACGGTGTCATCCGGGAACATGCGCACCGCTGTCTCGAACACTTCGGTGAACTCGTCCGTGCCCGGTTCATACTCTCGTGCGACGAGGTAGAACTCGTTCAGGCTCAGTTTCTGCGGTCGCTCGTGCATAATTCGTTTTATCTCCTCCACGTCGCTGTAACTGCGGATGGTGTAAGCGATGCGGTAGTCGGTGCGGCGCAGCGCCGGATAACAGTTCTGTAACAGGAAGCGGTATTCCTCCGGATAGGTGCTTTTTATTTTCCACTCTTTGGCATCCGGTTCCAAATTGGCGTCTATCAAAGCGATGATCTTCGTGCGATGTTCAAGGTTCGACCGTTCCACGTAGCGGCGCAATCCAGCCCAATCCTCCGCTTCGTAGCCGGTCGTTATCATATCGCCTTCAAACTGGTAGAGTTGCTGTATGTGTTTCTTCAATGCGGCGGTACGCCCGATAGCCAATTCCTTGTTATGCGCATACGGACTTTCGGGCGAAGCATAACCTTTCAGCCATACCGAGGTGATGGTTATATCCATGTCGTTCTGCACGGAGTCGATCGATGACTGTATTTTCCCCAGTTCGGCGGTGTTGTGCCGATAGCCCGGAAAAATCGCTGTCTGGTCGACCGGAAAGTCGATGAACGCCGAACCTTCGAGTGAATCCCGCTTTTCGACCAGCCCTTGCGGACGTACATATACCAGTTCGGGGAAAAACGCCTCGGAATGTCGTCCGAGCATCCCGGTCTGCTTTGCCAGCAGCGTGTTGCAGCATCCGTAGTCGCTGCGGTGAAGTGACAGCACGGAGCCGTTCATCCATTCGGCGTATGGCACCATGCAGTGATATTCGATGTCGTCAGGCTTCTCCGCAGCCTTGTAGCTCTTTTCATCCCTGCCCGACAGCATGCTCTCGCCCTTGCGTACATAGAAGTAGTAGCGCCGTCTGCCGTAAACTCCTATCGATTGCAGGCTGAGCGAATCGCTGCCGTTGACCAGCCATGGTGTGAGCAGCACCGCGCGATTATTGTCCACGTCGAGCCCAGACAAATCCCAAAGCATATCTATGGCGATGTACGCGCCGTTGCGTTCCATCCTGAGATTTTCTATGGAAACGCCGTCCACGATGTCCTGTTTCCGCATGTCGACTGCGGTCTGCGCTTCCGCTGCCGTAACCATGCCCAAAAGGGCTGAAAGGATATACAATCTCTTTTTCATCTCGTACGCGATTAAAATACATAAACAAGGTTGATTGCCGCCTTCGTCGGGCCCACGTAGTGGTGCGGCTTGTCCGTTTCCACCTTCCTGCCGCAGCCGGTACACCGGAAGCGGTCATAGCGTGTATAGGAATAGCCGAAGCCTATTTCTGCCTCGAGGTTCCAATGTCGCCCCAGTATCCACGCATAACCATAAGCGATACCAGCGCCTACGAACCAGCCTTGATAACGGCTATCCTTCAGTTTGCGGGCATCCGAACCGAAGAAGTTGATTTGTCCGTCGAAACCTCCGATATTATACTGTCCGCCATGCATGTGGGCACCCACGAAGTGCCCCGAGAACCGGTCGCAGAACCAGTACCTGGCTTCAGGTTGAAAGACCCAGTGTTTCCAGCGTCGGTCGTGCGAGAGCGTCCATGCGTTGAATTGCCCCGTTATGTCCAACGTCCATTTGGGAGCGAGCCCGACCTCTATTCCCAAATTCGGATTCAGGAAAGCGTCTGCCAGGATATTGCTCTTGGCAGCCACTCGCTGGGCTTCGATATCCTGCGTAATACCGGTGACGGCGATTGCCAGCAGGACGAACATTCGTTTTATAATTCCATTATTCATACTTTAAATTATTGCGTTACAGATTTTACAGTCTGTCCGAGTACAGACATCCGAAAGGACAGTTGCGGTGTCCTTGCTTTCTCGGCTTGATAAATTCCGTCAAATAGTTCTGGGGGATGGTCGGCGGAACGGCCTCGGAAGAGGCTGCCGCAGTTATGACGGAAGAATGAATTCTGTTCTTTTCATTATAATAGGTAGAGCGGGTGGAGTGACTGAAAAACTTTTTTGTAAAATAGCCGTGGGATTTTTTTGTTCTGCACAAAGAAATGATATATTTGCTATCGCATAATGCCAAAACGTATAAATCATATCGGCAAAATCGTAATGACCTTATATACGCAAACCGCAATTTTGTAAAGGATATGTCAAATCATCAAAAACGGACTTTTCCCGGGGCGCACGGAGTCTCGTCGTCAACGGACGTAATGTAAATAAAGCCAGCGTGCTGTGGTGTATTTACACGTCGTATTCCCGGAAGTATGCGGCCGGTGACATCCCGGACGGTTCCAGTGTGCAGGAAACAGCCGGCGGGAACACACGTTCGAGGGGAATAATTTGAATCATGGGAACATTTGTCACATACGGCAGCCTGATGGTCTATATTTTGCCGATCTGCTGTTCGGTCATATGTTCGGTCTTTGCCTTATTGCTGATCTGGAATTATCGCAATCCTGCCGAACGAAAATTGAGGCGGGTCGTGAGCATCTACTGTATTCTGCTCGCCGTGTGGTGGGCGTCCGTACTCTGGCATGTGCTCTCTGACGACCCGGTATTCCTTCCGGTCGATATTCCTTTTGCCCTGTCGTATATCTATATTCCCGTATTGTTCTACAACATCGTTTATTACCTGACCTATTTGGGGAATAAAAGAAACTTTCCCGTCCTGAATTACCTTTGGCCGGTGCCCGCGTTGGCGGTTATCCTGACGGCGGCGGCCTGGATATTGCCGCATGGAGAAGGAATCGCCGGATTATCGCCGTTTGAGCGTTATGCGGATCTGTTCATCTCCGGCTTTTTGTTGCGGTTCGTCACGGCGATAGCCTATGTCGTTCCGACTTGCCGGTTGTTGTCGCGGTATTATAAGCAGGCGGTCGTGCAGAAGGTAGACACGGATCGAAAATCTTTCAGTATAAGATCGTCGCGTTGGCTCGTCGTGCTCTTCGTGCTTTTCATCGCCATCTGGCTGATCGCTTTTTTGCCTTCGGTAGTGTGTTCCGACCGCTGGCTCGTACGCCTGAACGCATTATGTATCATAGCCCAGGAAATCCTGCTCACGTACCATGTTATCCGCAGGCAGTATCTCTCTTACAAAACCGCCGATTTGTTTCCGTCCGCCGGGAAAAAGAGCGAGAGCAACGGGGTGGGCGACAAACAGCGCCTTGTGCCGGACAACACGCGCGGACGGCTGACCAGTAAGGCTTTAGAAAACTATATGTCCCAAAAAAAGCCGTACCTCGATCCCGATTTCAAACTGACTGACATGGCTGAGGCGATGGGGGTGAACCGTACCGTCATGTCTAATTTTATCAATCAGACTTACGGCAAGAATTTCAACTGCTACCTGAACCTGTGGCGGATCGAGGAGTACCAGATTCTAATGGCACATCCTTCGAACGAACGTAAAAATCCGTATCAGGTAATGGTTATGGCGGGATTCAAAGACTCCAGGCATTTCCAGCGTGCGATCCGATTGGAAAAGGCTGCCAAGAAACAGCCCGACGAGAAACCGCAAATAAAGAATAAGGAAGGATGAATCAAGATATCGGACGTGCAATCGTTTTCTCAATGCCGGTGGTAAGTGCTGCGGTCAGCCTGATTCTGATTTCGCTCGATACGACCCGCTCTTCCAATACGGTCGACCGGAAGATCCATTACAACATGATCGCTGTATACTGTCTGATGATACTGTTTTGGAGCGGGCTGGTCATGCATTCCATCGCCCGCGACACGTTCATAGCATACCTGCCCGTTTTCTTTTCCTCATTCGCTTTCATCCCCGTATTCCTTTACCGGATCACGCATATTATTACGGATACGGGCGAGCGGAAACTTTTTCCGGCCTGTCATTTCATCCTTCCGGCGTGTTTGACCCTAATTATCTGCGCGATTGCGTTGGCAGTCCCGCTCCGGCAGCGATGGGCAGCTATTTATGATAACGAGGTAAACCTTACATCAGCAATCATCGACATCACGTTTATCGTTTGCATTTTGCTGTGTATTTTATATTCCTGGCTGAGCCTGCTCCGCATAAAGTCGTATAAACGCAAGATAATCGACTATTCCGCCGACATCTACCGCATGTCGCTGGATTGGCTCTCCTTTATCATCCTCTTCAGGGTCGTGCTGCAAACCCTGCCGATAGCCGGGCTGATATTGGGTGTCGGGCTGTTCGGCGGGTTGGGGTTTGCCTGGGCATTCACGACGTTGCCGGCGGTATTCACCCATATTGTGCTGTGCCTGAGTATTCTTTCGGAGAATTACGTGATTTTCGAACCTGTTACCGTCAAAGAGAAGGAAATGACCGCGTCGGGAAATTATCCGCAACTGGGGCGGCAGCAGGTCGAGAAGTATTTGGAGGATCGGAAACCTTATCTGAATCCGGAATTCAAAATAACCGATATGGCCCGGGATCTCGTTTCCAACAGGACTTATATATCGGCTTTCATCAACCGGGAATATGGCGTGAATTTCAACCGTTTCATCAATAGTTATCGGCTGAAGGAGGTGGAGCGGCTACATGCGGATGCTGTGCAGAGAAAGCAAAAAATACCTGTGTTGGAGATTGTGCTCCATGCGGGATTTAGTAATTACCGCAGCTATTTCCGGGCTAAGAACATGGTAAAGAACGAAGCCGTTGCCATAAATCAGAAAATGTAATCGGATCCGATCTGAAAATCAAGCAAGGAGCGCCAATACGATCTGCGAACTTCAGGGAGTTTTCAATAATGAGCGATATCATTTTATAATCGCAGGTAATCGAAAAGGGCGGATCGCGTTCGTAATAAAACGATTCCAAATAAGGAGCCGTATCGGTTCGATTCCGCAAGTAATGGGGTGGAGCCAAATTTGTCAAACCGGAACGGTAGTAACGCACAAAACCAGAACGCCTGGCATCTTTCTGCCCACCTCTCTTTCGTGTTGCTTGATAAAGTCATACATAACATTAAGAATTTTTATGGGTTTGTATGCTAAATTTAAACATGAAGAAGGAACCATTAGAGTCGGAAATCGCGAAAATAAAAAACCGGGGAAACATTATTTTCCCCGGAAAAATTACAGAATATGATTCGTGATTAGATAAAAATACTACCAATTTAGGCTAAAGCGCCCGCTATTGCAGCGGGCGCCTTTCGTATGTGAAAAAATTATTTTTTCATGTAACCCTTCACATAGTGGTG
>NZ_QTUQ01000010.1:16644-65433 GCF_003435745.1 Alistipes sp. AM16-43
GTGGTGGTGCTGGCCGAAACGCTCGAAGGCGGCACGGTCGAGTTCCTCCTGGGCCGACGGGTCGGCTACGGAGATGATCAGGCGTGCGCGCTCCTGCAGCGTCTTGCCGTAGAGGTCTACGGCCCCGTGCTCGGTTACGAACCAGTGGATGTGGTTGCGGGTCGTGACGACGCCTGCGCCTGGCGACAGTACGGGGGCGATCTTCGAGATGCCTTTGTTGGTCACCGAAGGCATGGCAATGATGGCCTTGCCGCCCTTCGACAGCGATGCGCCGTATACGAAGTCGATCTGTCCGCCGACACCCGAATAGAACTTCGTGCCCAGCGAGTCCGCGCATACCTGGCCGGTAATGTCGACCTGCAGCGCCGAATTGATGGCCGTCACGCGGTCGTTCTTCGAAATGATATAGGGGTCGTTCGTGTAGCCCACGTCCATCATCAGCACGGCAGGGTTGTCGTCGATGAAGTCGTAGACGCGCTGCGAACCCATCAGGAACGTCGATACCATCTTGCCCTTGTCGATGTTCTTGGCTTCGCCGTTGATGACGCCGCTCTCCACGAGCGGGAGTACGCCGTCGGCGAACATTTCGGTGTGGATACCCAGGTTCTTGTGGTTGCCCAGCTGCGCCAGTACGGCGTTCGGGATGGCGCCGATGCCCATCTGGAGTGTCGCACCGTCCTCGATCAGGGCGGCGCAGTGTTTGCCGATGGCTTCTTCGGTGGCGTTCGGCTGCGTGAAGTGCGCCTCCATCAGCGGTTTGTCATCCTGTACGAAGATGTCGATCTTCGAGGAGTGGATCATGGCCTGCCCGAATGCGCGGGGGACATATTTGTTTACGACGGCGATCACGTGCTCGGCGGTCTCCACGGCGGCCAGCGTTGCGTCGACCGACGTGCCGAGCGATACGAAGCCGTGCTTGTCGGGCGTCGACACCTGGATCATCGCCACATTGCAGGGTACTGCGCCGCAGCGGTAGAGGCGCTGCGTCTCGCTCAGGAAAATCGGAATATAGTCGGCATAGCCGCTCTGGGTGACTTTGCGGACGTTGCCGCCCACGAAGAACGAATCGAGCTGGAATACGCCTTCGAACTTCTCGTCGGCATAGGGTGCCGGGCCTTCGGTGTGCAGGTGGTGGATGTGGACATCCTTCAGTTCGCCGGCCTCGCCGCGTGCGCACATGGCGTTGATCAGGCATTGGGGGGCCGAAGCCACGGAGCTCAGGTGGATGTGGTCGCCCGATTTGATAACCTTGACGGCCTCTTCGGCGGTCGTAAATTTGATCTGGGTAGTCATTTTTACTTTAAGTTTGTATTTTGGTTTTGGTTAGCGTTTCCTTTCGCCGATTTTTCGCGGACAAAGTTCCTGATGGCCTTGTCTGTGTAAGTCCAGAAAATCGGTACGTTACGCATCGTGATGATGTTCAGCGTATTCAGGGCAAGGCCCATGCTGATGTCCACGCGATCGAGCGTGTCGATACCCGGGGCAATGTTGTAGAACATGACGACGACGTGTTCGGGTTGTCCTCCGCGCATCATGTAGACCCGGCCGTAGTGGTCGGACGAAGGATAGGCCGCGCCTTTGGCATAGGCGGCCGTGCCGTTGCGCTCGCCGCCCATATAGAGGCGGAACCCCCCGTAGAGGGGTGTGATGTCGAAACGGAGCATCACGTTGCCCGTGATGTTGTCCCCGGCGCAGATGACGTTCGAAATGCGGAAGTCGTTTACGAACGAGGGGGTACTGATCTCCGAGGGCTGGTGCCCGCGGGCGAATTTCTCGACGGCTTCATTGCGCAGGGATTCGAAATGCCGCGCTTCCCGGCGGAGTTTTTTCTTCTGGGCCTTTTGCAGCGCCTTCTGTTCCTTTGCGGTGCTACCCTCCCCGGGTTGCATGGCCGATGCCGCTCCGCACAGCGTGCAGAGCGACAGCAGCAAAACGGTCAGACGTTTCAGCATGGCGTTGCTATTTGCGTTTCACCTCTACCTGTTCGTATCCCTCGACGATGTCGCCGACACGGATGTCGTTGAACGATTCGATGTTCAGGCCGCAGTCCTGGCCGGCCGCAACCTCCTTGACGTCGTCCTTGAAGCGCTTGAGCGAACCCAGCTTGCCGGTGTAGATCACGATACCGTCGCGGATGACGCGGATCGGGGTGTTGCGCTGGAGCTTGCCTTCGCGGACGATACAGCCGGCCACGGTGCCGACCTTCGATATCTTGAAGATCTCCAGTACCTCGACCGAAGCGACGATCTCCTCCTTCATCACGGGTTCGAGCATGCCCTCGATGGCATCCTTGATGTCGTTGATCGCATCGTAGATGATCGAGTAGAGGCGGATTTCGATCTCCTCCTTCTCGGCCAGCTTGCGCGCCGCAGCCGACGGGCGTACCTGAAAGCCGACGATGATGGCGTTCGAAGCGGCGGCCAGCAGCACGTCCGACTCCGAGATCTGTCCCACGGCGGCGTGGATGACGTTGACCTGCACGGTCTCCTTCGAGAGCTTGATGAGCGAGCCCGACATGGCTTCGATCGAGCCGTCCACGTCGCCCTTGACGATGATGTTGAGCTCCTTGAACGATCCGATGGCGATACGGCGGCCGATCTCGTCAAGCGTCACGTGCTTCTGGGTCATGATGCCCTGCATGCGCTGCAACTGCTCGCGTTTGTTGGCGATTTCGCGTGCCGAGCGGTCGTCCTCCATCACGTTGAACGTATCGCCGGCCTGCGGCGCGCCGTTCAGTCCCAGCACCTGTACCGGCGTCGAGGGGCCGGCGGATTCGACCTTCTTGCCGTTCTCGTTGAACATGGCCTTTACGCGGCCCGTGTAGGTGCCCGACAGGATCACGTCGCCCACGTGGAGCGTACCGCTCTGCACGAGGATCGTCGAGACGTACCCGCGGCCCTTGTCGAGCGTCGATTCGATGACCGTGCCCTGCGCCTTCTTGTCGGGGTTGGCCTTCAGGTCGAGCATCTCGGCTTCGAGCAGCACCTTTTCGAGCAGTTTGTCGAGGTTCAGGCCTTTCTTGGCCGAAACTTCCTGATCCTGGTATTTACCGCCCCACGACTCCACCAGATAGTTCATCTGCGAGAGCTGCTCCTTGATGTGGTCGGGGTTGGCATTGGGCTTGTCGATCTTGTTGATGGCGAAGACCATCGGCACGCCTGCGGCCTGCGCATGGTTGATGGCCTCGATCGTCTGCGGCATGACGCTGTCGTCGGCCGCCACGATGATGATCGCGACGTCCGTTACGGCGGCACCGCGGGCACGCATGGCCGTGAAGGCTTCGTGGCCCGGCGTATCGAGGAACGTGATTTTCTGGCCGTTGAGCTCGACGCTGTACGCACCGATGTGCTGCGTGATACCTCCGGCCTCGCCTTCGATGACGTTGGTTTTGCGGATGTTGTCCAGCAGCGAGGTCTTACCGTGGTCGACGTGTCCCATGACCGTGACGATCGGCGGACGGGGCACGAGGTCTTCCTCCTTGTCTTCGCCCTCGTCGTTGATGGCCTCCTGGATCTCGACCGAGACGAATTCGACCTTGTAGCCGAACTCCTCGGCGACCACGACGAGCGCTTCGGCGTCGAGGCGCTGGTTGATGGAGACCATCAGTCCCAGGTTCATGCAGGCCGTGATGACCTGCGTGGGCGACACGTTCATCATCGTCGCCAACTCGCTCACGGTCACGAACTCCGTGACTTTGAGGGTCGAGCGTTCCTGTTCCTCGCGTTCGAACTCTTCGTTCATACGCTCGGCAACGGCGTCGCGTTTATCCTTGCGGTATTTGGCACTCTTGCTTTTGGCACCCTTGGCCGTCAGGCGTGCCAGGGTGTCCTTTACCTGCTTCGAAACCTCCTCGTCGCTCACTTCGGGGCGTACGATCGGCTTGGGTGCGGCCTTGCCTTTGTTTTTGTTGCGACGGCCTTCGCCCGGTTTGGGCTGGTTCTGGGCGCCGGGACGGTTTTGCCCGCCCTGTCCGGGACGGTTCTGGCCGCCCTGGCCCCCTTGTCCACCCTGCTTGTTGCCGCCGCCCTGCGCATTGCCCCTCGGGGCCTTGCTGACGTCGACTTTCTCCTTTTGCAGGCGCTTGCGCTTGTGCTTGCCGCCGGCCACGAATCCCGACACGTCCATCGTACCGAGTACCTGCGGCCCGGTGAGGGTCACGGTCTCCGGACGGAAGATGTTGTCCTTGGGTGCGGCCGGTTCCGGCGCGGGTGCCGGAGCTTCTGCGGGTTTGGTCTCCGGTTGTCCGGGAGCCTGCGCTGCGGATGCCGGCGTGGCCGGTGCTGCGGGTTTTGCAGGTTCAGCGGGCGCAGCTTGTGCTGCGGGCGCCGGCGTGGCCGGTGCGGCGTGGCTTGCCTGTGTAGCCGGGGCTGGCTGTGCCGGACGGGCTTCCGGGCTTGCAGGCATGGCAGGTGCGGGCTGTGCGGCAGCTTTGGGCGCCTGGGCAGGTGCCGGTGCAGCGGGTGCCGCAGGATGCTGTGCGGCGGGTTTTTCAGCTTCTGCCTTCGGGGCGGGGGCAGCCTTGGGTTTGGGCGACAGGTCGATCTTGCCGAGGAACTTCGGCTGCTGGATTTCGTCCTTGACGCTGATTACGTTGCTTTTGATGACCACCTCTTTTTCCTCCTCGCGCTCCTGCTTCTTAGCTTCTTCGAGGGTGATGGTCGTCTGCTTCAGGGAGATACGCTCGCGGATCGACTCGCGTGCATTGCCTGCGGCGCGGTTCGCCCCGAACTCCTTCTCCAGGACGGCATAAGTCTCCGCGTCGACCAGCGTATTGGGCGACCCGTCGCTCTTGATGCCCTTCTTCTGCAGGAAGTCCGTGATGGTATTCAGTCCCACCTTGAACTCCTTTGCAACCTGAATGAGCCTTAATTTTCTTTCGTTACCCATATCTTGTGTTTTCCTTTCTTGCTTATGTTACTCTTCAAATTCGGCCTTCAGGATTTCGACGACCTTCTGTGCCTGTTCCAGCTCCAGGTCGGCACGCGCGGCGATCTCCTCTACGGGCAGTTCCAGCACGCTCTTGGCCGTGTCGCAGCCGACGTTCTTCAGAGCGTCGATGATCCATCCGTCGATCTCGTCGGCGAATTCGGTGAGGGCCACGTCCTCTTCTTCGACCTCGCGGTATACGTCAATGTCGTACCCGGTGAGCATCTTCGAGAGGCGGATGTTCAGGCCGCCCTTGCCGATGGCCAGCGACACCTGGTCGGGCTTGAGGTAGACCGAAGCGGTCATTTTCTCCTCGTCGATGGTGATGCTCGAAATCTTGGCGGGATTCAGCGCACGCTGGATCATCAGCGACGGGTTGGCCGTGTAGTTCACCACGTCGATGTTTTCGTTGCGCAGCTCCTTGACGATCGAGTAGATGCGCGAACCCTTCATGCCTACGCATGCGCCTACCGGGTCGATGCGTTCGTCGTAGGACTCCACGGCGACTTTGGCGCGCTCGCCCGGGATGCGGACGATCTTCTTGATGGTGATCAGCCCGTCGAAGATCTCGGGAACCTCCTGCTCGAAGAGGCGTTCGAGGAACTGGTTGGCCGTGCGCGAAAGGATGATACGCGGCTGGTTATTGTTCATCTCGACCGACTTGACGATGGCCTTGATGGTATCGCCCTTGCGGTAGAAGTCGTTGGGAATCTGCTCCGCCTTGGGCAGGATCAGTTCGTTCTCCTCGTCGTCGAGGATCAGCACCTCCTTTTTCCACACCTGGTAAACTTCGCCGGTGACAATCTCGCCGACCTTCTCCGAATACTTCTCGTAGAGGCTGGCCTTCTCCAGGTCGAGGATGCGCGATGCCAGGTTTTGGCGCAGCGACAACACGGTGCGGCGGCCGAACGAGGCGAGTTTGATCTCGTCGGCATATTCGTCGCCGATCTCGTAGGTCGGGTCGATGGCCTTGACCTCCGACACGGCGATCTGCGTATTGGGATTCTCGACTGCGCCGTCCTCGACGACGGTGCGGTTGCGCCAGATTTCGAGGTCGCCCTTCTCGGGGTTGATGATGACGTCGAAATTCTCGTCCGTTTCGTACTGTTTCTGCAGTGCGTGGCGGAAAACGTCCTCCAGCACACCGATCATCGTGCTCTTGTCGATGTTCTTCAGCTCTTTGAACTCGGCAAAGTTGCTGATAAGATTGAGATTGTCCATTGTGTCGTTTATCTTGTTTTCAGTTTATGCTTGTTTTTGCCTGCGGCTCCCCGCCGTTTGTCCGGGGTTGTCCGGCGCGAGTGCCTATTTGAAATCCAGCCACTCCCGCGCGGACTTGATTTCGCCGAAGCCGTAACGGCGCGTCACCGTCACCAGTTGCTTGCGTTTTTTGCCTTCGACGGCCTGCTTCTCCTCGTAGGAGAGGGTGATGCCCTGGTCGTCGGCCGCGTCGAGTTTCGCCAGCACCTTGATGCCCGAGGTGAGCAGCACCTCGACCGTGCTGCCGACCAGCTTGCGGTACTGGCGCAGGCACTTGAGCTCCGACCCGATGCCGGCCGAAGCCACCGTCAGCGAGAAATCCTCCTCGTCGCGATCCAATTCCTCCTCGATCGAGCGGCTGAGCCTGACGCAGGCGTCGATGGCCACCGAGGTGTCGCTGTCGATGAGCAGCTCGATATCGTTGCCGGGCGTGCAGGTGCATCCCACGACGTACATGTCCGTCCCCTGCAGGTTGCGCTCCGCCGCCTCGATTATCTTTTTTGTGTCGATCATAGCTGAATACCGGTCGTGAATATGTATAAAATAAGGGGACTCCCCGTCCCCTTACCACTTGCTTTGTCTTTCGACATTGCAAATATAGTGAAAATTTCTAATATACCAATATTTATACGGAAATTTTACTCCTCTTTCGATACGCTTTCATAGGGCTTGATGATGCCGCGCTTCGATTCGCGGATGAATTTCACCAGCTCGTCGCGTTCCTTGCTTTGGGGTACCTGCTTCTCGACCTCCTCGCACCCCGACATGTAGTTCAGGCCGCTCTGGAAGAGGATGCGGCAGGCGTCGTGGATCTCGCCGATGCGCTCGGGGGTGAAGCCGCGGCGCGAGAGCCCGATCTTGTTGATGCCCGCGAAGCGCATCGTGTCGTTGCGTACGATGACGAACGGAGGGGCGTCCTGCCCCAGCAGCGCCCCGCCCTGGATCATGGCGTGGTCGCCGATGCGCGTCCACTGGTGTATGGCGGCATGGCCGCCGATCACCACCCAGTCGCCGATCTCGACCTCGCCGGCCAGCGACACGCGGTTGGCGATGACGCAGTTACTGCCGACCACGTCGTCGTGGGCGATGTGGACGTAGGCCATGAGCAGGTTGTGGTCGCCCACGACCGTCTTGCCGCGCGACGCCGTGCCGCGGCTGATGGTCACATACTCGCGGATGTCGTTGTAGTCGCCGATCTCGGCCGTCGTGACCTCGCCTGCGAATTTCAGATCCTGCGGCAGGCAGGAGACGGAGGCTGCGGTATGTATCCTGCACCCTTTGCCGATGCGCGCCCCGTCGTGGATCACGGCGCCGGGCCCGATCCAGCAGTCGTCGCCGATCACGACGTCGCCGGCGATATAGGCGAAAGGTTCCACCGTGACATTGTTCCCGATTTTGGCGTCGGGATGGATGTATGCCAGATTGCTGATCATCGCTTACTTGTTGTTTTTGTTTTTAACGACCTGGGCCATCAGTACGGCTTCGCAGGCGAGGGTTTCGCCTACAAAGGCCTTTGCCTCCACGACGGCCACGCCGCGGCGGATCGGCTCCATGAGGTGGATTTCGAACTGGAGCGTGTCACCGGGGACGACCTTGCGCTTGAACTTGACGCCGTCGATCTTCATGAAATAGGTCGAGTAGTTCTCCGGGTCGGGCACGTCGCCCAGCACGAGGATGCCGCTGCACTGGGCCATCGCCTCGACGATCAGCACGCCCGGCATGACGGGCTCTTCGGGGAAATGCCCCACGAAGAAGGGTTCGTTCATTGTGACGTTCTTGATACCGGCCACGTCCGTCGCGTCGCGGTGGAAGATGCGGTCGACCAGCAGGAACGGCGGACGGTGGGGCAGCATGTGGCGGATGTCGTTGATGTCGTGGAGCGGCGGCTTGCGGCAGTCGTACTGGAAACGGGGTTTTTCGCCGGCCCGGCGGATGGTGTGCTTGAGCTGCTTCATGAACTCGGTGTTGGCGAAATGCCCGGGGCGGGTGGCCCAGACGCGGCCTTTGATGCGGACGCCCAGCAGTGCGAAGTCGCCCAGCAGGTCGAGCAGCTTGTGGCGCGCCAGTTCGTTGTTGCAGCGCAGTTCGAGGTTGTTGAGGTAGCCCGCCTTGATCTCGATGTCGGGCTTGTTGAAGATCTTTTTCAGGTGTTCCAGCTGGTCGGCCGGGACAGGGTTTTCGACCACGACGATGGCGTTGTCCAGGTCGCCGCCCTTGATGAGGTTCATTTTGATGAGCGGCTCCAGTTCGTGCAGGAAGACGAACGTGCGGCAGGGCGAGATTTTCTCGGCGTAGTTGTCACCCGGGTTGAAGGTGGCGTACTGGTTGCCGATGACCTTCGAGTTGTAGTCCACGTGCACCGAGACCGAAAACTCGTCGTCGGGATAGAGGATGATGGCCACGCCCTTCTCGGGGATCGTGTAGACCATCTTTTCGGTCACGTGGTAGAATTTGCGTTCGGCGTCCTGGTCGGCGACGCCCGTTTCGGTGATGGCCTTGGCATAGGCGCAGGCCGAACCGTCCATGATGGGGGTCTCGGGGGCGTCGATGTCGATCACGGCGTTGTCCACGCCCAGCGTCCAGAGCGCCGACATGATATGTTCGATGGTGCTTACGCGGTGGCCGCCGCTCTCGATGGTCGTGCCGCGCGAAGTGTCTACGACGTAGTCGCAGAGTGCGGGTATTATGGGTTGCCCTTCGAGGTCGGTGCGGCGGAATACGATCCCCGTGTCGACTTCGGCGGGATTGACGGTCATGGTTACCTTGACGCCCGTGTGGAGGCCCTTGCCGGAGAATGAGATCGGGGCCTTCAGCGTTTGTTGTTTTGTTGACATAAGCAGTGTTTCCGATTATTTACGCGCAAAGATAAAAATTTTTTCTTAATAAAAAGTACCTATGCGGTTATTATAAAAAGTAAGGGTTTATAGCGACATCACCGCGGGCGTGGGTGGATATTTCGGAAAAAAACAGTATTTTTGTGCGGAAAAAACAGGAAACACGCCATGCCGACGCCGGAACCGGAAAAACGAGTCAAACGCCCCCGCCTGCGCCTGCCTTTCGAGAAACGGAAGCAGGATGCCGGTTCGTGGACGTACGACCACCGCATCGGGTTGTGCGTGACGCTCATCGCCTACCTGGTGCTGATGATCGCCTTCGTTTCGTCGAAGATCGTCGTCGGCCGCAAGCCCCATACCCAGGGGATGTATATCGACCTGCAGACGCTGGCCGAGCTGGAACAGGAGCGCGACAGGCTGGAACGGCTGGCGCGCGAACGGCAGGAGAAAGACCCGATCGACTGGCGGAGCATCCAGAACCAGGTTTCGAACGAAAACGCGCTGAACGAAAAGCTCAGGGACGACCGCGGTACCAATGCCGCGGCGCTCAACGATGCCGCAGCTGCGGCCGAGGAGCGCATGCGTGCCAACCGCGAGGCTTACGAACAGGGGCTCGCCGAGGAGCGCGCCATCCGCCAGCGCCGCGGCGCCGGGGAGGATTCCGAGCACCAGGATCGCAAGGTCAAGGGGCGCGTCACGGTTTCCTTTTCGCTGACCGACCCGGTGCGGACGTCCCGCTACCTGGCCGTCCCGGCCTACAAATGCGAAGGCGGCGGCGAAGTGGTGGTCGAGATTACGGTCAACCGTGCGGGCGACGTGACGAACGCCCGGGTGGTCGAAGGCGGGGACGAGTGCATGCGCTCTTCGGCGCTCGGTTCGGCCCGCAGGTCGCGTTTCAACATCGACGACTCCGCCCCGGCACGCCAGCAAGGGACGATTACGTATATTTTTATCCCCCAATAAGTTCTTTTTGCCCCGCAGAGGCGTGATGTTTGCCGGATTTTTTTTATCTTTGTTGCCGATCGAAATTCAGGCATGCGTAAAATCGCGATCATACTGTCGGGCTTGCTGTGTTGCCTGTTCTACGAAACGGGCGGCAGGGAGATTCCTGCGTCCGGTGCGGAGCATGCCGCCGTCACGATTTCGGTCGACCGCGCTTCCCACGACCAATGGCGTTGCGAGCGCGAGTACAATGCCGACCTGAATTTGCCCCGCGCGGCGGGGGAAGTATCTCCTGCCCCGGTCGTGCCCGTTTCCCAACGCGGCGGATCCGAAACCGGCCAGAACGCCGACCGTTTTGCGGCGAACCGGTTCGAGGCGGGTGTCGTGAAAGTAACCTCGGAATTCAAATCTTCTGACCTGTCCGTCGGCCTGCATGCCGTAGACTACTACGTCTACCGCCTGCGCCGGCTCATTATTTAGCGTGTTGTATTTTACCGGTTTACAAAGGAAATACAAACGATTAATAATGAAAAAGATATGGATAGGAATAAAATTTGCGAGGCGATGTACGCCTTGCCCGGGGGCGTTGTGGTAAAACGCCGTAAGTCCCAGTTGCGCGCTGCCGTGCTGTTCATTGCCGGCGTTGCGTTGGTGGTAGTGAACAATATGTACGGGGCGGAGCTCACGAACAACATGCGTTCGGCGATCGTTTTCATCGGCGGGCTGCTGATCCTCTCGGGGATGGTCATGGCTGCGATCCGGCTCTTCGGCTCGGGGGGCGTGCCCTTCCACAAGGACAAGCATTGCTACCTCGTTTTCGAGGAGCTCTACTTCGACCGGGGCGTCCGTGCCGATGTGGTGCAGTCGGTTGAGAACGGCGCCGTAGACCGGCTGCTCGGCCTGGCACGCGCGAATGTCCCGGCGCTCACGGTGGCCCTCTACCGTACGCCCGACAACCGTTTTGCAGCCATGCAGGCGTTCGAGTACGCCGACCTGGAGTACAAGCCCCTGACCAGGCTGAACATAGTAGATAAAGCATAACGTAACATAAACGGAGAAGAATGATAGACATCAGTGGTGAAAACGTAGTATTGGTAGGCGCGTTGCTGCTCTTCGTGGCGGTGATGGCCGGTAAGGTCGCGTATCGTTTCGGGGCCCCCGCGCTGTTGCTGTTCCTCGGGGTGGGCATGTTGTTCGGTTTGAATTTCATCTCGTACCGTTCGGTCGAGATGACCCAGTTCGTGGGTATGATCGCCTTGTGTATTATCCTCTTCACGGGCGGTATGGACACGAAGTTCTCGGAGATAAAACCCATCATCGGCCCGGGCGTCGTACTGGCTACGGTCGGCGTGGTCATGACGGCGTTCGTGCTGGCCGGTTTCGTGTGGCTGGTGGCTCCGTGGCTGGGGATCGAAATACCGTTCGCGCTGGCACTGCTGCTGGCCTCCACGATGTCCTCGACCGACTCGGCGTCGGTTTTCTCCATCCTGCGAAGCAAGAAACAGGGGCTCAAGCAAAATCTGCGCCCGCTGCTGGAGCTGGAGAGCGGTTCGAACGACCCGATGGCATACATGATGACCATCCTGCTCATCAGTGTCGTGTCGAATACCTCGTCCGGCGTCGGCCTGGGCATGAGCGTAGTCTTTTTCGTGGTGCAGATGGTCGTGGGCGCCCTGTCCGGGTACCTGATCGGGCGGCTGGCCGTATGGACGATCAACCGCATCAACCTGGTCAACCATTCGCTCTACTCGGTGCTCCTGCTGGCATTCATCTTCTTCTCGTTCGCCTTCACCGACCTGATCAAGGGCAACGGCTACCTGGCCGTCTACCTTTCGGGTCTGGTTATCGGTAACCACAAGCTCCAGCAGAAACGGCCGCTGACGGTTTTCTTCGACGGGTTCACGTGGCTCATGCAGATCGTGATGTTCCTCACGCTGGGCCTGTTCGTGAACAGCAACGAACTGCTCGAACCCCGGGTGCTGATCCTCGGCGGGCTGGTGGGGGCGTTCATGATCCTTGTGGCGCGTCCGCTGACGGTCTTCGCTTGCCTGCTCCCGTTCCGCAAGTTTACGACCAAGGCACGGCTTTACGTGTCGTGGGTCGGGTTGCGCGGCGCTGTGCCTATCCTCTTCGCCATCTATCCGCTGATGGCGCATGTGGAGAATGCCGGGCTGCTGTTCAACGTGGTTTTCCTGGGGACGATCATTTCGCTGCTGGTGCAGGGCACTACGGTGAGCGGCATGGCCAACCTGCTGGGGCTGGCCTATGAGGAGCGCGAGTCGGCCTTCAGCGTCGACATGCACCAGGACATGAAGTCGGCGCTTACGGAGGTCGAGGTCAACGAGACGATGCTCGAAAGCGGGCATACGCTCAAGGACATCACCCTCCCCGAGAATACGCTGGTGATGATGGTCTGCCGCGACGGCGAGTATTTCGTGCCGCAGGGTAAGACGGAACTCAAGCTGGGCGACAAGCTGCTGGTCATTTCCGACCGCAGCGAGGAGCTGGCAACCACCTATAAGGACATGGGCATCGACGATGTCATGAAGTTAGGGTAGGCTTCCCGCGGAGGAGGGTTCCTGTTCCGTCGGGAATTCAGGAGCCGTTCCGCAAATCCCTTCCGGAGGGACAGGTATGTCCGGTATCCGGTGACTTGGAGCCTGCCGGACACAGGCAGATCCCGGCGAGCGAATCGCCGGGATTTTGTTTCGCTTTGCCGGACGAAAAGCCGGACGGCGATTTGCACCGTCCGGGATTTTTTCCTATATTCGATGTGCCGTATCGGGGGCTGCCCCGATTTCCGTACCTCTATGAAAACCGAACGAATGAAAATAGGGCTGTTTGCCGCGCAGCTCGTCTTGCCCGCCCTGCCGGGCCTTTATGTCATCCTGTTCCGTCCCGGGGTGTCGCTGCTTACGCCCCGGATGCTTGTCCCCTCCATGCTGTGCATCAACCTGCTGGCCCTCCTCTTGGGGTGGCGCAGGCTCGGATGGTCGCGCAACGAACGGCTCGATGCAGCCATGCTGCTGGTGATGTTCGCCCTGTTTCCCTGGCTGGAATACCGGGTGCTGCCCGTCGGGGCGTTCGAGGGAAATTTGTGGGCGCAGGTCGGGTGTTACTGCGCGGGACAGGCGATCGGGTATGTCTCGGTCGTGCTGGCGCCTGACTGGTTGGGAAGGCTCAGACAGCGGCGTTATGAAGAGCGGGTCTTGTCGGGGCGGGAAAAGTTCCGATCCCGCAAGGAGGTGCTGGAACAGCGGGCCGAAGCGCAGGAGGCGCAGCGCAGGGCGAAAGAGTTGCGCAGGGCGAAGAAATAAAAACATCCCGGACATTCGTAGTTCGGGATGTTTGTTTTCGGGGCGTATGCCGGAGCCGTTTCCCCGGCTGTCAATCTGCCAATCCATCGGTTTGTCCGTCCGTCAACTCATCAGTCCGCCGGCCCGCCAGTCCTTCGGTCTGCCAGTTTGCCCGCCCGTCAGCCCATTGGTTCGTCTGTCTGTCTGTCTGTCTGTCTGTCTGTCCGCCGGCTCATTAGTCTGTAAGCTCGTCAGCCCGTCAGTCCGCTGCTCCGCCCGCAGGGAGGGCGGAATCGCGGCCTGCTGCCGTTTTACAGGGAGCGCCGGATGTTGAGCATCCAGGGGTTCTCGATGTTGCGGATGCCTTTCTGGAAGATCAGCTGCGCCAGCGTCAGCCCCATCTGGCGGAAGTCGGTCGAGAGGGTGGTGATCCCGCCCGCGAGGATCTCCTTGAGCGGCGTGTCGTTGTACGAAATGATGCCGAATTCGCGGCCGGGCGTCATCTGCTGCCGCTCGGCCTGCTTGAGCAGCGTCACCAGGTCGCGGTCGCTGACGAGGATGAACAGGTCGCCTTCGCGGATTTCGCGGTCGCGGATCGAGGCGAGGTATTCGTGCCCGAACCCGTGTTCCGCACAGAAGCGCACCAGTCCGTCGTAGCGCTCCTGCGGCTCCTTTTTTTCGTGCTGCACCATCAGCAGCCGTTCGTATTTGCGGATATGCCGCAGCCCGTGGCAGAGCGCCTCGTAGGTGTCCTTTTCGAAGTTTTGCGCAACGGACGAATACCTGCCCAGCAGTTCGGGGTGGAAGTGGTCGAGCAGGAACACCCGCCCCGAGAGGCTTTCGAGCAGCGGCGCGATGCCGGTGAACTTGCCCGGCATGATGATATAGGTGGTGTATTTGCCGTTGGCGTCGGTCACCAGCGCGTCGAAGACCCTGCGGTTGTAGTTGTGGAAATAGAGGTCTACGCTTACGCCTTTGCCGACGTGCTCCATGAACGAGTTGTAGAGGTCTTCCTTGAATTCGTTGAATTCGTTGAAGAGCAGGAAAATATTCTGTTCCGAGGGGATTCGCGCCGAGGCGATGTAGTAGCCCACGCCGGGCGTCGAGGCGATGATGCCGCGCGATTTGAGTTCGCTCAGCCCGGCGAACACGGTGTCGCGCGAGAGACGGTAGTTCTCGCGGAATTCGTTGATCGAGGGTATCCAGTCCCCCTTCTGGAGCTTCCCTTCGGCGATGCCGTCGATGACGAAGTTGACGACCTGTTTGTATTTCGATTCGTTGTTTTTCATGGCTTTGCACACGCAATGTCGTGCAAATATACATAAAATCGGGTAATATCGGTACGAACCGGTACGAAAAATAAAAAAAAACATACCAGTTCGTACCAGTATGACGAAATTTTGTTTATATTTGCCCGAAAGATCGTACAGCGCAATGGAGAAAGGGATTGTTTTCAGCATCGAGGAGTTCGCCATACACGACGGGCCGGGTATCCGCACCACCGTTTTCCTGAAAGGGTGCCCGCTTCGCTGTGCCTGGTGCCACAATCCCGAGGGCATTTCCCCCGAGCCGCAGTATATGGATCGCCGCGACGGCCGCACGATGTGCGGGTACGCGATCTGCTCGGGGGAGCTGGCCGGCAAACTGCTGCGCAACAAGGCGGTATACGCCATGAACCGCGGCGGTGTGACGCTCACGGGCGGCGAGCCGCTCCTGCAGGCCGCATTTGCGGCAGAGGTGCTTGCCGCGTTGCAGGCCGCGGGGGTGCATACGGCCGTCGAGACGAGCGGCTATGCCGCGCCGGATGTTTTCCGCCGGGTGGCGGGGCACGCCGATCTGGTGCTGTTCGACGTGAAGCACGCCGACCCGGTGCAGCACCGCCGCTGGACGGGGGTGGACAATGCCCCCATCCTGCGCAACCTGGCATGGCTGTGCACTTCGGGCCGGCCGTTCGTCGTCCGCATCCCGCTGATCCCCGGGGTGAACGATACGCGGGAGAACATGTTGCAGACCTGCCTGCTGATTAAGGATGCCCCGGGGCTGGAGCGGGTCGAGATCCTGCGCTACCACAAGACCGCCGGGGCGAAGTACGCCATGATCGGCCGGACGTATGCCCCCGGTTTCGATACCGGGGCGGAGCCCCGTGTCCACGACGTTTTCAGCGACTACAATCTTAAAACACTCATACAATGAATCCCAGAATCGAAAACCTGCGCGGCTATATCCTCCGCAAAGAGCACCATGTCCTGCGCCGTACCCCGGCCCGGCTCGGGCTGGACAACCTCAATATCGGGTTTGCAGCGGCCGGAATGCCGCCCGTGAGGCGCTCGGCGGAGATGCTCGCCGCCCTGATGCGTGCCGAACAGCCCGTGATCCTGCCGGGCGAGAAGATCGTATTCACCCGCACCGTTACCGAAGTGCCCGAAATCTTCACCCCGCAGGAGTGGGACGGGATCAAGGCGTCGCACTACATCCACGAGCGCGGGACGGTCTGCAACATATCGCCCGACTACGAAACCACCATCCGCCTTGGGCTCGATGCCCGGAAGGCCGAAATCGCTTCCCGCCTGACGGACGATTCGCTCGACCAGGAACAGCGTATCTTCCTGGGGTCGGTGGCGCTCTGCATCGAGGCCGTGCAGGAGCTTACGGGGCGTTACGCCGTCCATGCCCGCGAGGCGGGGCAGGCGGATACAGCCCAAGTGCTCGAGGCCGTGCGTACGCGCGGCGCCCGGTCGCTGCGCGAGGCGCTGCAACTGCTGCGCATCCTCCATTTCGCGATCTGGGAGGCTGGCAATTACCACAATACGCTGGGGCGTTTCGACCAGTACATGTACCCCTATTTCCGCCATGACATCGACAGCGGCGTGCTGACCGAGGAGGAGGCGTTCGACCTGGTGGAAGAGTTCTTCCTCGCATGCAACAAGGACAGCGACCTCTATCCCGGTATGCAGCAGGGCGACAACGGCCAGAGCATGGTGCTGGGCGGCCGCGCCGCAAACGGCGACTACCTTTTCAACCGCCTCTCGGAGATGTGCCTGCGGGCCAGCTGCGAACTGGAGCTGATCGACCCCAAGATCAACATCCGCGTCGACGCGGATACGCCCGACGAAATCTTCTTCCTGGGGTCGCAGCTCACCCGCAAGGGGCTGGGATTCCCGCAGTACAGCAACGACGACGTGATCGTCCCGGGGCTCATGAAGAAAGGGTACTCGGAGCAGGACGCCCGCAATTATGTCGTGGCCGCCTGCTGGGAGTTCATCATCCCCAACCATGCGATGGACATCCCCAACATCGACGCCGTGTCGCTCATCGGCTGCGTGCGCGAGGTGTTGCCCGAACTGGAGCAATGCCCCGATTATGCGGCCTTCTACGGCCGTGTAGAGCGGAAGATCGCCGAAAAGGCCGACGCCATCTGCCGCAAGCACCGCAACCTCTACATCGCCCCCGCACCGATGATGTCGCTGTTGATGGACGGCACCATAGAACGGGCGCAGGACATTTCGCTCGGCTCGCGCTACAACAACTACGGCCTGCACGGCACGGGCATTGCCACGGCGGCCGACTCGCTGGCGGCGCTGCGCAAATTCTACTTCGAGGAGCGCCGTTTCGATGCCCCGACGCTGCTCTCGGCGCTGGAGGACGACTTCCGCGGCGCACCCGAATTACAACGCCTGCTGCGCCGGGAGGCTCCCAAGATGGGGCAGGACGACGACTATGCCGACTCCATCGGGCGCGACCTGCTCGCATCGTTCGCACGTGCGCTCGAAGGGCGCCGCAACGAGCGGGGCGGCATCTACCGCGCCGGCACCGGTACGGCCATGTACTATGTTTTCCATGCCGCAGGCCTCGGTGCCACGCCCGACGGCCGCAGTGCCGGGGAGATGATCCCCGCCAACTATTCGCCGAGCCTGTTCATCGACCAGCGCGGGCCCGTATCGGTCATCAAATCCTTCACCAAACCGCGTCTGGAGGATGTGGTCAACGGCGGGCCGCTGACCCTCGAGTTCGACCAGTCGGTCTTCAACAACGAGGAGAGCGTCCGCAAACTGGGCATGCTCGTCAAGACCTACATCGCCCTGGGCGGCCACCAGTTGCAGCTCAATACCGTCAGCCGCGAAAAGCTGCTCGACGCCAAGGTGCATCCCGAGCGGCACCGCAACCTGATCGTGCGCGTCTGGGGCTGGAGCGGCTATTTCGTCGAACTGGACGAATGTTACCAGAACCATGTGATCAACCGGATCGAATTCGGCCTCTGAACCGTCGTGAACCGAAACTGAAAACCAACTAATCCGACCTGATATGAAAACATCCGTTAAAGGCTTCATGTTTTATGTCGCCTTCGTCGCTTCGCTCGGCGGCCTTTTGTTCGGCTTCGACACGGCCGTGATCTCCGGTGCCGAAAAGGCGATCCAGGGGATCTATGCGCTCTCGGACTTCGCGCACGGCTTCACGATCGCCACGGCGCTTATCGGCACCATCGTCGGCGCCCTGGTCTGCGGCGGCCCAGCCGAACGCTACGGGCGCCTGCGCTCGCTGAAGGTGATCGCGTGGCTCTACCTGATCTCGGCCGTGGGCAGTGCCGTGATCGTCAACTGGTATTCGTTCATGTTCTTCCGCTTCCTGGGCGGACTGGCCGTCGGCGCCTCGTCGGTCGTGGGGCCGATGTATATCGCCGAGATCTCCCCGTCGCACTGGCGCGGGCGTTTCGTGGCCTTCTTCCAGTTCAACATCGTGCTGGGCATCGTCATCGCCTACCTGACCAATTACTGGATCGTGGGGATTCCCCACGACTGGCAGTGGATGCTGGGCATCGAGGCCGTCCCGGCACTGGCCTTCGGCCTGTTGCTGATGACCGTGCCCGAAAGCCCCCGCTGGCTGCTTATCCGCAGCCGTGACGCCGAGGCGCGCCGTGTACTCGAACGCACCACGCGCGAGAATGTCGAAGCCGAAATGGCCGAGATCCGCGCCTCGCTCGCCGGGGCGGGCGATACGGGCGAGCGGCTTTTCCGGAAAAAATATTTCATCCCCATCCTGCTGGCGTTCCTCATCTCGACGTTCAACCAGCTCACGGGGATCAACGCCATCCTCTACTATGCGCCGCGCCTGTTCGAGATGTCGGGCGTCTTCCGCGAGGGGGCGATGATGCAGTCGATCATGATCGGCATCACCAACCTCACGTTCACCATGCTGGGCATGTTCCTCATCGACAAGGTGGGGCGGAAGAAGCTCATCGGCGTAGGTGCCGTGGGGATGTTCGTCTCGCTGGTGCTCGTGGCGCGCGGGTTCTGGCTCGAACGCTTCGAAGGTTACTACATGCTCGTCTGCCTGATGGGCTACATCGCCTTCTTCGCCGTGTCGCTGGGCGCTACGATCTGGGTGGTCATTTCCGAGGTCTTCCCCAATTCGGTGCGTGCCAAGGGGCAGGTGCTGGGCAGCATGACCCACTGGGTGTGGTCGGCGCTGCTGTCGTGGTTCTTCCCCGTCTTCCTTTCGGTCGGCGGCACCTATATCTTCGGATTTTTCGCGCTTATTGCCCTCGGCAGCCTTATCTTTGCGATAAAGCTCCCCGAGACCAAGGACAAATCGCTCGAACAGATACAGAAAGAACTGGTAAAATAAAAACCCGGACATATGAACCGTTTCCTGAAAAAAATTCCCCTTGCGGCCTTGTGTGCCGCCATGGCCGCCGCCTGTGCGGGCGGCGCAACGGACGCCACGATCACGGTCGATGCGTCGAAAGTCGAGGGCAGCGTCACCCCCTGGCTTTACGGGGCCTGCATCGAAGACGTCAACCACGAGATTTACGGAGGCCTTTACGACCAGCGGATCTTCGGCGAGAGTTTCGAGGAGCCCGTGCCCAACCCCCTTTTCGACGACTGCTCGGCCTACGAAGGGGAGTGGCAGGTTGCCGGCGACGAGCTGCTCTGTGCCGCTCATGCGGGCGCCAAGCTGGTCTATGACCCGCTGGAGATGGCTGCGGGCGAGGTCGAGACCGAACTGAAATTCACCCGCGGCGGCGGTGGCGACAATGCCGGCCTGCTGGCCGGGGTTTCGGAGCCTGGCAACGGCGCCGACAATTTCCACGGCTACGAGATAAGCCTTGCGGCCGACGGCCGTAAGGTCGTGCTGGGCAAGCATAAGAACAATTTCACGCCGATCGCCGATGCTGCCGTGTCGTGCGACCCCGCACAATGGAACAGGCTGGGATTCAAGACCGACGGCCGCACGTTGCAGGTTTTCCTGAACGGGGCTTGCGTGCTCCGTGCCGAGGACGACGATCCCGTGCTGGCCAGGGGCCGGGTCGCCCTGCGTACGTGGAATTCCGAGGCACGGTTCCGCAACGTGAAGGTTACGGCCGACGGTGCGTCGCGCAAACTCGTGTTCCGCACGACGCCGGCCGTGCAGGTCAGTCGGCAGTGGGACGCCTTTTCGACGGGCGGTGCCGTGGCTGCCTACCGCCACGAGGCGGGGGACGCCTATAACGGCGCCTGCTCGCAGAGCGTGGAATTCGTCTCCGGGACGGGAACCGTCGGCATCGCCAATGCCGGACTGAACCGCTGGGGCATTGCCGTGCGCAAGGGGCAGACGTTCGAAGGGCGCCTCTACCTGCGCGGGTCGGGCGATGTGGTCGTGGCGTTGCAGAGTGCCGACGGCACGAAGGAATATGCCTCGCAGCGTATCACGGGCATCGGTGCGGCCTGGAAGAAATTTCCGTTCGAACTGACTGCCGCCGCAGCGGACGGGGATGCCCGCTTCGCCCTCTACCTCGACCGCCCCGGCAGGGTGCAGGCCGATCAGGTGACGCTGATGTCCACGGGCGAAGACCGATTCCGCGGCCTGCCGATGCGTAACGACATCGGACAGGCGATGGTCGACCAGGGGCTGACCTTCCTGCGTTACGGAGGTACGATGATCAACATTCCGGGCTATCGCTTCAAGAAGATGATCGGCGACCGCGACAAGCGGCCGCCCTACCACGGACACTGGTACCGCTGGTCGACCAACGGTTTCGGCATCGAGGATTTCCTGCAATTCTGCGAGAAGGCGGGCTTCACGGCGGCCTTTGCGGTCAATATCGAAGAGACGCCCCAGGATATGGCCGACATGATCGAGTACCTGAACGGCCCGGTGACGTCGGAGTGGGGGCGCCGGCGTGCCGAGAACGGCCACCCCGAGCCTTACGGCGTGAAATATATCGGCATCGGCAACGAGGAGGTGCTCTTCAACGGCGACCGTGCCGACGAATACGACCACTATGTCGAGCGCTTCAACCTGCTGCACGACGCCATCAAGGGCAAAGACCCGTCGGTGAAACTGATCTCCACGGCGTGGTGGCGTGCCGATTCGCCGAGCATGGAACGGACGTTCCGTGCCCTGGACGGCAAAGCCGATTATTGGGACTACCATCCGTGGGCCGACCAGCTCGCCAGCGGCCGGGAGGTCGAGGCCGAACTGCGCCGTATGCGCGAGCTGTTCCTCAGGTGGAACCCCTCCACCACGATGAAATGCGCCATCTTCGAGGAGAACGGCAACCGCCACGACATGCAGCGCGTGCTGGGACACGTCACGCTTCAGAACGCCGTGCGCCGCATGGGCGACTTCGTGCTGACCTCCTGCGCGGCCAATGCCCTGCAACCCTACCGGCAAAACGACAACGGCTGGGATCAGGGGCAGGTTTTCTTCACCCCGTCCCAGGTGTGGGGGATGCCCCCCTATTATGCGCAGCAGATGGCTGCGGCACACCACCGTCCCCTGACGGTCGGCTGCGGGGTCGAGGGCGCCGATGGGGTGCTCGACGTGACGGCAACCCGCAGCCGCGAGGCGGGGAGCGTCGTGCTCCACATCGCCAATACGGGTGCCGAGCCGCTGCGTGTGGGCCTGCGCGTGGACGGGATGGGGAAGGTTTCCCAAGCCCGCATGGTTTCGCTCTCGGGCGACCTCGATGCAGTGAACACCCCCGAAGAGCCGCGCCGCATCGCCCCCGTCGGGCGGGAACTGCCGGCCCGGGCTGCGCAGACTGTCGACATAGCGCCCTACTCCTATACGATCGTGGTGCTGGATGAATAACTCTCAAAAACCGAAGACTATGAATCTGAAAAGAACCATGCTGGCGGCGCTCGTGGCCGCCGTGCTGATCCCCGGCGGGCTTTGGGCGCGCGGGAAAACGGGCAATGCCCGAATCAAGGTCGACATCGAACGCCAAAAGGGCGAAATCGACCGGAATATCTACGGCAACTTCGTCGAGCACCTCGGCCGCTGCATCTACGGCGGGCTTTACGAGCCCGGATCGCCCCTTTCCGACGAGAAGGGCTACCGCCGGGACGTGCTCGAAGCGACGCGGGCGCTTCGCACATCGCTGGTGCGCTGGCCGGGCGGCAACTTCGTCTCGGGCTATCACTGGGAGGACGGCATCGGCCCGCAGGCCGGACGCCCGACGCGCATCGACCTGGCATGGGGCTTCCGCGAGAGCAACGCGTTCGGCACCGATGAGTTCGTCGAGTGGTGCCGCCGTGCCGCGGCCGAGCCCTATTTCTGCGTGAACCTCGGCACGGGGACGATGGACGAAGCCCGCAACTGGGTCGAGTACTGCAATGTCGAGAAAGGTACCTACTGGTCCGACCTGCGCCGCCGTAACGGCTACGAGAAACCCCACAAGGTGAAATACTGGGCCCTGGGCAACGAGATGGACGGCCAGTGGCAGATGGGGCACAAGAACGCCGAGGATTACGGCAAGTTCGCCCTCGAGACGGCCAAGCTGATGAAGTGGATCGACCGGGACATCAAACTCGTCGTGGCCGGGTCGAGCGACTACAACGGCAACTGGATCGACTGGAACCGTACCGTGCTGGAGTACCTGAAGAACCACGCCGACTACATCGCCCTGCACAACTACGTCGAGAACCGGAGCGACGATTATTACAAGTTCATGGCCACGACGCGCTTCGCCGAGAAGGCTATCCGCATCACCGAGGGGCTGATCGCCGAGGCGATGACCAAGGCCGAACGCAAGGATCCGGTCTACATCGCCTTCGACGAGTACAACGTATGGTACCGCGCCAGGGGCGAGGAGGGCAACGAGGAGGTCTACAACCTCGAAGATGCGCTGGTGGTATCGACTTTCCTCAACATCTTCGTCCGCAATGCTCATGTGGTCAAGATGGCCAACATGGCGCAGCTGGTCAACGTCATCGCCCCGATCTTCTCCACCAAGGAGGGTTCGTGGTACCAGACGATCTTCTACCCGTTGCAGCTCTTCGCCACGCATTGCCACGGCACGTCGCTCGACACCTTCGTCGACTGCGACACCTATGCGCTGGGCGGGGAGCGGATCCCTTACCTCGACGTATCGGCGGCCTATGACAGCGAGGCCGGCGAAGTGGTCGTGAACGTCACCAACCGCCACCGGGAGCAGGCCATCACGACCGACATCCTCTGCCAGACAGGACGTTTCGGCGGCAAGGCGACGGTATACGAGGTCAACGGCCCCGACATCAAGGCCGAGAACTCGATGACCCGTCAGGCCGTGAAAACCGTGACCAAAGAGGCGCAGGCGCGGGGCGACCGGTTCACCTATGCCTTCCCGGCGCACTCGTTCACGCTGATCCGCATCCCCGTCGTAACCGACTGATAGCACCCTTCCCGGCGGCAGGCGCCGTCGGCCCCGGGCGGGGGCTCCCGAACCCGAATAAAATGAAACAGAACTTATTAATCGTATTTTTTATGGCAGGAATGCTTTCCGGATGCGGCTCCGAGCGGCATTCGCAGGTCTCGCGTGCCGCCTTCCGCTCCACGATGGACGGCAAGGCGACCGACCTTTACACGTTGAGGAATGCCCGCGGGCTGGAGATGACGGTGACCAATTTCGGCGGCCGCGTCGTCGAATTATGGGTGCCCGACCGCGACGGCAATTTCGCGGACATCGTGCTGGGGCACGACAATCTCGGCGCTTACGTCGATCAAACCGGAGAGCGGTTCCTCGGCGCCACCATCGGCCGTTACGGCAACCGTATCGCCGCAGGGCGCTTTACGCTCGACGGGAAGGAGTATACGCTGCCCCTGAACGACGGCCCCAACAGCCTGCACGGCGGTGCCAAGGGCTTCGACATGGTTGTGTGGGATGTCGTCGAGGTGACGCCGCAGAAGATCGTATTGGCCTGCCTCTCGCCCGACGGCGATCAGGGATACCCCGGGAACCTGAAGGTTACGATGACCTACGAGCTGACCGACGACAACAGCTTCGTCGTCACACACGAGGCCACGACCGACCGCCGTACGGTCGTCAACCTCACGCACCACTCGTTCTTCAACCTGCACGGGGCGGGCGGGCCGCCGATCAACGACCATGAGCTGATGATCGCAGCCGATTTCTTCACGCCCGTCGATTCGACGCTCATCCCCACCGGCCGCCTGATGCCCGTCGAAGGCACGCCGATGGATTTCCGCCGTCCGGCACCGATCGGGTCGCGCCTTGATGCCGATTTCGAACAGCTCTGCCACGGCCACGGCTACGACCACAATTGGGTGCTGTCGCGCAGGAGCACCCATGACCTGGAGCTGGCGGCTACGGTCTATGAACCCGCTGCGGGGCGTTATATGGAGGTTTGGACGACCGAACCGGGCATCCAGTTCTACGGCGGTAATTTCTTCGACGGCTCCCTGGTCGGCAAGGGCGGCAAATCCTACGGCCGCCGCGCTTCGCTGGCGCTCGAAACCCAGCATTTCCCCGACAGCCCCAACCATCCCGGCTTCCCCTCGACGGTGCTCGGCCCCGGCCAGCGCTACCGCCATGTCTGTGTCTACAAGTTCAGCACCCGGTAGGGGATATCCATATCATAGACACCCCCGGGTTCGTCTTGCGAGTCCGGGTGTGTCGTAGTATCGTAATAGGGGAATGCTCAAAATATTTAAGGCCGGATGCATTTCCGTTATTCGGAACCCATTTTAATCCTTTGGGAAGCGTCAGGTCGTGTAATCGTTATGCCGCAGGTCTTGCATGCGGATGTTGGCCTTTCTCGGCACGCTGTCGCGTTGTTCGGTGCTGACTGGGCCTATGATCCTGTCATCCCATGCGCCGTTCAAATAATCGTATTCCCGGGGTTGGATAATATACCATGTAGGCTGTTCCAAGGAGTCTTGCTGCGCCACAATAATTTTATCGTTGTAATAGACATGTTTAATTGAGCCGGCAATGTAATCCGTAAATTCTTTATGGAAATTAACAGACAACTCTATAATTATCACTCTTTTTCCATATTGATACAATCTTGCAGCATCAGATTATTTAATTTTTTATAATAAATTATCCTGATAGCACACCTTCGTACCACGTTTGCAATCGAGCCTCCGGATAGTTCGGCCTGGGCGGCGGTGGCGATGAGTTCTTCGGCATCATCGCCGAGCCATTGTTTCGGGAGCATATTGCGCCAGAGGACGGCACGAAGTTCCACATCAGGCATCGGAAAGTAGATGATGGACTGGAACCGGCGGGAAAAGGCTTCGTCGATATTGGATTTCAAGTTGGTGGCAAGGATAACCGTGCCGGGAAAATCTTCAATGCGCTGTAACAGGTAGGCTACTTCCTGGTTGGCATGGCGGTCGTTGGACGTGTTGGTCGAGGTGCGTTTGCCGAAAAGGGCATCCGCCTCGTCGAAGAAGAGAATCCAGTTGCGGTTCTCCGCCATATCGAATACCTTGGCGAGGTTCTTTTCCGTTTCGCCGATATACTTTGATACAATCATAGACAAGTCCACGCGATACACATCCATGTTGTTCTTCTTGCCGAGCAAGGTGGCGGCAAGGGTCTTACCTGTTCCCGGAGGGCCGTAGAACAAGGCTCGGTAGCCGGGTTTGAGGATTCTTTTCAAGCCCCAATCCTCCATGATGGTATGCTGGTGTTCCATCCATGTATTGATTTCTTCCAGCGCCTCATGCGTATTGTAATCCAGTATTATGTCTTCCCACTCCAAAGGCGTGGTAATACGCTTGGCAGGGAAACCGATGCTGTAATCGGGCTTGTACTCTCTGTCAAGCAGCACATGACTCAGGAACTCTTCCGACACTCGCAGTTGTCCACTAAGAAATGGTTCTCCTTCGTTTGCTCCCTCCAATCGCAAAATATTTGAGGTATAGAACCAATGGTTGCGCTGGAACATACGCACAACATCGCAACGCTTTATCGTGTCATCGCCTGCAATGATGAATGCCGCAGTTTCTCCTGTTGGCAGAAAGCCTCCGTGCGACAGACCTTTCCAGCCGCCGAACTGAGTAAACTGCCTGTCGAGAGTCCCATTTTGAAGAAAGAAAGTATCGAGAGCCTGGGGCTTGATGTGCGGCATCAAGGCAAGCATCACAACGACCCTCTCATCAAATGAAATATCTTTACGGTCGGTCAACTCTTCCAACCATTTTCCGGAAGGCAGTCCCAACTGACTTACGGAGGCATTCTCAAAGCCCTGCTGCCGAAAATATACCCCGACCGTCACATTAAGCACCGCTTCAAACCACTCGATATGCTCAGTCATGGATTATAATGATTACCTGTTAATATTTCATATTCTTTTACTGCTCCAATATGTTGCTGTGCATGATACATAGGAATAGTGAGAATCATATCGCAGTTATAGTTGCCTCTGTTATAACGGACTCCTTCAATATGATGCCAGATAAGGTTGCCTGGATTTTGGTAAAACAAATTAGCTTGCTGATAATCTGCATTTCTGCTCCCAGTCATATTTATAGTACATCTGCTGTTATTAATCATATAAAATAGATTAATAGGCAAATGTCTGTTCTGTTGCGGAATTACATTAGCAATAATGTCATTATAGGATGCAAAGTAAAAGTCATTGTAAAATGCAAGAACAAGATAATTCCATATCAATTGAGGAATCTCCCAGTTTCTTATTCTGAAATGCTTGGCAAATGCCTCCGTGAAATCCGTAAAGTAATCGTATATATGTCCTCGCATATTGACATGCCGCTGAATTAAACTAATATTAGCGTGTGAAAAATGATTTTTCCTTTTCCCAGCATCTATGGTTCTGCTTGATTTATGCATCAAAACAGACTCTTTCATAACCTCTGAATTTTAGTAGTTGTTCGCTCTCGCACCCATCACATCGGCCTCGTGTTCGAGTTCGATACAGTCGTTCACCGGCAATCCGCTCACTTCGGTGGTAGGCTCTACACGCCCTGCCATCTGCTGCGCAACATGCCATGCCTCGTGCGGCAGGTGCTGTTCCTGTCCGGGAGCGACATAAATATCCGTTCCTTGTGTGTAGGCTAATGCCTGTACCGTAGCCGGTTCCGGAGAGTTGTAATGCACCCGAACATCGTCCATTGCAAATCCGGAAAGGTCTTCGATACCGGCTTTCAGGTTGTCGGACATACCGGTCTCGTTCCTTTTCTGTTCGGGAGTTTCAAATTTTCCCTGCATAAGTTCATCATCTTCTTCATCGCCCAAGCGTTGTGCCGGTTGCTCGAACTTGCCTTGCAGAAGTTCGGCTTCGTCCTCCTCCCTTTGTACAGGATTTTCGAACTTCCCTTGTAACATTTCATCCTCGTCTTCGAGGCGCTGCACCGGTTCGGCTAAGGCCTGAAGCATCCTGTTCTGACGGTTGTCCGCAAACTCCAATGCGTTCTTGCCACCGCGCTTTTGCTGGATGATGCGTGCCACTTTGTTCCGATACGTTTTTTCCGCTTCCATGATTATAAATTTTTAGTTTATTTATATATGATCAAAAATCGAATTCTCCCTTGTCGCGCCATACGACGTTTATCCTCTTTTCCAGCCACGGCAACTGGACAAGCCGGTACGACCACGGCAGGAAGTCGAGCAGCATATCGTAAGAGCGCCCTTCCACATACAGCACCCATTTGTCCTCCCGTTGTTCCAGTCTGCCCGGACGCTCTATGAAGTTGAGCTGAAATCCTTTTGCCGAAATATTTTTAAACTTCTCACAGTTATTCTTGATTCCGATAATCATTGACTCGATGGTCATTATCTCATAGTCGGCCAGCTTCAATGTCTTGGGTAACGGTACCTGAAAAGGACAACCTGTCAGGATGCGGTTGAACGCAAGCTCCTGCTCCTTGTATTCCTGTGGCTCGTCCGTCACCAACCGTTGCAGGATGAATATCGCCTTGACACGTGCCTCGGTATCTTTCAAATCGCTCCCGTCTTCCGTCAGCAGGCTGAGCATATTGAACAGACGGGGGAGCCATATTATCAGAAGGCAAAGCCCGGCATTCGGAACTTCGATGTACTGCGGCTGTACCGCGTCCTCCAATGATTGCTCGCTGTCGGCAATGTGCAGCCGTGTTTCCACTTCTTTAATGATATTATCCAATGCAAGTTGCCGTTCAGCAGTATTATGGTCTGCCCCGGATGGCCGTTTTCCGGATTCGGGATCGCCTGTCCCGGTAATTTTATTCTTCATATCGCCTTGTGTGTAATGATTATTTGCTGGTAAAATTCTGTCGGATTCCCTATGTTCAGAGTGGTTACTATCTGTTATTCCTGCCTGTTCCTGCACAAGTGCCGGTATTCCACCTTTCCATGCAAGTGGAGCCAGTGTGGAAATATACTTTCTGACAATGATCCGGTTATCTGCATAAGATACCTGTTCGTCCGGATAACCGGCAATAAACCGGATCAATCCTTCCGACAGTACGGATTCCGGAACTTCATATTTATCCGAAACGGCTTCTGTGATTCGGAGCAATGTCCCGCCCAAAGAGAACGATACACCCCCGATCATCTCCAGCCATTCCTCCTTGTCGAGCCAACCGCTCCATTGCCGGAACGGAATGTTTTTCCCGGTTGCACCGTCAGTTGAATAACGGACAAGCGACCACAGCTGCTTCGGCTGCCAACGGGCATAGTGCCGCAACACCTGCGACTTTGCCGTGTCGCTGACAGACGGGGAGATGAGCCAGGCCGCCCAATCATCGAATGTTTCTTCATCGGGATTATCTTCCCGGTTCGTTACTGAAGACATGCCGGTTTCTGTGAAAGCACCGGTTTCGGCATCACCGGTTGTTATCGGGGAACCCGATGCGACCGTATTGATAACTTGCCTTTCAGCCGTTCTCCATTGCCCCTGGCCGGCAGCCGTATATTCCTTGCTTCCGGTAAGGACATAGTGCCAATGAGAAAGAAACTGCCGGATAATTTCCTCCGTATCCATATCACCAATACGCTGCCCCGTAGCCACCAGAAGCAGCAGGGCTTTTGTTATGGAATTGTCCCGTTCCGCGCTGCTGCCCGTAAACAGATTCGTCCCTATGGGTGTGTGTGCCACAATCCTAATGACCAGCATCAAGGTTCCCGAAAGGGTATTATCCGTGTACCGGATAAAGTCCGAAAACAGTTCTCTGTCGGTGATCTCCGCCCATAGGGTAACTGTATTTTCTTCCGATGTGACAGTCGCTTTCACTAAACGCATCGCATTTTCCGGATTCTCATTCATATAACGGCGGAACACATCCCGTTTCTGTGCGGAAGAAAATGCTCTGTTCCGCAGCCATTCGGTAATTCCGGAAATGTCATCCAAATGCTGTTCAAATGCCGTTCGGACTTCGTTCAAGTCCATATCGTTTGTTTGTATTGGCAAATCTTTCTCTGCTGTTGCACTGCAAGCCGTTGTTACATCTTCCGGATTGTCGGTAGTAATTTCAGAAATTACCTTTTCTGACGCTGTTCCGGAAATATTCCGTTCCCCGTATGTCGGTTCCGATATGCAAGTATTCAGTTTTTTCGAACGTATATATTCCCGTATCCGAATCAGCAAAGCCGTTCCGGCAAATAATGAAGTCTGTGACGACTGTCTGATAAACAGCTCGACGACAACTTTAACCTTGTCGTTGCCTGCTATAGCGGAAAGTAACCGTATGGCAAACTCTACATTGTTAGCCGCCGCTACGGTAACGGAATCATTATTCCCGTAGGAAAGTGACACAAACAATGCCTGCCACAGTTCCTTTGCCGGACGGGAGACAAGTCCCGCAACCTTCCCGATATTCTCCACAAGCAAACCTGCGAACTGCATTGCGGAAGTTGCCGCATTCTGGCCGCCTGTCCCGAATGCGTATCCGGCTAACCGCATTGCGATATGCCGAAGCACGATGTCATCAAGCAAGCCGATAACCTTTTCCAGCAACTTTTCCGACTGCAAAGCGAGAACCAGTTCGCTTTCCTTGCCATGATACATATCGAACCATTGCAGGACAAGCATCCTTTGGACTTCTTCGGGAATATCTCCTTTCGACAAAACGGTGTGCAAAACAGAGAGCCGTCGCGTATCGGTGTTTTTTTCATTCTTCATCAACAGGGGTGTTCCCTTTGCAACCGCACAGACAAACTCCCGCAGCGATGCCGGAATATCAATGCCGTCTGCTGCTACCGCACCGGATGAAGCTGCCGCAAATGCAACCGTCCTTCCCGTGATTTCCTGGTGTAACAGTCCTGCAATCCGTACAACCTGCATTGGAATGGATTCCGATGTATGGAACATTCCGGCACCTATGCCCTCCAATACCGCAATATGCAATGCCTCTGTCAACCGGGCACTGTCCGTACCTTTCAGCCAGGAGACGGACGTGGAAGCCCCGTAGAGTACTTGGGACACGGCAGAAACCGCCTCCGACAGTTGCAGCGAGACATGCCCGTTGAGTAGCAGCACGGACGGTTCGTCCATTAAATCCGCCAACAGCGATATATATCGTCGTTTAGGTTGTGCTTCCAGCCACCGTACCAACAGTTCCGGTTCCTCTTTGACAAGCCGTCTGAGAAATGTCCTCTTGGCACTTTCGGGCAGTTCCGTATTCTCCAGCCACTCCCCGAAAGAGGCGATATGCTTCCTTAGGACGGCCGATGCGGCTGAATACGGGGATATTTCATCTTCTTTCTCACCTGCGGATTGGCGGTCTGCATTTTCGTCCTTTCCCTGTCTTGTCTTAATCAGCGACAGTTGCAGCAGCATATGGTAGAGTTCCCATGCGTAACTGTCCCCGGTAACGGGCGAGCCGTCGGCGTTCAGCCGCTGGTTGTGGTAGATGATGTCCAGCACCGTCAGGTAGTAGTCTGTTCCGAATACTTCCAGCAGGAACTGCACCGTCAGTTCCGCTTTGGAAAGATAAGTGTGGTAGTCCCTTTTCCGGATGAATGACAGCAGCCGCCGGTTCAGGTGAAGCCGGAAATGCCGTTTGTCGCCGAACATCGGCACACCGTTGAACGGGTAGTATTCCAACAACCAGCCGTAGAGCCTGTACCAGTATTCCGGTACGTCGATCTCCGCATGGTTTTCCGTCTCGGCCGCCATGATACGCCTGACAGCGGGATTTTCAAGAAGTTCCGCCATTGCTTCCGTGCTGCATGTCTCCTTTGTCTCATGGATGAGGCGGATGACGGATTGCGGGGCTCTTTCCACCGCCATCGACAGATACCGCTGCTTCTCGTATTGACCGAGTGTCGGGGACAGGAGCCATACGCCAAGCGGCAGGATCTCCGCCAGACGTTCCCTATCCGTTTGCAGGTACAGCCGTTCCATGATATAGGGCTTGGAGGCAATCACGAACAACAGCCTCTGCGCATGATCCTTATCCCTGAAATACCGCAGTTCCTCATGCAGGTCGAAATCCCGCACATCCCATTCGGGCATGCAGAAGCCGTATTCCAGATAATGCAGTAGATTTTCGAACCGTTTTTCACGGGAATATAGACGGGATTTGTCCGTTTCGAGAGATGTCCTGTTGTCCGCACCGTCCGGGAATGAAGGCTGCAAGACTTTCGTCTCTTTAATCTGCCGCAGGAACTCCCGTTCCAGTGCCTCGCGCAACCGCACGGGGAAGCTGCCGTAGAACTCCTCCTGCGGTATGCCGCCCAAATCCAAGTCCAGACGGCCTATCTCCATATAAATATCTTTCTTGTCGTACCGATAGAAGAACTCTTCCAATACATCGGTGACACAACGCTGACAAAAGCCGTCCCAGTCCGCATAAAGTTCCCTGGCGAACAGCTCGTCCGTCATCCTGAACCGGAACGATATGTTGTCAATCAGGGTCATACGCTGTCCTCCTTATGTGCTGTTCCGTCTTCCTGGTCTTTTCCCTCTCCTTTGTGTACCGGGATGAAATCCATCGAGAGGGCATCCGTCATCTTCTTCAGGTATCTGGCACGGATGTCCGCCGGGGCATTCTCCCTTATGCTCTCTCGCCACCTCTTATATCCGTCCTCGAAATACTGCATCTGCAAGGCGCCGAGCCAGCAGGTCTCCATTTTCAGGTGTGCCGGAATTACCGAACGTGCCAACCGCGTGCACTCTTCGCGGAACCGTGGGGAATGTGTCCTTGCCGTCCAGCCCGTAAACGCCAGCAGCACCGTGAACGGCTCTGCCGGAGTGAACAGGCTCTTTTCCACCACATACACCGCCTCGCACTGCCTGTTCAGCTCACGCAGGTAGCGGCACAGCGTGTTCGCCCATTCGGTGAGTTGCTCCCTGCTGTCCGACCGGCCGAGGTTCATGCGTTTCTCCTCCTCCCTGCCACGGAAGACCAGCAGCCATTCGCTGTTGCCCAGTCCCACGAGATTGTAGTTGCCCAATGCGATTCCCTCACGGAACAGCGAGCCGTTTATCCAGTTCGAGTTGAATATCGGCAGGTTGCGCCTCAGGTTCTCGTCCCGTTTCAGTTTCTCCCCTTTCGTCTGAGGTGGATTGTCCTCCTTTATGGCTTCCACCGATTCGGAAATGAACACGTCATCGTCTATCATCTGCGAGCTCATCAGTCCGCGCAGCCGTTCCCCTTTCTCCCCGTCGCCCATCAGTATCAGATTATGTCCCGGAAGGATATTGCCCACGGTCGTTTCTTCGTCGATGTCGAAATCCAGCAGCAGGGAGAGGTACTTCTTCACGACCGGGACGTTTTCGCCGCCGAATGTTCCCGTCAGGTCGAATGAGCGGGCACGGTCGCGTATCAGGACGGGAAGGGCTTTCAGAAAACGCATCCTGCGGCGCAGGCGGTCGTCCGCCGTCTGCCCGTAGCAGTAGAATTCCGTCAGCCACTCCGGGGCGCTGTCCACTCCGTACAGATTGTCGAGGAAATCCATGTAAAGGTTCCGTAATTCCTCGATGCGGCGGTACCTGTCGTTGGGCTTGGACAGGCCAAGTACTTTCTCCGGCAGGGTTTCCATACGGGAGGGAGTACTGTCCGCATCGTCTATTGAAAGCAGCCTTTTCAGTCCGTTCAGTTCGTTCAGTCCGCGCTGCATCAGCAGGTCGAAAAGTTTCAGGTAGCTGCCGAAATTACGCGCCTCCGCCTTCTGTCCGGCTGGGGTGTCGCGCATGAAATCCCCTTCGGACGTGCCGTAGCACGACGGCAGGTCGCCTGCCAGCGGGCTGTGGCCGTACACGTCACGATAGGTGGATTTGTATGGGGTTCCTTGCTTTTCCCCTGCTTCACGGCGTTTGCCGTCTCCGGTCATTTCGGTGCCGGGCCCCTCCATTTTCTGCATAATCTGGCGCATACGGAACGTGCCGCGCATGAAATATACAGCCTGCATCCGTTCCAGAAAGCCTTTGATATCCGTGCCCGCCTTTTCCCGCCCCATCCTTACGGTTACGTCCCCGAAGTCTTCGGGTATGTGGAGCGAATAGCCTTCCCTGAAGTCTGTTACGGGATGCCCGATCCTGTCCTTCAGGTAGAGGGTCTTGAACGATACTATGCCCGGTATGCCCTTGAGCTTCCAGTACAGTTCGTTTTCGGTGTCCTTCTGTCCGGGAATCTCCGCCCGTATGTCCTTCACGGGCCCGTCGTACCATTCGTCCTCCCTCACGGGCTGCAGGCTGTCGGATGTGGAGCGCATGATTTCCACGGAGCCGGAAAGGTACTGCATCACCGTCCGGTACACCTGCACGAGTATCTCCGTGGCATCCTGACCGGTCTCTATTTCAAGGTCGGCATGCAGGAAAAGTTCCACGGGCTGTTCCCTCCTTATCTCCCCGAACTGCTCGCAAAGGTTGCGGTGACGGTTCAGGAAACCGCGTACCTTGTCCTCCACGGTACGGTCGTTCCGGAAGAACGGGGAGAGGCGCAGGCTGACATCATACCATCCATGCCTGTCAGGTATGACCTTTACATTCTCCACCATCGGGAAACGGGTCAGTATCGCCTGGCGGTAGTCCTCTGCCGTGACCGGCGCAGAAGGATACACCACTCCTGCGGGAAAGAGGCCGTACCTTTCTCCCATCCATGTGCCGTCTCTACCGGCAAGGTAATCCTCCGGCGCGAAGTTCAGCTTGTAGTCGATTTCCGTTAGGGCGTAGTTCGCCGCATCGGCGATGGTCACGCCTGGATCGCCCGAGTTATAGTCCGTCCACACTTCTCCTGAGAGGCGTTGCAGCTCGGTAAGTGTCTGCCGTTGCAGTTCCGTGTAGAGTTCCTCCCCTTCGGGCGGACGGGTGATGTATAGTTGTCTTTTATCCATAGGCGCGGTCTCCTATAATTCCCAGAGGGTTTCGATACGGCAGTAGATGGCCTCCGCACCGCTCTCTGTCCACCGGCTTCTTATCTGGAGACGGATTTTCCCGCCCGTGCGTTGCCAGCGTATCCTGACACGGCCAGACCAGCCCCACCAGTGTTTCCGGGAAGAACGGACACGCCGTTTCCGGCCTTGTGAATGCGAGGCGACGGCTTCACATGCGGAGTACGTGCGGCTATGCCTGTTCAGGTAACAGACGGACAGGCGGTACATCCTGCATCTGTCAGCCGGTTGTCCTGCCGCATCTTCCACGGGCAGGTCGTGCCACAACCCGTCGGCTTTTATCTTCAGGATGCCGGAGCCGGGACTCTCTTCCTCCCCGTCTTTCCCCGAGAGGTATCCGGCCGCTTTCAGCGTGCCCTCCACGGTGACGTTACGGTCGCGGTCTATCGTCAGCACCGTTTTGCCTTTGTCATCCTGTATTCTCAGGCCGTTTTCGCCGTCGAGAGCAATCCGCCACAACGGTTCCGATCCGCCCTGGTCGGGGTCGTCGGTAAAGACGGTGGCTGCCACGCCGCTCTTGCCCGCGGGAAACAGGCGCACGCCGTCGGAGGCTGTGGCTGTCACCTTCCCGTCCTCGTGTATGTTGGTTACGGAGTCTATCAGTTCGGCGAACTGGTCTTCCGTGGGGCTGTCTCCCCGCTGGAAGTACGATTTCAATGTTTTCCTGTCCCTGTATCTGCTGTCCATCGTATCTTGTTTTTAATAGTCCTATCTTATCACGAACCCAGTCCCGATTCCCGCTTCGCCCACGCCGGAACGGCCATTGACCAGTTTCACGTCGAGTTCCTCCACATAGAGCACCCCGCAGTCGCCCGCGGCGGAAAGCATCAGGTCGTCCCTGCCGCCTTCTCCGGTTATGCGATACGTCCTGTCTCCTGTGGTGATATCCAGCGAGATGAAATCGCCGATGCACTCGTCGTTGACGATGCGGGACAGAAGCGCGTCGCATGAATACCGCACACCCAGATCCGGCAGCCTGCCGTCCATATACCACGCCATGAAGAATACGCGGATACGCCTTTCCGTGCGCCGTTTCACGCTGCCGGGGTCGCATGTGTCCGGTTTTAGTACCGCCTTGAAACTTATTTTCAGCGGCTCGTACACGGGGTTGAACGCATGTATCGCCGCGAACGGCGGGGCGTATTTCCGAATGAACCGCTCTATTTCCGACAGTTTCCATCCAGGCAGGGACGGGTATTTCCGCTTCTCAGGTTTGGGGA
Organism: Alistipes sp. AM16-43; assembly: GCF_003435745.1. NCBI lineage: Bacteria > Pseudomonadati > Bacteroidota > Bacteroidia > Bacteroidales > Rikenellaceae > Alistipes > Alistipes sp. AM16-43. Next base: position 51,665 of record NZ_QTUQ01000010.1, read on the forward strand.
ATACCACGACATGTACGCCGCCGTCCTCTCCCGCATCCGGGATGCAGCATGCCTTTTCTATTTCGGGGAAGCGTTCCAGTATCATTTTCTCGTAGTTGCCGCCACATACGGCGCGGTTGCGTGAGGAGATGCGGATGCGCTGCCTGACACCCGTGTCCGCTTCCGTCTCGGCAGGCTTGCCTCCGCTGCCCGGCATGGGCTGGGTCACGGTGAGGATGCGGCTGTCCGCCATTGCCGGAGCCTGTATCGTCCCGGCAGGCAGGGCGTTGCCGTCGCCGTCTTCAGCCGTTACCCGGAAGCAGTTCAGATAGATGCCGTTCACAATCGTGCTTTCCGGAACTTTTCCGTCCTTGAAAGCGAACCGCAGCCACAGCCCGTTCCCTTTCTCCTTTCCCGAAGCACTTACCTCAATGAAGCCGCTGCGGGTCAAACCGTCCGTTTCCTCGCACAGCACCTCCTCCTCCGGCACTCTTTTCCAGATGCCGTTTCCCATGTACCTGCCGATGGTCAAGGCGCAACCGGACTGTTCCCTGACCGGTTTCCAGTCCTGCACGGCATAGCGCAGGTCGAGATAGAGCCGTACACGGTTCGTGTCGCCCATGTCATCCAGTCCCACCAGCAGGGAGGGATATTCCATTTCGGGCTGGAATGTCGGAGCCGGTTCATAAGAGGACAAGCATTGCTCATAACCGTTTATTCCCGTGAAACGGTACAGGCAGCCGTCGCCCGGCCAAATCGTTTCCTCGGACTTATAGCCGAAAGTCACGTCGCTAAGCATCGGTACTTGCGGCTGTTCGGGTACGGGTTTCCAATTCTTCTTTTTCTCCCGTCCGTTGTGCATCATCACTTCGGAGAACAGGCGGTAGTAGGCGTTCATGCCGAAGCCCATATCGGGAGCGTCCAGTGTCAGGCGGTAGAAGCCGTTGCTGTCACGGCGGTAGGGCGTCAGGCTGTTGGCCTCCGTGTTCCCCCTCAGCGTAAGCTCAAAGGAGGCTTCCTCGGAGAGCTTGCCTTCTTTGTCCTTGTGGAAAAGCGGTTGCGGAGAGCCGGAGCATTCGTACCAGTGGCTGTTCTCCTGCCACTGGCAGCGCACGAGAAAGCTCTTTTCATCGACGTGTTGCCCGGTGTCGTAGTTCCTGTATATCGTGCCGAAACCGTTCTCGGGCAGCTTCGTCCAGGCTCCGTTCAGAGTTACGGCGGTTATCTCTTTCAAGGCGGCTTCTTCGTGGCCGAAAATCAGCCGGTTGTCCCGTTCGCCCGTCGAACCGAACGGGTAGAACGGTTGCGAGGGGTCAAGCTGCCCCGACTCCCCGATAAGGGTGAAGTTGTGGATGCCCGTCACTTCGGTGGCAACGGTTATGCTTTCGATACGCAGTGTCTGCGGCAGTTCTCTGTCGGCGAACAGGATGCGCAGGGACGGATGTCCGGTGGTAATGCCGTGCAGTTCGTCCGTGCAGGCAGCCGGGGCCTCGTCGCCCTCGCTCAAGGTGAATGTGAGCCGGAGTGAACGGGTCTCTTGCCCGTAGTCCGGTGTATATGTCGTCTGCACCCAGCCCTCGCTGCCGCTGATTTGCAGGATAAATGGCGTGCATGCCGGAAGGTCGGGCATCGGGGTATCTTTGGGGGTAGCCAGACGGAAACTGACGGTTACGGTGCGTCTGCCCTCCGACAGAACGAGGCTGCGCGAAGTAAGCAGCCAGCCGTATTCCAATGCCCTGGCTGCGGGATTGGCGGCATCGAACAAGGGGCAGGCGCTTTCCTGCTCCTTGTTCAGAAGAGGTGTGATGTGCAGGCGATTGCCTTTGGCCGACAGGGCGTATGCTGCAAGGATGCGTGCCGGGATGATGTATGCCTTTTCCGCGGTGGCATAGCACAGGTCGGAGCCGTCCGCCTTTTTGCCGGCGGTGAACTTCGTGCCTTTCGGCAGCGGGAAGGTTTCCGTGATTTTCTTCCTGTCCGGGTCGATGACGATGAGCGTGCTGTCCTGCACCGCCGTTTTCGGGGTGTCGTGCAGGATATTCCGGCGGTAGAACTCCGCCCAACTGCAGAAGCGGGCGTTGAAGCGTTCCGCGATACCGCAATAATTTCTGACGAAGGTGAGCAGCAGGGCGAGCGAGGCATCCAAATCGCCGCTTTGTTCAATACGTGTAATGTATTCGCCGCCTTTCTTCTGTATGTCCGCCACCGTGCCGAGCATTCCGTAGTAGGGCCGGTTCATGTCGTTCAGCGGGGTGAAGAAAGATTTTGGGCGGGGTTCCGTATTCCGGGGAACGGCTTTCTCCAGTTGTTCGAGCAACTGTCCTGCCACTTCCACGGCAGGGCTTTCCGTTGCCTGACTGCGGCTCCGGTCGATGTATTTCCCCAGGCGGCAGGCCCATCCCGTAAACTTGTCTTTCAGGTCGTTCGTGTATTCGGTCTGGGCCGAGGTGCCGCGTCCGTCCACGAAGGAGTCCACATAGCCACACACATCCTTTTGCAGGATGTCCACCAGTACCGTCAGCACATGGTTCTCCCACAATGACGACAGCCTGCCGTTCTCCTTGTCCGTGCGGTCATAGTAAGGTAGGTTGCCGCTTACCGACATCAGCCAGCGCAGCAACTCCCGCCAATCGCTCTCCAAGGGGCGGAAGCCGTCCGGCATGGCGGTGTCCTGCATGCACTCCTCCCGCAGCGTGCCTTTCTGTTCGTATGTCGTCTTTTCTGCCATTATGACATCGTTTATAAATTACCATATCATTGGAGGCTCTTGTCCGATACCGGAAAAAAGAAAACCGCTTTCCTCGTGCGGCCTTGTGTCGCAAAGGGGAAGCGGAATAATGGAGTTATAATAAATCTTACGGTAAGTCCGTAACGGCGGTTGCAGGTATTTCCAGTTTGGAGAAGGCGAATATCTTCTTGCCGAGATCTTTCAGCGAGGCTCCGGTATGACAGATATCCGCACCGTCGGTAATAAGGATGCGGCCATGGCTTCTTTGGTATATGTGCGCCTCTATCGGAGGGTATTGGCGGTGTGCCGTTCCAAGTCCAGCTGGAACCGGCGGCTTGTCGTCTGTGTGCAGATGTCCCTTCACTCCGTCGTTTCGTTTGCAGAACATCACAATACCGTTTATTTCGTTTTTGAAAAGATAAAGATACTATAATTATCCGTCTGTTAATCAACCGTACAGCTTTTTCTCATTATTCCTTTTTCTTTTCCCAGCATGTCAAAGAGCGATTTGTATCTTTAATTATTGATCCTTTACAACCCGGCAAGGTCGGTTCCTTCATTCAGGTAGAAAGGATAGACCATGTTGGTGCGCCTGTTGGTTTGCCGAATAGTGTAGTCCAAAGTGATATTCAGAATGCCTTCCTTGTCGTTCACCTCGAAATCCACCCGGTTCAAGTCCACCCGCGGCTCGAACATCACCACCGCATGTTCTATTGCCTCACGCAGCAAAGTCTGCGTGGAGATGTCCATTGCCTCGAACACATACCGCCGCACAGGGCAGCCGTAGTCATAGCGGTGGACACGCTCGCCGGGTGAGATGCTCAGCAGCGTCCACAGGCTCTGGCGTATCTTCTCTTCATAGGCAGCCATTCTGGTAGGAGTGCCGACCCTTTCCAATGCCGGAGGGAAGCTCCAACCGTTACCGAGGAATGTTTTGTTATCGTTCATATCTGTTCTATAATTATCATTATTGTTTTTCGTTATTGCCATTTAATCGTATCCTTGTATGCGGGGGAAAATAGCACCTCCAACAACACCTATTATAGCTTCTATTCCTCCTCCTGTTAACCCGCCAAGCAAAGCACCTTAGAACCTCCCGAAAGAAATCCTGTACCATTTCCAGCTCCTGCAAATTCTAAACTACCAGCCAATCCCATTTTTTATCCAATCATCTCTTCTCTGAATTGTTTTGTCACATTATTATAGATTGATATGACATTTCTTCCATCTTCAATCACTACCCGTTGTCGTACTCCGTTGACACAAAATTGTCGGGAATTTTATTTCCAACAGATTCCTTATGTTCGCTTGCTTCGTACATGGTTGCTGGATTTCAGCGTTGATACTTCGGTTCGTTTATCCCTGTTTCACCTTTATCCTATCGGATTATGAATCCTTGTACTCTTGACCAGAGCGGATAACATATCCGCCGGGACGGAATTTTCATATTTTATTCCACTTGTATCCTAATTTCGCCCAAATATACCATCTTCTTAGTTGCCTTTCATTTGAGATTTTAAACCAATTTCCCCTGTCGCAAAGTGCTATTGGGAAATCAGGATGTAATAACGCCTCAATAATTGGCTCGCCGTGCTTTTCTGCAAAATCTTTAAAATTGACTTGAGCGCCATGCTGGAATCTCTTTTGGTCGTTACTATATCCCATTTTATCATTAATGTCCATCAACATACCTGTGTCTCCATGTCTTTCCCCAGAGTCCATATCACTTGCTTTGGGAACTCTTGGATAACCTATCTCGATTCTTTTTTGATTGCGTCTGTTGAGCTTTCTAAATTTAACAATATCATGCACATCGTAGTCTCCTGTTATAAAATTTCGATGCCAACTTGGTTTTTTTTCATTCTTGGTGTCTTTTCCTATATTCTTACATGAGGCCAAAGACAAGTATGTTCCCTCAGCTTGTATAATCTTCTTTTGGGGAACTTTCTTGTATGATTCTACGCCCTCCTGAGTTAAATAGAAACCATCAATTGTTCCGTTGCTCCAATGAGGAACCATCCCCGACATCTCTTTCGGCAAGTCAAGTTCCTTCAAAACTTTTTTTAATGCTTCTCTTCTATTTTTATATCCGATATTCATTTTATCCGCAATCAGAGGTGCTGTTTTGGGCTTTAGCGACTTGTCCAATATCGAATGAGGCTTCGTGCCAGCACCTTGTGCTAACCTTGATAATGATTCTCGCCCGGTTTCTCTAATACTGATAGCACATCTTTTTTCTTTTGTATATTGTTCTATTACAGCGGCATCCTTCGGTAATGTGAACATAGTATGTAATTCGCCATAATACATCAGGGGCGGACTGTCATCTTCTCGAATCGGTTTAGATGGGCCGGCAGATTTCCATTTTCTATTATCGATGCCCAGCAATCCTATCAACTCGCTAAATAAGTAATGTTTATCAGATTCGATCAAGTGTTTCAGGAATGTAATTTGTTTTATATTCAATTCTAATTTCATGCGCTCAAATTCTTTCTGAGCCCTGTCGATCCCTATAACTTTACCATTCAAGAATACATGGCGTTGAATTGCTTGAGGGGGGCGATTATATCTGTTACGCACAGTTGAAATAGTGCGTGGATAAACATTTATATTTTGTCTCGCTTCGTACATAATCATCCGATTTTGAAATTTCGAGATATTTTTCTTGTCTCTTTCGCAGAGGCTACTGCTTTAATTCAGATTTACCTCAGCAGATCGGGATCACCGACGAAAGGTGTCTTAGCCAATTAAGTTTATTTTATTAGGAAGAGATTGCGGTTCAGTCCCTACAAGATGGTCGAAGCATGGTATATTACCTTCTTTCTTGACCATTACTTTTACCTTGGCGTTGCCGTATTCAAATTCAGCTCTTGAATATTTATCATCATGTTCATTATAACTTCTTAAAATCGTAATGGCAGGATATTCATTTGTCGAAATATATTGTTTACCATAAGACACATCTTCTGCATCATTTATGGTACTCAGTAAATTCTCACAAAGAACAGTGGAAGTGCAAAACAGCATAGTGTGTTTTGGCTTACGGTCTTTTTTATCCCGGTGATAGTAAATTGCTTCAAGAATATTTGCGTTATTTTCCTCTGTTCGCATTGAAGGAAGAACACTGCCTTCTGCAATATGTTTTGCCTTAAATTCTTGTCCCATATCATTATGCAAGTCGCATTTTTTAATAAACTGAAGTGCGGATATTGACTGGTTTCCCTGTACACGTTTTTTTTGCGGTACAGATCTTTCTCTGTTGTCATTCATTCGTAATTGTTGTACACTTTTCTTCTCTGTAACGGAAAACTTATGGGAAACCGCAGCTTTATGTTGTTTTGCTTCGTACATGGTTTTCAATTTTTAATGGTTAGAAATTACTGTTCTGTGGCATTACCGTCCGTCGCTTCATCTTTCAAGCAAGCGGCGAGGGGCAGAAGCGATGCTCCGAAAATCAGTCTTGATAAATTCCTCTTGCTCATACCATTATTCTTTTTATATTGTTTTACTGTTATCCTCCAATCTGTACCGTGGGGCATCCGGCGACTATTACGCCTCCGTGTGCCGTGGTGTCGCCCATGCGTGCGGCAGGCTTGCCGCCAATCATCACTGTGGCCGATCCTTTGATGATGCTGTCGGGCGGTCCCGTACATATGCACATATCACCCATGACTGCCGCAGGCAGTTTGCCTATCAATACCGTAGGTGCTCCGGGACCTATGACCGGGCCGCCTGCATGGGGGATGGGTGGCAAGCCCGGTGTCTGCATCGGGCAGGTGTGCATGTCTGTTATTCTTGCAGCAGGCGGCATAATACTATCTGCTTAAATTCTTATAATTTGCTATTTAGTTAATCATCACCATTGCACCCTTTACGGTGGTCTGGCCGCTTGCCGAGAGTTCCGCTGTGGCGTTGCCCTTGACGGTGGCTCCCACCTTCGCCTGTACCTTGACATTCAGCCCTTCGAGGCTGACATCCTGCTTGGCTGTACCGCTGATTTTCATCGTGGCATCCATCGTGATGTTGCCTTTGGCTTTCAGCGTAATATCTTTTGCGGACGAGAGCGTGATGCCGTTCTTGTCCATCATGATTTCATTCTTGTTTTCATCAGTCAGACGGATGTGCTTCCCGTCATCGCTAATTTCCACCGTATTCTTTCCGGGGGTGGAGACCGTTATGATTTTCTTCTCCTCGTCGAACTCGATGCGCATCTTCTGGCGTGTGACCAAGGCTTTCTTGTTGTTCTCCGCCTCGTATTCGTAGGGCGGCTTGTGCTTTTCACCATAGATTGAGCCGAGAATGACGGGATTGGCCGGGTTGTTATTCACGAAACCCACCAATACCTCATCGTTCGGTTCGGGCAGCCAGAAACTGCCTGAACCGTTGGTAGCATATAATGTGGAGAGACGTGCCCAAAGCAGTTTGTCCTGTCCCTCCATCCACGGCAGTTCCACCTGTATGCGGTACTGCTTCTGTGGGTCGCCGTCCAGTTTTTTCACCACCGCCGTATGCAGCCCTTCCATGCCTGGCAGCAAGCCTGCCGCAGGGGGGCTTACCACATCCGGCTCGTCTGTGATATTGCCGGGGTTGATGCCGATTCCGGCTTTGGTAATCCATTCATTATGCTCGATGATATGCTCCACCGAACCGATGAAGGCGTTGCCGCCGAACCGCCTGCCCAAGCCTTTCAGTTCGATGATGCAACCCGGTACGGCTTCTGCTGCCCCGTAGAAGCTGAACGAACCGTGATAACGTGCAAGCCCGGCTTTCAATGCCATGCTGTCTGCCCATACTTTCAGCACTTTGCTGTCCGCAGGGGCATCGGTTTGGAGCAGCATATTATCGGCTGCGGCTATGTTCTCCGGTTCCAGGTCTCCCTGCTTGTTCAGCTTGGGAACGGAAGCACTTTCCTTGACGGACTTCTGTTCCGAAGGGTTCCACGACACGGCATCATACCCCGAAAACTGGTCGCTTGCCGATAGTCCGCCGTCAAAGTCTATCAGGTCGTTGCCGTAGGTGACGGTCAGCACGGGCAATGCGCCCGCTGCCGGCTTGAATGCCTTGATGTCGCTGCCCGTGGTGAGAATGAACATACCGCAGGCATCGGCACGCGAGAGGGCGAAATCCCAGTCCGTACAATAGTATTGCACCATATCGGGGTGCTGGTAGTCCGTGCTGTCTGCCGACACCTTGCCATATGCGGAAAGGACTTCCTCTATCATGTCTGAGTCTTTCTTCTTCTCGAAGATACGGTTCTTGCGCACCTGTGTGGCAGCGTAGGCGTTATCACGGCATTCCACCGTCATCAGGGAACGGTGTCCCTTGCCGATGCGTATGCCCGTATCCAGAATGATGCCATCGAACAAAGTCTTCAAGTCATTCAGTTCGCCTGCGTCGATACGGATAGCAGTGCCCGGCTTGAAACTGTCAGAGTCGGATTCGTCGAAAGTCTGCTTATCCATGTCTCCGGCATTGAAACGCAGGGTGGCTTTGCCGATGCGGTTCAGCTCCAGGCGGACATGAGCCGACACCAGTTCGAAGGCGTCCCCCAATGCCTTGCCGTTGCAAAAGACTTTGCACGCAAGGTTGCGGCCTGCATATTTTGACGGTGAGTCTGCCATATATTTCCCCCTTTCTTCTATTCCTTTTTTAGTGGCGGAAACAGGAGTTCCGTTCCTGCCGGTATGTTTCTGAAACTGTTCAGGTTGTTGAACCTTGCCACCTGCCGCACCAGCAGGGAATCCCCGTAAATCTTGTGGCACAGGTAAGGAAGCGTTTCCCCCTCCTTGACGGTGATAAGGCGGGACATGTCGGGCGACTGCTTGTGGAACTTCTTACGTTCCTCCTCACTGCACCGGAAGCCCGTAAAGGTCAACTCGACAGAGGCACGGAGCGGAACACCGCTGTTGCTGAACAAGGTGTATTTCACATCCATCTTCTTTATCTGGCCTTTGAACAGCAGTTCGACATATTGGATAAGGACGTAAGAGGGACGGTGTCCGTCACTGTTATATATATACAGCAACTTCTCCAACTCCTGTATCTTGTTATATACCTTGTCATTATCTCCGGTTCCCTCTATGATGCCCGTACAGTCAACGGTTATCTTGAATGAAAGGTTTTCCGGTTTGTAACGTTCGAACCGGGTATTCCCGCCTATGGCACCAAGCTGTCTGTCCTCACGATACACGATTTCTTTCCCGAACTGTAGGGTGTCTGGATCCATCAATACCGTATAGTCATCACCTATTTTGCTCCTATACTTTGCATCGGTATATGCCGTGAATTTCAATTTTTCCATCTTACCGGTTCAATGTTGTTCAACGTTCTTTCTTTCCTCTTTCTGCACGAATGCCCGCGCCGTGTTCCGAAAGTTCCTCCACCACCTTTTGCTTGAGGCGTTCGTAAGTCCTTTCAGAGATTTCTTCGGGAAGAATGACTTTTTTCTCCACTACAGTGCTAACATGTATTTCCTTTATGACTATCGGCATTATTTGCTCCTCCTTATTTCTTCGTATTTCAAGGTTATCGTTTCAATGGCTATTTTGCTTTCCGACGCATTCAGTGGAGCCATAGACCATTTTACAGGAATGACACGTGTGCAAATCCAGCTTGCAGCTATTTTATTCTTTTCATCAAGAAGAGTAACGGTCATGTTGCACGGCTTTATTTTTGCCCCATATTTGAACCGGAATGTATTCTTCACCCATGCGGTGATTTTCTCATTGATAGCTTCAAGCGCACGCCTCAGCACCAAATCGTTTACCCTGACATCTTCCGGGAGTCTTATTCCTGCCTGGTCTTTCCCGTTTTCAAACACAAGCTCCTGACCAAGGCCATCCACCTCTGCAAAAGAGGCGGATGCCTTGTTGCCCTCCCATTGAAATTCCACCTGAAAGTGAAATGCTACCGGCGGTTTCCATGTCTTGCTGTCAGGAGCCATATCTCAACGTTTTCAAGGTTATGCCGGTGTCACTCCTTCATGTGCCAACACAATCGTTTCCATAGATACACCATTACCATCGGCCTTGAAGCCTTCCACGGTGTACTTTTTCGGCCATGCGTTGGTCAGTTTCCAGCTCTGTACCGGACTTCCTGCCTCGTCCAGCAGGGCAACGGTCACGGTTCCGCGTTTGATGATGTTCATCTTCACCTGGTTGATCCAGTCCCATAGTTTCTTGTCATCCTTGAACATTGCTTTCTTCAGGGTTACATCGCCGCTCTTGCGCAAGCCCGGCATCTTCACCTTGGTAAAGCCCGGCATGTCGCCCGAGCGGTATTCAATCACGTCGAACTCGATATCGAGTCCCGACACTTCCTTGCAGGAGATTTTTCCCACATCCGTTATATCCACGCTGAAATGAAATTCAGGTACGGGCCATGTCTGAGCGCTCTGTGCAGCTCCATTTTCGTCTGCCATAATCTTTTATGTTTTAATTGTTTGTTAATGAATTCAAGATCAATACATTATTGCCGTCAGCTCTTCTGCATCTGCTGCTGGAAGGTGATTTCGATGAATTCCGCCGGACGGGTGATGGCCACCAGCACGGTGATGCGCATGATGCCGTTCAGTATGTCGTCGCCGGTCATTGTGTCGCCCAGTCCCACATGAATCTCGTAGGCCTCCTCCGGGGTGGAGCCTGCCAGTCCGCCGCGTTTCCATATGCTGCGCAGGAAGCTGTCCATCATCGACTTCATGTTCATCCAGGTGGATGCCACATTCGGCTCGAACACGTATGCCTTGGCTGCGTTCTTCAAGGACACTTCAAGGAATATCATCGTGCGGCGTACGTTCACATAACGCCAGTCCTGGGAGTTGCCGTCCAATGTACGGGCACCCCATACCTTGATACCCTCGCCGGTGAAGGAGCGGATGGCGTTGACCGCCTTGCCGTTCATCGGCATGTTAAGGTCTTCCTGGAGGGCGTTGTCGATATTCTCGGTCGGACTGTTCACGTAGTTCACGGACACGTTTGCGGGGGCTTTCCATACACCGCGCGTGTTGTCCACCATCGTGTATAGTCCTGCCATGGCCGCCGAAGGAGGAAGCAGGTTCAGCCTTTCCCTTACTTTGTTCACGATGTACTGATAACCGGGAAGATTCTGCAACAGGGCGTTGTGCAGGTTGTTCTTCATGGCGGCAAGTTCATCCCAAGTATAATCAGCCGTTTCTGCCGGAGCTGTTTCCGCCCCCGTGTCGTCCAGTTGTGCGGGTCTTACGATTTTCTTGCCCTTAGCTATTTCTGCAAAAGAATCGGCGAAGAATTTCGGGAAGCCTGATTTCGGGTCAAAGAACGCCGACAGGTCGGGAGCGGCAGCGTTGTAATCCCATGCCAGCACCGTGCCGTCTATTTCCTTGTCGGAGAGCACGGAGGTATTCAGCCACGGGTAGTAGGCGGCACCGTATGAGAGGAAGTTTGCCCCGACATTCGTGCGGAATATCTCTATTTGTTCCGACATCACCTCGTTCTCTTTTGCTTTCGGCTGCACGTCAAGGATAGCAAAACGGTTCATCATCTCGCCGCAGTGTGCCAGCACCTGGGTCTGGATGTCCTTGCACTCATCCACCGACACGGCTTCGGGGACGAGCACCATCGTGATTTCCTGCTCCTTCTTCAAGGCGGTAAGTGCCGCGACGACTTTCTCCTTGTCAATCAGGCTCTTCTGGTCATAAGTGCCTGCGGAAACGATATAGCAGGTACCGCCGCCGTTGGCGAAGAACATCACCATCTGGTAATAGAGCGAGAATGTCACTTCCGGAGCTTCCACCCGCAAGAGCTTGCTCTTGTCCGGAGAGGGGATGCCGTAGAATGTTTTCGATGCATCCTTTTCCGGATAGTCCACCACGGACAACCTGAACTCCGGAGCCGGTGCTCCGCCGAAATACTGTTGGAATTCCGTCATCGATGTAATTTTCCAGGGTTTGCCACTTAGCGAGTCCGCACCGTTCACGGCTTTTTCGGTGATGCCGATGAAAGCGGGGATGGCGGTCGGGGCTTCGACTACTGAGTTGGGAAAGGCGCTTTTCTCCACGATGTAAACACCGGGTGTCTTCATTGATGCCATGCGTTTTAGTGTTTTAATGGTTTAACAATCGGGTTATATGTAATGGATTACAATCTAAAAATAACATAACTGCCGGAGTAACTCCGGGGCTTTGCTCAGGAAAACGCCCGGCTTGGGCAGTGCCACATTGCGCAGCAACACCTGTCTGGGGCGGTTGTCTCCTTCGGTGACGGATGTCAGGCGGAGCCGGAACCCGTACTGTTTCCGCAGGGGAATCCTTTCGAGGGAAACGGTACGCAGCACTTCCCTGCCATATTCGGCCGCCGCCTCGAACGGCCCGAATGTCAGTTTGCCGCCGCATTCCTCCAGCCGGAGTTTTTCCGGAGAGAATTTTTCGCCGCCACGGGAGACGAAAAGGTATTCCCACCGGTATTCGGGGACATGGAACTGCAGACAGGCGGTCTCCGGCGTTCCCGCCTTGGCAGAGGAGAATACCTCTTCTGTCAGGCGGAGCAGTACCGTGCAGAATCCCTTTCCTATCTGCCGCTTGGCAGACTGCTCCACGATGGCGCCCGTCGCTTCCAGCGTTTCCTGCCCGACCGGAAGCTCCAGCCGATAGGCTGAGGACGGCTGGAAACCGTTCCACTGCGTATAGAGCACAAATGCAGGGTCGGCCATCACCAGTTCCAATGCCAACACATCGGAAAGGGTGTCAACGCCCGCACCTGCATCATCATACAGTATCGTCCATTCGTTCGTTCCGGTTTGGCGGAACAACAGACCGCGACGATGACACAATGCCTGTCCCGAAGGGGATATTCGGCACTGCATGGCACGGCAGATGTTCCCATCGAAATATTCGTGCTCTATGCGGATGTTGTATAACGGACGATAGGTTCCCATATATGTCTTGTTTTACGTCTTTACACTTGTTTCTCCAGCCATGCTTCCGCTGGAGATAATCTCGGAGGAGTCGATGGCCAGCCCGCGCAGCTTGCAGATTACCGACGGATAGTACTGCCCGCCCATGGTCGTCCAGATATTGTGGAGATCCATGGTGGACATCGGCACGATTTCCATCGTATAGACGTATCCGTCTACCTGGAACTTCGGCGTAGAGCGGATGAACGCCAGTGTCTCCGAGAGGACGGAGAGGGACTCCCCATAGCGTTTGCCGTCATAGACTGCCGCCAGCATGACGTGCATGTTCATCATCAGCGGTGCTCCCTTGCCGACGAATCCGCTGCCGCTGCGCTGCATATACGTCATGTCGCCCGAAGTCTCCTTTTCGAGGTTGACCAGCGAAATGACCACCTTGTTGGGGCATTCCTCTCCGGCAGAACCGATAAGCCCCACGGTGGCGAGTCCTTCGGGCTGGCGGTGCAGGCGGGAGAGGTATTCCTCCAGACGCTCGGCGTAATATGTCAGGATACGTTTTATCATTTTCTTACTTTTTATATTTATGATCGGACTCTTTCCAAAGCCCGCTTTTTGTTATGTCATCTCGACTATTCAATGTTCTGAGCACGGCTTTACACCGAATAGATAAATCAAATCAGAAACTTAACACACACCTCACCTTTAAATGGCATGCCATTAGAGGCATAGTACGGAAATTCAGATTTATTGGTGCTCGCATCCTTATCCGCCGGTGTGCCGTCCGGACGTACAGAAGTCGCTTTTAGCAGCATCTTTTGCCATTTTATTGTGCAATAAACGTTACGCAGCCCGAACCGGAAGCTGCTCCAGCAGTGCTCCGGCAGATGCTCGTCCTTGTGGTAACGGAAAGCGTGCTGCCTTCGATGGTTATATTATAGGTGTATTCTGTACCGCCCCGCCATGTTATTTCCGATTTCGGTTTATAATAGAATGGTGAATATTCTGCTATTCCTGTTTTGATTAGAGAACTGCCGTTGCTTATTTTCTGTGGAACAGCCAATGCCTGATAGGTGGCAAGTGCTTTTTCTTTTTGCTTGTCTTTTTAAAGCGGGGCTGCTCGACTTCAGATATGTGGTGTCATCAGCAATTATGTCGAAAAAATCCAATAGTCTGCCTG
>NZ_QTUQ01000011.1:0-51834 GCF_003435745.1 Alistipes sp. AM16-43
GATTATCTTTTGCTTTACACTTTTTTATACCTCTGTTTTTTATCCCCGGAACTTCATGCGGATTCCGGGGATCATTATTGTATGGCTTGCGGTGCCGGCGTGCGTGCCCGCGTTTTTGGTACGTAGTAGCCGGTTCGGGACAGCCTATTCGCAGTTGCGGCAGCAGAGGTTGCGGTCGCCGTAGCCGTTGTCGATCTTGGTCACGTAGGGGAAGAACTTGGCTTCGCGCACCCATGCGAGCGGGAATGCCGCCTCGGCGCGGGTGTAGGGATGCGTCCATTCGCCGGCGATCTCGGCGGCGGTGTGCGGCGCGTTGGCGACCACGTTGTCGGCCTGTCCCGCGGCGGCTTCGCACTCGCGCTTGATGCTCACCAGCGCTTCGATGAAGCGATCCATCTCGGCCTTCGGTTCCGATTCGGTCGGTTCGACCATCAGCGTCTCGTGCACGGGGAACGAGAGCGTCGGGGCATGGAACCCGTAGTCCATCAGGCGGTGGGCGATGTCGCCGCAGTCGACGCCGTAGTCCTTCTTGAAAGAGGTCAGGTCGAGGATCATCTCGTGTCCCACGCGGCCGGTCTCGCCCGAATAATAGGTGCGGTATTCCGGTGCCAGCGCCGAGGACATGTAGTTGGCATTGACGATCGCCATTTCGGTGGCGCGGCGCAGCCCGTTTCCACCCAGCATCTTGATATAACCGTAGGTTATGGGCAGCAGCATGGCGGAGCCCCAAGGGGCCGACGCCACGGCCGTGATACCCTCGTCGCCGCCCGTCGGCATAACCGGATGCGAGGGAAGGAACGCCCTAAGGTGCTCGGCGACGCAGATCGGGCCCACGCCCGGGCCGCCGCCCCCGTGGGGCATGGCGAAGGTCTTGTGCAGGTTGAGGTGGCAGACGTCGGCGCCGATGTAGCCGGGGTTGGTCAGCCCCACCTGTGCGTTCATGTTGGCGCCGTCCATGTAGACCTGTCCGCCTGCGTCGTGCACGGCGTCCACGATCTCGCGGATGCGGCTCTCGAACACGCCGTGCGTCGAGGGGTAGGTGACCATCAGCCCGCACAGCTCCGAACTGTATTCCCCGGCCTTGGCCTTGAGGTCTTCGACGTCGATGTTGCCCTTGTCGTCACAGGCCACCGTGACGATCTTCATGCCGGCCATGGCGGCCGACGCGGGGTTGGTGCCGTGCGCCGAGGCCGGGATCAGCACCACGTTGCGGTAGCCCTGTCCGCGGCTTTGGTGGTAGGCGCGGATCACCATCAGCCCGGCGTATTCGCCCGCAGCGCCCGAGTTGGGTTGCAGGGAGCAGGCCGCGAAGCCCGTGATCGTCGCCAGGTCGTTTTCCAACTCCGTGATTAACTGCATGTAACCTTCGGCCTGGTCGGCCGGGGCGAAGGGGTGCATCATCTGGAAGCCCGCCAGCGAGAGCGGCTGCATGAGCGCCGCGGCGTTGAGCTTCATGGTGCACGAACCTAAAGAGATCATCGAATTGGCGAGCGAGATGTCCCTCAGTTCGAGCTTCTTGATGTAGCGCATCAGGTCGCTTTCCGAGCGGTAGGTGTTGAAGACCGCCTCCGAGAGGTAGGCCGTGCGGCGGCGCAGGGCGGCCGGCACGCGGCTTTCGGTGACGGGCTTTACGGCCTTGGCTTTCCTGCCTTTGGCGGCGGCGAAGATGCGTATTACCTCGGCGACCTCTTCGGGGGTGGTCACCTCGTCGAACGACATGCGCACTGAGCCTTCGGTGGGGTAGTAGAAGTTGATGCCGCTTTCGAGTGCCAGCGACTGCACGACGGCGGCTTCGGCCGAGACTTCGAGCGTGTCGAAGAAGTCTGCGGCGGCGAGTTTGTAATCCATCGCCTGGAGTGCGTCGGCGACCGTTGCGGCGGCCAGGTGGGCCGTGTCGGCGGCGCGTTTCAGCCCCTCGGGGCCGTTGTAGACGCAGTAGAAGCCTACCATCGAGGCCATCAGCGCCGAGGCGGTGCAAATGTTCGACGTGGCGCGTTCGCGCTTGATATGCTGTTCGCGCATCTGGAGCGCCATGCGCAGCGCCTTGTTGCCGAGGCGGTCGACCGAGACGCCGATGATGCGGCCGGGCATGTTGCGCTTGTAGGCCTCGCGCGTGGCCATGTAGCCTGCGCCGGGGCCGCCGAAGCCCATCGGGGTGCCCAGGCGTTGCGTCGAGCCGACGGCGATGTCGGCACCCCACTCGCCGGGGGATTTGAGCAGCGCCAGCGAAAGCAGGTCGGCGGCAGCCGTGACCAGCACGCCCTTGGCATGTGCCGCGGCCGTGAAGTCCGTATAGTCGCGCACGGCGCCGTTGGCGGCCGGGTACTGGACGATGGCGCCGAACTCCTTGCCCGTGAAGCTGTATTCGTCGTATTCGTCGATGATCAGTTCGATGCCGAACGGTTCGCTGCGCGTGAGCAGCACGTCGAGCGTCTGCGGGAAAATGTTGCGGTCGACGAAGAGCTGGTTGCGACCCTCCCTGACCGCTTCGCGCGGGCGCAGCGCGAACATCATCAGCATGGCCTCGGCGGCGGCCGTGCCCTCGTCCAGGAGCGAGCAGTTGCCGATCTCCATGCCCGTGAGCGAGATCACGGCGGTCTGGAAGTTCAGCAGCGCCTCGAGGCGGCCCTGCGAGATCTCGGCCTGGTAGGGCGTGTAGGAGGTGTACCAGGCGGGGTTCTCGAAGACGTTGCGCACGATGGCGGCCGGGACGGCGCAGGGGTAGTAGCCCATGCCGATGAACGATCTGAGGCAGCGGTTGCGGTCGGCCAGCGAGCGGATGTGGGCGGCGAATTCGTATTCGCTCATCCCTTCGGCCGGCAGCGCGAGCGGCTTCTTGAGCCGGATGGACTGGGGGATGACCTGCGCGATCAGTTCGTCGACCGACTTTGCGCCGATCACTTCGAGCATGGCTTTGAGGTCTTTTTCGTTGCTGACGCCGATGTGGCGTTCGGAAAACTTGTCGAACATATTTGTCATCAATTGGTTATTGTGGTCGGATGCGCCGGGCGGCGCGTAATCTCCATGCAAAAATACTATTTTTACGAAGACCGCAAGCGTCTGCCGGGTTTATATTTTCCCCGTGGCGCAGGGATACGCCTCCGTCGGTCGTAGCCGGCCGCGCAGGCACCCGCAGGCCGCGAAACGGGGAGTTGCGGCGGACACCGTGGGGCGGCAGGCGAGGGCGTCTGTCCGGCGGGGCTTGCCGGAGTCAGTACTTGAAACTGCTGCCCCCGATGAACTCCCGGATGATAGACGTGGGCGGGATCTCGTCGGGCGGGATGGGGGTGAAGTTTTTCAGGAACTTCAGCATGCGCCGCGCCTCGTCGTACTCGGGTACCGTGTCGGGAACCTCGCGGAGGATCTTTTCGGCATAGGGGCGCAACACCGAGATTTCGTAGAAAAGCGACGAGTTGAGCATGACGTCGGCGTTTTCCTGGTAGGGGAAGATGTGCTTCTCCTCGCCGCGGCGGACGGAGCCCCAGCGCGAAAGCGTCGCCACGGCATCTGCGCCGCGTTGCGTATAGTCGCGCGTGAGGCGGCGCAGCAAGCGGTTGTCGGTCGTGGCGATGCGCGAGAGGTTGTCCATCGCCACCGACGTGAAGCACGAGATGTAGATGCGGAATTTCTGCGCTTCGGGGACGCTCGGGGTGAGGCGCGGGTTGAGCCCGTGGATGCCCTCGACGATCAGGATCGAACGCTCGTCGAGCGTCAGCGGGTTGTTGTGCCACGTGCGGCGGCCCGTGATGAAGTCGTAGCGCGGGATGTCGACGCTTTCGCCGCGCATCAGGCGGCAGAGGTGGTCGTTGAACAGCTCGAGGTCGATGGCTTCGAGCGCCTCGTAGTCGTAATCGCCGTCGGCGTCGCGCGGGGTCTTTTCGCGGTCGACGAAATAGTCGTCGAGCGAGATCAGCACCGGCTGCAGCCCCAGTACCCCGAGCTGGATGCCCAGCCGTTTGGCCGAGGTGGTCTTGCCGCTCGACGAGGGCCCCGAGATCAGCACCATGCGTACGCCGCGCGAGATGTTGGCGTCGTAGATCGTGTCGGCGACCCATGCGAACTTGCGTTCGTGGAACGCTTCGGCCAGTTTGATCATGCCGCCCGCGTCGCCCGCGAGCACCTTGGAGTTGACGGCGCCCACGGTGGGCACGCCCATGATCCGCACCCAGGACTGGTATTCCTGGAAGATGCCGAACATCTTTTCCTGTTCGACGTTGGTGTTGAGCCGGTCGGGCGCCGTGCGCAGCGGCAGGGCAAGGTAGAATCCGTTGTAGTAGGGTTCGATGCCGAACAGGTCGACGAACCCCGTCGAGGGCGCCAGCGCGCCGTAGAAATAACCGTCGGTGTCGCCGAGCGTATAGAGGTCGCTGTAAAGCCGCGGGCGGGTGTCCAGCAGGGCGATCTTGTCGGTGAGGCCCTGGGCTGCATAGCGGGCGCGGACTTCGCTCGTGAGGATCTTCATGCGGCTGATCGGCAGGTCTTGCGCCACCAGGTCGCGCATGCGCCCTTCGAGTGCCTCGGCCAGCCCGGGCGTGAATTCGTCGATGCCCTCGATCTCGCAGTAAAAGCCGTTCTGCCCCATCGAATGGCGGATATGGAGCGTCTTGCCCGGAAAGAGGTCGCGGGCGGCTTTCTGCAGGATGAACCACGACGTGCGCTGGTAGACGCGGATGCCGGCGAAGGAGGTGATGTCCACGAAACGGACGGTCACCGGGGTATATATTTTGTAATACAGTTCCTTGATGCGGTTGTTGACCAGGGCGGCAAGGAACGGGTAGGGCCCCGGCGCGACCCGCTTTGCGACCTCGGAAAGCGGGGTGCCCATCGGCACCTCGACCGTGCCGCCGAGGTTTTCGCATATGATTTCGATGATATTTGTCATAAGATTTTCAGGCTTGAAAACATGTAAAGATATGAATAATTTATAACTTTGACAAACTAAAACCTGTGTTATGAAAGGAATACTGAGGATGGGGCTGGTCGCCGTTGCGGCGCTCGCCGCGGCCTGCGCACCCCGCGAAAGGACGCTCGTGTTGCTGTCGACGAACGACATGCATGCAAAGATACAGAATTTCCCGCGGCTGGCGTCGGCCGTCGAGGCGTGCCGCGATACGGCCCAACTCGTGGTGCTGGTCGATGCCGGCGACCGCTGGACGGGGAATGCCTATGTGGACATGGCGCCGACGCCCGGTATGCCGATGATTGCCCTGATGAACGAACTGGGGTATGACGTGGCGACGCTGGGCAACCATGAATTCGACCACGGGCAGGCGTTCCTGGGGCGGATGATCGACAGCATGGACTTCGAGGTGGTCTGCGCCAACGTGGTGAGCGACACCTGCACCTTCCCGCAGTTGCCGCCCTACACGATCGTCGACCGGGACGGGATCCGGATCGGGTTCGTCGGCGTGGTGACCAACTACGAGGGGCCGGGGCATCCGGCGGGCAATGAATCGAGTTTCGCGGGGCTGGAGTTTCCCGACCCGCAGGCGATGGCCCTGAAATATGCCGCGGAGCTGCGGCCCGAGTGCGACGTGCTGGTACTCGTGTCGCACATGGGCGACGACCGCGATGCGGAACTGCTCGCCAAGGGGCAGTCGCAGTACGACGTGGTGATCGGCGGGCATACGCACGAAGAGGTCGATACGCTCATCGGCGGCACGCTGCTGACGCAGACGGGCAAAGACCTGCGGAACATCGGCGTGACGACCGTACGGATGAAGGGGCATAA
The DNA here is from genome assembly GCF_003435745.1 of Alistipes sp. AM16-43. Classification (NCBI taxonomy): domain Bacteria; kingdom Pseudomonadati; phylum Bacteroidota; class Bacteroidia; order Bacteroidales; family Rikenellaceae; genus Alistipes; species Alistipes sp. AM16-43. The sequence goes on from NZ_QTUQ01000011.1 coordinate 5,732, forward strand.
GGTGTCTGGGGTTGATTACCGGATCGTCCCGCTGGCCGATTACGAACCCGATATCCTCTACCAGAAGCAGGTCGAGGCTTACTATGCCGACCCGGAGCTGAACAAACCCGTCGGGCGTTTTGGCAATGCCGCCGACAAGTGGGGACTTGCCAACTGGATGGCCGCGGCGGTCGCCGACGAGGCCGATGCCGACGTCGGTTTCTACCACATCGGCGGCGTGCGCCTCGATTCGATCCCCGCGGGCGGGGTGAGCGCGGCGAAGGTATACGGACTGGAGCCGTTCGGGACGCTGGTGGCCCGGATGGAGATGACGCCCGCCCAGATGCGCCGCATGATCGTGTCGAAGTACAACGACCCGGTGAACGCCAAGGAGGCGCACCGCATCGACCTGATTTCGACCACGCCCTATATGATCGTCACCGATGCGGCGGACAACGCCCTCGACGTGCAGTTCCCGAAGCTGCGCGAGGGGCGGAAGTACAAGGTCGCCGTGAGCGACTATATCTACCGGAATTACAAGGATATGGAATATACCGGCGGGGAAATCACCGACGAGAAGGTGGCCGACATCCTGCTCGAAGAGCTCAGGGACGACAGCCCGCTGAAGATCGACAACACCCCGCGGCAGCGGGTGGTGCGCAAATAGGCGCCGCGGACGACGCCCGGAGGCTTCCGCGGGACGCAAATAACCGCCTGATTTTTTGCAGATTCGCAAAAAACCGTTACCTTTGTAGCCCTCACGTATGCGCATAAGGCGCGTAGGCGGGAGCTACGAGTTTAATTATTAATCATTTAACGAGCGATTGTATCGCAAAAAGAATTTCCATCATGGAAGAAACGAAAAATGTAGTCACGAACGAGAATTTCGACTGGAACGCGTATGAAAACGACCTGGGAGTCTATGACCATCCCAAGGAGGAGATCGCAGAGGCTTACGACAAGACGCTTTCGAACGTCAACGTCGGCGAGGTCGTGGAAGGTACCGTTACGGGCATTACCAAGCGCGAGGTTCTCGTGAACATCGGCTACAAGAGCGAGGGTGTCATTCCCGTTTCCGAGTTCCGCTACAACCCCGACCTGAAGGTCGGCGATAAGATCGAGGTCTATGTCGAGTCGGCCGAGGACAAGGGCGGACAGCTGGTTCTTTCGCACAAGAAGGCACGTCAGCTCAAATCGTGGGATCGTGTGAACGAGGCCCTCGAAAAGGACGAAATCATCAAGGGTTACATCAAGTGCCGCACCAAGGGCGGTATGATCGTCGACGTATTCGGCATCGAGGCGTTCCTGCCCGGTTCGCAGATCGACGTGAAGCCCATCCGCGACTACGATGTATACGTGGACAAGACCATGGAGTTCAAGGTGGTGAAAATCAACCAGGAGTTCCGCAACGTGGTCGTTTCGCACAAGGCGCTCATCGAGGCCGAACTCGAAGCGCAGAAGCAGGTTATCATGTCGAAACTCGAGAAGGGCCAGATCCTCGAGGGTACCGTCAAGAACATCACCTCGTACGGCGTATTCGTCGACCTGGGCGGTGTGGACGGCCTGATCCATATCACCGACCTCTCGTGGGGCCGCGTGAACCACCCCGAAGAGATCGTGGCGCTCGACCAGAAGATCCAGGTCGTTATCCTCGATTTCGACGACGCCAAGAAGCGTATCGCACTGGGCCTGAAGCAGCTCACCCCGCATCCGTGGGAGGCGCTCGACCAGAACCTCAAGGTCGGCGACAAGGTCAAGGGCCGCGTGGTCGTGATGGCCGACTACGGTGCATTCGTGGAGATCGCCCCCGGTGTTGAGGGACTGATCCACGTGTCGGAGATGTCGTGGAGCCAGCACCTGCGTTCGGCGCAGGAGTTCATGAAGGTCGGCGACGAAGTCGAGGCTGTCATCCTGACGCTCGACCGCGAGGAGCGCAAGATGTCGCTGGGCATCAAGCAGCTTACGCCCGATCCCTGGGAAAATATCGAAACCAAGTATCCCGTCGGCACGAAGTGCACGGCCAAGGTGCGCAACTTTACCAACTTCGGTATCTTCGTCGAGATCGAGGAGGGTATCGACGGCCTGATCCACATTTCCGACCTGAGCTGGACGAAGAAGGTAAAGCACCCCGGCGAATTCACGTCGGTGGGCGCTGATATCGACGTCGTGGTGCTCGAGATCGACAAGGAGAACCGCCGTCTGTCGCTGGGCCACAAGCAGCTCGAGGAGAACCCCTGGAACGAGTTCGAGAACCAGTTCTCGGTAGACAGCATCCACGAGGGTACGATCACCGAGATGACCGACAAGGGCGCAGTTGTCGCACTGGGCGAGAACGTGGAGGGCTTCTGCCCCGCACGCCAGCTCACCAAAGAGGACGGCACGACGCCGAAGGTGGGCGACAAGCTCGACTTCAAGGTGCTCGAGTTCTCGAAGGCTACCAAGCGTATCACCCTTTCGCACCTGCGTACGTACGAGGAGGCCAAGCGTGCCGAAGTGGCAGCCGAGAAGGCTGAGAAGCGTGCCGCCGCCGATGCTACGAAGTCGACCGTGAAGAAGATCAACGCTTCGGTCGAGAAGACGACGCTGGGCGACATCGCAGGTCTGGCCGCGCTGAAGAGCGCCATGGAGGCTGCCGAGGCGAAGAACGCCAAGAAGGCTGCCAAGGAAGAGAAGGCCGAGGAGTAATCCCCGTACGGAGGGACGGTGCAGCCGTCCGCCGATATATCGAAAGAACCGCAGGCGTTACGCCTGCGGTTCTTTTTTTGTGGGCGCGTTTGTGGGCGCAGGGGAAGGAGGGGCAGATGGTCGCGGTTGGGAAAAGGATTGCGGGGCGGGGTGCGGGTAGACCTGGGCGAAGGATAGGCCGGGAGCGGTGAAGGACTGCGGCGGGTTGAGGCGGAGGACAGGGCTTTTCGCCCCACTCCGGGAAAGTTTGCCGCCGATTTCTTGGACGCGTGGCGATAACTCCGTATATTTCGGGCCGAATCGTAAAATATAATCAGGAACTAAATATAATCATGAACGGATACCGCGCCTTATGAAAAAGCTGATATTATCCCTGTTTTCGCTGTTTTCGGTGTTTGCGGGTGTCCCGCACTGCCTGGGAAATCCTGCCCCCGAGGAGGTTCGGGCGTCGCAGCCCAACCGGGAGAGGCGGCACGGGGCTTACTCGAAGGATAACTGGACGGTGTATTACGAGGGCAGGAAGGTGAAGGGCGCTTCGGCATCGTCGTTCACGGATCTCGGCGGTGGGTACGGTAAGGACGACTGGACGGTGTTCTACCGCGGCCGGAAGGTGGAAGGGGCGTCGGCCTCGTCGTTCGAGAGCCTCGGGAACGGGATGGGGAAAGACAACTGGCATACCTACCAGTACGGGGAACGCTATGACGGGAGCACGTTGTCGGGCGAAAGGCTGGGCGGCGGTTACTCGAAGGACAGCTGGACGGTGTATTACCGCGGCCGGAAGGTGGACGGGGCGTCGGCGATGACCTTCGAGAGCCTCGGGAACGGATACGGAAAGGATGCCTGGAAGGTATTTTACAGGGGCGGAGCGGTGAAGGGCGCCTCGGCACAGACGTTCGAAGAACTCGGGGAAGGATACGGGAAAGACGCATGGAAAGTCTATTACCGGGGAAAAGAGCTGCCGGGGGCGTCGCCCGGTTCGTTCGAGGTGCCGCGCGACAGCTGGTGAGAAATGGCCGCCACCGCTATAACGGCAGTGCCCTTCCGAACGGAAAGGCACTGTTTTTGTTTCCCGCAGGGTAAACCCCGAGACGGAATGAGCAGATTCAAGCCCCACATCGCCCTGCTGATATGCAATATCGTATGGGCCATGGATTACCCGTTTTACAACATCGTATTGCCGCACTATGTCCATCCGATGGCCATGGTGGCGGGGTCGCTGGTCGTCACGGCGCTTTTTTCGCTCGTGCCGCTGCTGTGGCAGAAGGCCGAACGGGTCGCGCGCGCCGACATCCGCAAGCTGATCGGCGCCGCGCTGCTGATCGGCGTGCTGCGCAAGGTATTCATCATGTACGGGCTTTCGATGACTTCGCCCATCGACGGCTCGATCATCGACACCATCGTCCCGCTGCTGGTGCTGCTGCTCTCCGTATTGCTGGGCATGGATCGCTTCACGAAGCTCAAGGTCGCGGGGCTGCTGCTCGGCATGGCGGGCGCCGTGGCGGTGGTGCTGACGGGCGCCTCGTCGTCGCATCAGCATTCGCATGTCTGGGGCAACGTGATGATCATGCTTTGCGCCTGCGCCACGGCGCTGTACATGGTCTGGTTCAAAGCCCTGGTTGCCAGGTACCGCATCACCACCGTGCTGCGCTGGGTATATTGCGTGGCGGCCGTCGTTGCGCTGCCCTTCGGGCTGAAGGAGATCATCCACACCGACTATGCCGCCATAGCCGGCCATGCGCTTTTCCCGACGCTCTTCGTGCTGACGGTGCCGACCTACCTGCCGAACCTGATGCTGAATTATGCGCTCAAGAGTGTGCCGGCCACGGTGTCGAGCATCTATACCTACCTGCAGCCTGTGCTGGCGATCGCCATTTCGGTCGGGATGGGGCTGGACAAGCTCCATCCCGATACGGTGGTCTTCGCGCTGGTGATCTTCGTCGGCGTGGCGCTCGTGCTGCGTTCCTACTCCGTGCCGCCGCGCCATCCCGATCCGCCGGCCGCGCCGCCGCACTGACCCGGGGCGGGGAATCCGGCAGCATCGAACAGTCCGGAATGCGGGTTGGTAGGACACACGGCGTGCCCGTCCCCGAATTCGGTGGATACGAATATCTGGACGGAGTATTGCCTGAATGCAAAAAGGAGAGCCTTTGGCTCTCCTTTTTTAGGGTGCGGGTAGTTGCAGGGCGGAACCCTTGCAACCTCCTGCGGACTATTCTGCGGCGGTAACCGAGAATTTGATGACTGCCTTGACCTCCTTGTGGAGTTTGGCGGTTGCTTCGTATTCGCCGACGGTCTTGATGCCCTCTACGGCGATCAGCTTGCGGTCGAGTTCGATGCCTTTGGCAGCCAGGGCCTCGGCCAGGTCGGTGGCGGTAACCGTACCGAAGAGCTTGCCCTCCTCGGCCTTCACGGCCAGCGTGAGCGGCAGGTTGGCGATGGTCTCGGCGAGTGCCTGTGCGTCGGCAAGGATCTTGGCGTCCTTGTGGACGCGCTGGCGGAGGTTCTCGGCGAGCACCTTCTTGGCGGATGCGGTGGCAGCCTTTGCGTAACCCTGGGGAATCAGGTAGTTGTTCGCATAACCGGGCTTTACGGTCACGATGTCGTTGGCGTAGCCCAGGTTTTCCATATCTTTGATCAGAATAACTTCCATTGTCTCTTCCTCCTTTAATTATTTCATGCAATCGGTTACGAAGGGCAGGATGGCCAGGTGGCGCGCACGCTTCACGGCCTGTGCCACCTTCTTCTGGAACTTCTGCGAAGTACCCGTCAGGCGGCGGGGAAGGATCTTACCCTGCTCGTTGAGGAATTTCTTGAGGAACTCCCCGTCCTTGTAATCCACGTATTTGATGCCGAGCTTCTTGAAGCGGCAGTATTTCTTTTTCTTGACGTCGACCGATACCGGGTTGAGGTAACGGATTTCAGACTGTGCCTTGTTCTCCTGTGCCATGGTTTACTCCTCCTGTTTGTTAGAAAGTTTTGCACGACGCTTCTCCGAGTATTCCACGGCGAACTTGTCCTGCTTGAAAGTAAGGAAACGGATGATGCGCTCATCGCGGCGGTACTGCGTTTCGAGCGTGCCTATGAGCGAGCCCTCGCCCGTGAACTCGACCAGGAAGTAAAAACCGGTGGTCTTCTTCTGAATAGGGTAGGCGAGCTTGCGAAGGCCCCACGACTCCTTGTTCACAATCTGACCGCCGTTCTCGGTGATGACACCCTGGAATTTGTCAGCGACCTCCTGCACCTGTGCATCGGACAGAACCGGCGTGACAATGAAAACGGTTTCGTAATTGTTCATAATACGTATTAAAATTAGTTAATTGCCCCTCAATGGGGTTGCAAATATACGGATTATTTGTAAAATAGCAAAGCCGCGCACCTTTTTTTCGGTTTTATCGCCGTATCTTTGAGCCGATTCCGCCGCCGGGGTCAGTCCCGGGTGTACGGACAGCGGCCGCAAAGGCGGGGAAAGTGCCGGGGCGTGTCTGCCTCCGGAGCCGGAAACGGGCGGTGCCGGCCCTCGCCCTGCTGCGGAAAAGGGGATGGAAATGGAGCCCGGAACAGGATTTGCCCCGGGTTTCGGCGGTCGGCCGGCGGCGGCCTATTGCAACTGGTCGATCACGTCGGTGATGCGCGAGAAGACCTCCTCCATCGAACCCGTGCCGTTGACCGAGGCGTATTTGCCCCGGGCGGCGTAGTAGTCCGAGACGACGGCGGTCTGCTGGCGGTAGACGTCGAGGCGGCCGCGGATCACCTCCTCGGAGGCGTCGTCGGCGCGTCCCGAATCCTTGCCGCGGAGCAGGATGCGCTGGACGAGCTCCTCTTCGGGGACGTGGATGTCGACCATGATGTCGACCTTCAGCCCGTGCCGGGCGAGGAGCTTGTCGAACTCCTCGGCCTGTACCGTGGTGCGGGGGAAGCCGTCGAAGATACAGCCCTTGGCATGTTTGTGCTGGGCGACATAGTTGGCGACCATGCCGATGACGATTTCGTCGGGGGCCAGTTTGCCAGCCTCGATGTAAGATTCCATGCTGCGTCCGAGTTCCGTGCCGCGGCGGATCTCGTCGCGGATAACCTCGCCCGTCGAGACATGCTCGATGCCGTAGTGTGCTTTGAGCCGTTGTGCCTGCGTGCCTTTGCCGCAGCCCGGTGCACCGAATAAGACGATGTTTATCATATGTAGAAGCCGAATTTGGGATTTACCGGACAAAAATACGCTAAATTTTTGGGAAAGAGTAAAGAATCCGTAATTTTGTAAAAAAATTTATAATATGGAAAAGAAACGACGCACCGAAATAGCCGAGCTGGGTGAATTCGGCCTGATAGACCTGTTGACCAAAGGGTTCGACCCGGCGGATGCTTCGACGCTCCGCGCCGCGGGCGACGATGCGGCGGTCGTCATGCCGCCGTCCGGCGAGGCGGTGCTCTGTTCGACGGACGCACTGCTGGAGGGCATAGACTTCGACCTGACCTATTTCCCCCTCAGGCACCTGGGATACAAGGCCGTGACGGTGGCCGCAAGCGATATCCTGGCGATGAACGCACTGCCCTCGCAACTGATGGTGTCGCTCGGTGTGTCGTCCAAGCTGTCGGTGGAGGCGTTGCAGGAGCTGTACGAGGGAATTGCCTTCGCATGCAGGGAGCAGGAGATCGACCTCGTGGGGGGCGATACGAAGGCTTCGATGACCGGACTGGTGCTGGGCCTCACGGCGCTGGGACATGCCCCGAATGAGAAGGTCGTGTCGCGCGGCGGCGCACAGCAGAACGACCTGATCTGTATTTCGGGCAACCTCGGTGCGGCGTACATGGGGCTGCGGCTGCTGGAGCGTGAGAAGCGGGTGCTTGCCGACGTGAAAGACCCCGAACCGAAGTTCGCAGGGTACGAATACCTGCTGGAGAAGTATCTCAAGCCGCGTCTGCGCAAGGACATTGTGGAGGCATTGGCCGAGGAGGGCATCGTACCGACGTCGATGATCGACCTTTCGGACGGGCTTTCCAGCGACCTGATGCAGATTTGCAAGGCGTCGAAATGCGGGGCCCGCATATACCTCGACCGGATGCCGATTGCAAAGCAGACCTATGCCTTGGCCGAAGAGATGAATGCCGATCCGGTCGTGGCGGCGCTCAACGGCGGTGAAGACCACGAATTGCTGTTCACGGTGCCGCTGGCGTTGCAGGAGCAGGTGATGCGCATGGGGTGCGTCGATGTCATCGGCCATATAACGCCCGAGTCGACGGGGATATACATGGTGACGCCCGACGGTTCGGACATTCGGCTGCGGGCGCAGGGGTTTCCCGAGAAGGAGTGATTCCGGGGACGGATCCGGGTTTTCCGGGAAGGAGTGAGGCTGCCGGAGGATCAGGGGATCCCCGGGAAGGGTAGTGCCGCGCGGGGATGCCCCGGCGGAGAAAAACGGAAGCCGTCCGCAGCGATGCGGACGGCTTTGTCGTACAGGCGGTATGCCGGAGCGTATGTGTGCGCTGTACTTGGGCTGGCGGGACGGTGGCTGATACCGTTGTTTTGCGCAGGGGAATAAAAAAGCTGCCACAGGGGCAGCTTCTGGCTTTGCATCCGGCCGGGGTTTAGAGTGCGTTCACGTGCAGCTGGAGGGCGCTCTTCAGGTTTGCGGCCTTGTTCTTGTGCACTATATTGTGCTTGGCGAGCTTGTCCAGCATGGTGGTTACCTTGGGAAGCAGGGCTTCGGCGGCACTCTTCTCCGAGGTGTTGCGCAGTGCTTTTACGGCATTACGTGCTGTCTTGTGGTACAGACGGTTGTGGGCACGTTTGGCCGCGGTTTGGCGAATGCGTTTTTTCGATGACTTATGGTTTGCCATAATTCTGTGTTTTTTATTTTTTACTTTTTCAGTTGCTAAATCGGTTCCAGCCGTAGCTGTGTGCGGATAGGCCTGAAGCCCGCTCCTTGAAAAGTATTCACCCGTAGAGGTCTGCCGTTTTTGCTGTCCCGGTTGCCGGTCGGGAGCCCCCCCCGGTTCCGTGCCGCTCCGCAGCCCTCCTCGTTCGTAGCCCATAGGAGAGTCGAACTCCTCTTTCAAGAATGAAAATCTTGCGTCCTAACCGATAGACGAATGGGCCAATACCACTATCGCATACCCCCGAAAGGGTGGCTTTAGCGGTGCAAAGGTAAATAAAAAAGTGAGTTTAACAAAAAATTGGCGGAAAAATATTGGATATTCTACTTTTTTGCGAGCCGGATGGTCAGCGTCGCAGGGTCGAACGAGATGCCTGCGCCGGCGAAAAGCCGTTCGATATGGCCGCTCGCCGCCATGTCGGCCGCCGACATGCAGTGCAGTGCGGGGGTGTCGATGAGCGCTGTGGCGTCGCAGAGCCCGAGCGCCACGTCGAGGTCGTGCGTCGAGAAGAAGATGCATTTGCCCTCTTCGTGTGCCAGGCGGCGCAGCAGCGACGCCAGTTCGTAGCGGTTCGGAAGGTCGAGGAAGGCCGTGGGCTCGTCGAGCAGGATCACGGGGGTGTCCTGCGCCAGAGCGCGTGCGATCAGGATGCGCTGGCATTCGCCGTCGGACATGCGATCCATGGTCTTGCGGGCGAACGACGACATGCCCACCAGCGAGAGCGAGCGTGACACGATGTCGCGGTCGGCCTGCTGCATGCGCCCGATCCAGTTGGTGTAGGGCGCGCGGCCCAGGGCGACGACATCCTCGCAGGCCAGGTTGGCGATGCGTATCTTGTCGGTGGTGACGAAGCTGACGGTGGAGGCGCGTTGCAGCGCGGTGAGTGCGGCGAGGGGCTTGCCGCAGAGCCGGATCTCGCCGGTGGCCGTGCCCAGCCCGGCGATCGCCCGCAGCAGGGTGCTTTTGCCCGTCCCGTTGCGGCCTATGAGCGCCGTGATCGACCCTTGCGGGAGCACGGCGTCGGCGTCGCGTAACAGGACGCGGCGGCCGTAGGCGAGGGTGAGGCCGTGCAGCGAGATGCCCGGTGTCCCGGGTGCGGGGCCTGTGTGCGGTCGGGGGGTATGGAGGGTGTCGGCTGCCATCTTAGAAGAGGTTACGGTTGCGGACGACGACGATGATGACCACCGGGATGCCCATCAGGGCCGTGACGGTGTTGATCGGCAGCGCCAGGGTTTTCGAAATGAGGTCGCAGACCAGCAGCAGGGCAGCGCCCGCGAGCATTGATCCCGGCATGAGGATGCGGTGGTCGGCGCTGGCGAAGAGCATGCGTGCCAGGTGCGGGACGGCCAGTCCGATGAAGCCCACGGGGCCGCAGAAAGCGGTGACGGTACCGGCCAGCAGTACGGTGGAGAGGAACAGCAGCGTACGGGTGCGTTGCACGTTGAGCCCCATCGTGCGGGCATAGTTTTCGCCCAGCAGCAGCAGGTTGAGCGGCTTGATGGCGGCGACGCTGAGCACGAGCCCCGCGGCGACGACGGGGAGCATCAGGGCGAGGTTGCCGCCCGTGACGTCGCCCAGCGACCCCATCGTCCAGATGACGAACGATTTGAGCGCCGCCTCGCTCGACAGGTATTGGAGTATCTCGACTACGGAACTGATGCCCGAGCCGAACATCATGCCCAGGATGAGGATGACCATGATGTCCTTGATGCGGCGGCTGACCGCCATCACAACCAGCAGCACGAGTGCCGCGCCGAGCCATGCCGCGCCGGCGATGCCCAGCGACTGTACGAACGAGTGCGCCGAGACGCCCAGCAGCGGGGCTCCGAGCAGGAACAGCGCTACACCCAGCCCGGCGCCCGAGCTGATGCCCAGCACATAGGGCCCGGCCAGCGGGTTGCGGAAAAGGGTCTGCATCTGCAGGCCGCTGGCGGCGAGCGCCGCGCCGGCCAGGAGTGCCGTGACGGCTTTGAGCAGCCGTATCCGCAGGATGATGTCCCGGATGGCGGGGTCGCAGTCGCCGCCCGTGAGCGCCGCCCAGATGTCGGCGGGTGCCACGGAGACCGAGCCGACCAGGAGGTCGGCCGTGAAGAGCGCCACGGTCAGCAGCGCAAGTGCCGTGAAGAGGAATGCGGTTCTGCCGGGGGCCATTTAGCGGTACTGGAATTTGAAGGAGGTTTCGTAACGTACGTCGACGGGGACGCCGTTGGCCGTGCCGGGCGTCCACCTGGGGGATTTCTTCAGGGTCTCGATGGTCTTTTCCCGGCAGACGTCGTTGTGGGCGCGGAGGATCTCGATGTCGCGCAGTTTGCCCTTCTTGTCGACCGTGAAGGCGACCCGCACGGTGCCGGAGGCGGCACGCTGGTATTCGCCGCTCTTGTGGCGGATATTCCGGAAGAACCACGGGTAGAGCCGCGAGGCGTATTCTCCCTGGAAGAGCGGATAGACGATCTGCACGTTGAGTTTATTCCCCTGTGCGTCGACCGCATGGCATTTGATCGGACGAAGGTGCCGGAAGTCGACGGGCAGCAGGTTGCGGATTTCGACCGGCTCGCCGTCGACCAGGCCGGGCGACCAGGCCGGGGCTTCCATGACTATGCTGCGGACTTTGCGCAGCGCCCGGGGATCGCAGGCCGAGACGCTTTCGCAGCCGGTGATGCGCCCGTCCCTGCCGATGGTGACCACGGCGTTGACGACCTCGCTGCGGAGCTGGGCGTACTCGTTGTCCGACACGAAGGGCAGGCGGCTGCACACCCAGCGGACGAAATATTCGAAGTCCTGGTTGTAGAACTGGGGGATTTTCACCCGTGTGCCGAGGCGGTTGCCCAGGGTGTCGATGGCGAAGACTTCATAGCCCTGCCGCACCATGGCGATGCCGTCGTTGAAAGGATAGGCCTTGGTATACCGGCAGGGGATGACCTCGGCGCCGTTGCGGTCGGCGAAGCCGTAGAGCGAACCCTGCTTGATGACAGCGCGGCCGTCCGAGAAGTAGCGGAACCACGGTTCCGCGCCCGAGGCCGCCGTTTGCAGCCAGAGCAGGGCCGAGAGGAGTATTGCGAGCCGCTTCATTATTCGAGCCGTTTATAATAGTAGAGTTCCGCGGTGTCGACCGCCTGGGGGTTGAAGACGGTGCACAGGTCGCGCAGCACCAGGTCGGGGCGTATGACGCCCGACTCCCAGAAATCGGAGCCTCCGGCAGGGGTCTGGCGGCGGTTGTTGTTGAAGACCTGCCGGTTGCTAACGGCGGGGACGTCCGCGAATTTGGGGTTTTGAGCCGTGAGTTCGGCCAGGGTGTTGCACGGGCCGACGTTGATCCACGTGTCGGCGGACGAAGCCAGCAGGTAGGCCTCCTCAAGGTCGACGGCGACCGAGGTGTCTGAGGCGTTTTTCGTGTAGACGTATTCGCCGCCGGCGTCTTCGATCAGGCGCACCATGAAACTCCGCGACGAGGGCATGAACCAGGTGTCGCGGTAGGGCGTGTTGAGCATGACTTTCGGGCGTGGGCTCCGGGCTGCTTTGGCGATTCGGTTCTTGAGCGCGTTGTAGCGTGCGGCGATTCCGCGGAAAGTCTCGGCACCCTTGTCGCGGACGTTGCACAGTTCGGCGGCCACCATCAGCCATTCGGCCTTGCCCAGAGGCGACTCTTCCATATAGTCCCCGATATATATATAAGGAATGCCCAGTTCGCGGAGCTTGCCCGTGACGACGGTATTTTCGCCCGTCACGCCGTAGAGCAGGACGAGGTCGGGCCGCATGGAGGCCAGCAGTTCGAAGTTGAGGTTGGTGTCGTATCCCACGTCGCGCACTTCGCCGCAGTAGCGGTGTTCGTTGACGTAGGTGTTGCTGATGTAGTCGATGCCCGAAACACCGGAGATGCGCCGCACCTCGCCCAGGGCGTCGAACATGGCCACGTGGCTCGAAGACATGCAGACGACGTGCCGCACGGGGGCTTTCACGACCTGGGCGTCGAGGCCCGCCGGGGCTTTGGCCCCCTCGCGCAGGATGAGCAGGTGCTGCTCGACGTTGCCGGCCCCCTGCCAGGGGTTGCGGACGGTGACCAGGGTCGCGGCATCCTTGTCCCGGCCGCGGATGTCGAATCCCGAAGCATACTCGGGCGTGTAGATTTCGACTGTGAAGTCTGCGGCGGAGCGTGTCGCGGAGCCTCCGCAGCCGCTGGCCAGGAGCCCGGTGAGTACCGCTATGAGAAGTGCGAATCGTTTCATTGAGGACAAAATTAGAAAAAAATCTTGCAGAAATGTGACGATTTGTGAAAAATACACTATATTTGCACTCCGAAACGCTACGGGGTGTAGCTCAGCCCGGTTAGAGTACGCGTCTGGGGGGCGCGTGGTCGCAAGTTCGAATCTTGTCACCCCGACTTTTCGAAAAGCCTTGATAATCTGATGATTGTCGAGGCTTTCTTGTTTTTGTATCTGTTCGTATGGGTAGGGCTGTGCGGGCGGGGGAATACGATTCTGCGGGGAAATACGTTATTTTATGGGATACGGAAGATGCGGGCGGTGCGGGAAACCCGGAAGGCCGCGGACGGGAGGTTTCAAATTTTTTGCTATATTTGATGTAGTCTGAAGGTATTTAATTGACTACAAATAGATTAAAAGAAACTCGCATGAGAATAGGCAACGGATAAGAAATTGGTAAAGTGCTTTGATACACTATATTTCTCATGCTGTCAAACAACTCTTATTTGTTTGCAAATATAATATTATTGCAGGTAAAAATCAAAAATAACGAGGTTTATTTTCATTTTTGCCTGCTGATATTTGTTCCGGATTGTCGGATACGATATATTTGTAATTAGGATTCGTACCGTGTTCCAAGCGGTTCATAAGTAACGACTTGCGGAGTTTTGGCAACAAGGGGATGCGGCTCCGTTTTATAGAAATGACTTATGCAAACCGACTTATCCATTTACAACAGTCTTCGCCCTTCCTTTATAGAAGGCGTTCACGCCGTGAAGTTCAATGCTTTGTCGGCGGTCATATCGCGTTACCGGGATTATGCCCGCAGTTCCGAACAAATAAAAGCGTACTCGGGAGATTCTCTGCTGATGCGGGACATCGCCTCCTTGCTTGACGAAGCACCCCGTCCCATAACGAGGGAATACCAGGATTTCACCCCGTTCCTGCTTCTTCTGATGCTTTCGGAGGAATTTCATGTCGTCCATTACGTCGAGCGTCTTGTAACGTGGTATTTCGGCTACTGTTGTGTCGATGAACTGCGGACGGTTTGCACCATTCTGTCCGAGTGTTCCTACCCGCATCACGACACGCTGCGGCTGCGGTTCAAGAATTACCTGCGTGAAGCCCGTAAGACATTGGGTATGCCCGTTGAATGTAACGCTGCTGTCATGCTGAAAATGCTCGACGCCTCTTATGAACATCTCACTCCCGCCGATGTCGGGGAGTTCGAGGAGCTGTTGCACCTGGGGGACGATTACGAGTTCATCTCCCGTGTCAAATCGAATTATCTTGCCTCGGATAACGTCACGGAACTCGCCGGGGTTTGCGGGTATTCCAGCACGATTACCTTCCGCCGGCGTTTCCAGCGGGTTTTCGGCTGCTCGGCCTCCTCGTGGTTACGTCAGCGCCGTATCGAACGTATCGGGGAGTTGTTGCGGACGACACACTACACGTTGCAGGAAATAGCCTACATGTGCGGTTTCTCCGCCCAATCCCACTTTACGGACTTTTGCAAGCGGAATATGGGGAGCAATCCCACTTCCATCCGCCAGGAAGGTCGGATCTGACATTAAAATCGGCTCCGTGATAAAAAAACGAAGAGAAAGATAAAAATCGTAATCCGCCGGTTTTTCGATTCGCTAACTTTATACGCGAAAGTAACAAGACGGATTATGATTGCATTTATAGAAAAATTAAACAGCGAAGTCCTGCGGAGTATCGAACGTATCGAATCGCGGGATACCGACGTGTTGAAAAAGTCGCTTGAAGCGTCACGTGTCCTGGGAGAAGCGTTCGACCGTTTGAAACAATATATCATCGGCTACCGTTTTCAAAACGATGACGAGGAAATAAAGTTCTTCAAAGAAATCAAACCTCGTCTTTTTTGCCGTCTGATCTATTACCGCAAGCTCTACAATATCGAGATGAACCGTCCGGTAGGAAGTATCGAGGCACAACGGGAGTACCTGGACGCCCATGTTCGGGCCATCAACGCGTACACGCAGAAACGCCTCGACTTTATCCGCTATTTCCGCAGCGGCGCTACACACCTGGACAGCCTCTATTTCCTGCGCGGGCAGACCGACACGGAGCAATACCTGGAAACCTTCTACTATGAACTCGACCCGCAGTTTTCGACAAACGCGGATTTCAAGGTGGCGAAAATCCTGGCCAACGATATGTTGTCGGTTTATCTTATGGGCGAATTGGAATCACTGGAGAGCACGAACCTCCGGAACATGGTTCTGCCATTGCCTGACGTGCGTCCGACATGGCAGGACTCGAAGACGGATCTGACGGAACTTATTTACCTGCTCGACAGTAAAGGCTGTTTCGGCAATGTGCCACTCACGCAACTTGCCAGCTACATTTCCAACGCTTTCAACGTACACCTCGACATGAACCTTTCGAGGACATTCTGCGATATGAAAATCCGAAACAACCCGACACCGTGGCTTGACAAGGCGAAAGAGGCCCTGCTTAAACGTATGCAGACGTGGAAGCGAAACAAGAAAAACGGCAATTCCGAGTAGAACATGAACCGGTAAAGCACTCTATTTCTTATAGAAGCACTGATAATCAGCGTTGTATATAACAAAAGAACCGAGGTCGGTTTTCCCCCGTAACTCTCGAAAGGAACTTTCCCGAACGCCCGTATTTGCACCCGTATAAGGAGCCGATACGGGTGTTCCGTTGTAGCCCCGTCCGGATTAGAACACCGTTAAGCGTTGAATCACAGTATGCTATCGCATTTCTGCCAATAAAAATACCGAGTACGGGCCGCGGATTTCGGTAAAAAACACTGCCTTCTTCACCGCATGAACCGTTGAGAATCAGTTCACTGCAAATTATCAAAAAAAAGTCGTACCGACCTCGTTTTAAGCTGTCCATATAAGCCCGACCTTTGTAACAGACTAAAAAACAAAGGAGTATGAAAATCATAGTGATCAGTTCGCGAGCCTATAACGAGCTTGTCGGGCGTATAGAGAAAATAGAGGCTGCAATCGCCTCTCTCCCTGAAAAGGGGCGTGCATGGAATAAGGAGTATATAAACGACGAATGGATGGACGGCGAGCAGGTCTGCCGTTACCTGGGCATCAGCGGGCGTACCCTTCAACGCCTCCGCTCGGATCACGTGATCACCTATTCGGCCATCAACCGGAAGCTGTATTATTCCCTCACGGAAATCCGCCGTGTGCTGAAGGAGCGTTCCGTGCGGCGCAAAAACCGACCAAAGGAGTAGGCCATGTTTCTGGATAAGGAATATTTCGACGGATGGATGCAGCGGCTCTCGGAACGGCTGGAACGTATTGAGAAGCTGTGCGCGGGGGACGTGGAGCAACCGCTTTCCATCCTGCCTGACGGGGAGCGTCTTCTGGACAATTACGACCTGTGCCGTATGCTCAATATCAGCAAGCGCACACTCCAGCGTTACCGCACCTCGGGAGAGCTGCCTTACGAGATGATCTATCACAAGACCTTCTACCGGGAATCGGACGTCCTGCGGTTCATCGAGCGTAACTTCAGTAATTTCCGCAAGCTGAAAAAGGATCGTCCTGCCGGTTCCGGTTAGGCCCTGTCCCGAGAGTCCGGCGTCATGGAAAAACGCGGAGATACATGGAATAAGGCACGACAAGGCGGTACAACCGTTCGATATTTGCCGTAAAATCAGTATGTTTGCACTTGGAAGCCTATATAATAATGAACAATGAAAGAAACAGATAAAATATATCCTGCCGACAAAGGGGAGGAAGAGCTACTGCATAACGTGCGCCATATCTTGCAGGAAGCGCGCGCGAAGGTGATACATCATGTCAATTCGACCCTCGTGAGGGCTTACTGGCAGGTAGGGAAATACATAGTGGAGTACGAGCAGCAGGGAACCGGCCGTGCCGGATATGGCAAGGCTGTCATCAACACCCTTTCCAGGCGGCTCGTGGCGGAGTTCGGAAACGGGTTCACGGCCACCAACCTGCGGTACATGAGGCAGTTTTACCAGTGCTACCCGAAATATCACACGCTGTGTGATAAATTGAGCTGGTCGCATTGCCGCACGCTTCTCAAGGTGTCGGGCGATGCCGCCCGTGATTTTTACCTGCACGAGTGCGTCAAGGAAAACTGGAGTGTCCGGCAGCTCGACCGCCAAATCAACACGCTTTTCTATGACCGCTTGCTGGCCAGCCGAGACAAGAAAGCCGTGAAAGAGGAGATTTCCCGTACCGAACCCGGGCGTGTCGAACCCAAAGAGATCATCCGCGACCCGTATATCCTGGAGTTTCTCGGTATCCCCCAGGGAGAGCATTTTCTGGAAACCGATCTGGAGCAACTGCTCATCAGCCGCTTGCAGCGCTTGATGCTCGAACTCGGGAAAGGCTTCGCCTTCGTCGCGCGACAGAAGCGTATCTCCTTCGACGACAAGCATTTCTACATCGACCTGGTCTTTTACAATTACCTGGCCCGCTGTTTCGTTTTAATAGACCTTAAATCCGGGGAGCTGACCCATCAGGATTTGGGGCAGATGCAGATGTATGTCAATTACTACACCCGTGAGTTGATGAATCCCGGGGATAACCCTCCGGTGGGTATCGTCCTCTGCGCGGAGAAAAACGACGCGGTCGTCCGTTATACGCTGCCCGAAGATGAAAAGCAGGTCTTCGCCGCCCAGTACATGACCTATCTTCCCACGCAGGAGGAGCTGCAAACACTCTTGCAGGAAGTGTGACAACAACGCTCATGGGCATATGAAAAAAGCCGACGGAAATCTGTACTTCCGTCGGCTTTTCGCTTACATCTTAATCCCTTTCTTTGCGGGGCCGTTCTCCGGCGGGCTGCCCACGCCCGCGATCACGATGCGCCCCCCGGAGGCGTCGGCAATCTGCCGCAGCCGGGAAGGAATACGGGCCGCCGTGTTGTCTTCCTTCGGGAGCTCTTCCGCCGTGTCATGCCGTTCCCGGCACACGTCGTTATCCTCCTCCGCCTCCTTTCCCTCGCTCTCTTCTATCGGTTTGAGGCTTTGCTGTATCCTGCGGTCTATTTCCGTCAGGTCAGTTTTCAGGGCCGTCAGTTCGGGCTCCTTGCGCCAGGAACTTTCCACCACTTCCCGCAGGACGGGAATATCTTTCTCCAGTTCCTCGTTCTTTTTCCGGAATTTTTCCAGTGTCGGCTCGATGGTCGCGAGCGCGTGGATGAAGTTCATCGCCGCCAGTCGCGGGTCGGAGGCGATATTCCCGTAGTTATACTGGTATAGATAATCCCCTTCACCCCGGACATAAAAACGGTTCTGCACCAGGTCGAGCCCGTCTTTCCCGGTCGTTTCGCTCTGGACGAGCAGTTCGAACCCGTAGAGGCTCCCGATGGGTTCGAGCCTGTCGAGCGTGCGTGCCGTTTCGGCGATACGGTTGAGCTGTTTCCCGATGAGCTTGGGGTCGGAGGTTTCCAGCCCGTTCAGTTTCACGGGATTGCGGTACGAGCCGTCCTCGTTGAACTCGACGCGGGCCTTGAAGTGTTCCAGATCCTTGCCGATACGCCGTATCAGGTCGTTGTTCTTCTCTATCTTCTCCGTGATCTGCTCCAGCTTGTAGCGGCTCGATGATTTGCCGCGCACGAATGCCTGGCGTTCGCTTTCGAGCGTGGCGATCTTCTTCTCCAGGCGGGCCTTGTCCAGCAGGTCTGTATTTCCCGAGAGGACGGCTACATACTCGGAAAAATTCATGCCGCTTTTCTCGTCGATGGCCCCCTCGTCGATGGTACGGCTTCCCATGTTGTTGGTCTTGAGCTGGCGGATGAACAGTTGCTTGTTGTGCAACAGCCCGAACTTGTAGGCGTCGAGCGACTTCTCGACGGCGTATAATATCACGTCCACCTTGTTGTCGGCATGGAGTTTGGCGATCTCGTTCCCGGTGCGTATTCCCCGCCCGTCGCGCTGCTCCAGGTCGCTGGGACGCCAGGGGCAGTCCAGGTGGTGTATCGCCACGCAGCGTTTCTGCGCGTTCACTCCCGTCCCGAGCATCTCGGTCGATCCGAAGAGTACGCGGATTTTTCCGGCGTTCATACCGGCGATCATCTCCTTGCGCGCTTTTTCCGAGGTCGCCTCCTGGATGAACCGCACCTCGCTTTGGGGTATGCCGTAATCCTCCGCGAGTTTACGCCGTATCTCGGAATAGACGTTCCACCCCGCTCCGGGTTTGTAGGTTCCCAGGTCGGAGAATACGAACTGCGTACCTTTGTACGCCTCGAAACGGCGGTAGTAACCGGCAATCATACGGGCGCAGTGGCTCGCCTTGTTGTCCACGTGGTCGCTGTATAGTTCGGGGTCTATCATACGCATATCGAGCGACATCTTGCGGGCGTAGTCTGTGGCAATGAGCATTTTCGCCTTTTCCTCCCGCTCCGAGAGCGGCAGGCGGCCCAGGAGCGTGGCATCGCCCGATTTGGCGAATTGCACCAGCCGTTCTATGAACTCCGTCTGCTGGGGTGTCGGCGGGATATTGTGCAATATCTCGTTCTTTTGCGGTCGGTCGATCCCTATATCCTCCGCCGAGCGGTAATCTGTAATCTCGGAGTAGAACATGGCCAGTTCGGGAACCTTGATGAAATATCGGAACCGTTCTTTCTGCACGACCTCGTTGGTCACGGAAAACTCGTAGTCGATGGTTTTCTTGGCAAATATGGCCGCCCAGGCATCGAAGGTGCGGATATTCTGACGCTCCAGTTCCTTCGGGCGCAGGTACTTGAAAAGCAGGTACAGTTCCGTGAGCGAGTTGGAGATGGTCGTTCCCGAGAGGAACGTCGCCCCCAGGTCGCGGCCCGTGCGCTGCTGTATGGTACGCAGCGCGAAAAGCATGTTGAGCGCCCGCTGCGACCCCTCGGGATTTCCGAGGCCCGCCACCCGGTCATGCCGGGTCGTGAAAGTCAGGTTCTTGAATTTGTGGCTCTCGTCCACGTAGAGGTGGTCGATACCCATGAGGCGGAAGTCCACGGCGTCGTCCTTGCGTGTTTCCAGCGCGTGCGCCACCTTCTGCAACTTGGCTTCCAGGTTGGCCTTGCGTTTCTGACACCCTTTCATCATGGCGCGGGAAACGTCCCTGCCTTGTGCTTTGAGCACTTCGAGGTTCTCCTCCACACAGTCCAGCTCGGCCTGCAATATCTCCTGCTGTATCTCCGGGGACTGGGGTATCATGCCGAACTGTTCGTGCGAGAGGATCACGGCGTCCCAGTCGTTGTTGCGTATCTCCCGGAAGATGCGCTCACGCTTCCGGGGCGTGAAATCCTCCTTGCCCGGGTAGAGGACTTTGGCCATCGGGTAAGCGGTGCAGAACGTCCGGGCTATTTCATGGATGTTGGCTTTCAGCCCGATAATCATGGGTTTATTGGCCAGCCCGAGGCGTTTCTTCTCGTAGGCCCCGCAGCACATGATAAGGGTCTTTCCGCCGCCCACCTCGTGGTCGATTATCCCGCCGCCGAGCAGTTTGTCCATCCATATCGCGTCCTTCTGGCTGTCATACAGTTTGTCGATTCCCAGCCCCTTGAGGTCGAGGTCGGGGAATTCCTGGTGCGTCCCGTCGTACTTCGGGCGCACGTAACAGTTGAAAGTACGGTTATAGAGGTCTGTCAGGCGGTCTTTGAAGTCGGACGACTGCTCGCGCAGCCATTCGGGGAAAGCACCCCGGATCTCATCTATCTTGCTGTTGGCGAGCTGTATGGCCTCCCCGTCACGCACTTTGACCTCCCGCCGTTCTCCGTCCACCCATTTGAGGACGGTCTTGGTGATGTCGGGCGAAGTGTTTTGCAGGGCGTGTTTCAAAAGGTGCAGGCCGTTGTACTTACGGGTCTGCGCGCTGACGGCATACTGCTCCGTGATCTTCACGTTCGTCGCTTCCGCCTTCACGCCGTACTCGTCCAGGTTGGAGGCGAAGGTGATCTTCACCTCCGTATCGAAGAGCGAGGAGGCGAAACGCTCGTAAACACCTTTTGGAATCCACCGTTCGCCCAGGTTGAAATCCAGGTCGTCGAAAGCGATGGGTTTGGGCGTCGCCTCGCGCAGAGCCTCCAGCGATTCCCGGGCCGGGGCGTGGTCGGGATTCTCCCGCAGGAACGCCTCGATCCGTTCGGCTTTCCCAATGACATTGCCGGCGATGAACTTGTCGGCAACCTCGTAGCCGTCCGTTTCCGGGTTGTAATAGATACGTCCTTTCAGTTCCCCGAGTATTCCCTCCACGGTAGTTCCCGTGAGCGAGGCCATGTAGTGCGGTTCCACCCGGCCGTACTTGTTCAGGCTGGCCACAAGGGCCTCCGAAGCGTCGTCGGCGTGCGTGATCTCATCGGGATTGAAGGCCACGGGACGCTCGAAGATGTCGGCTTTGCGTGCCTTGCCGTCGATGTAACGCTCCAGCGACAGAATCTCCGTCCCCCGCGCGTCCATCTTGATCAGGTCGAGGTTGCGTTTGTCATTGAGCCGTCCGAAGCGTTCGGTGAAATTGTCGTAAAGCCGGTTGAGCATCTCCCGCAGGGCGGGGTTCGCCGTCAGCGTTTCCGCCTCGTTGTTATAAAGGTGGTAATAGGCATCGCGTATCTCGATATACATGGAGGCTTTCGTCCGTTGTGCAGGCGTGAGTTCCAGCGGGTGGAACATGGGTTGCAGGGATTCAGTCTCCCGCAGGTAGCCGACCCGGTTTTGTCCGTCCGTGACGAGTGTTCCCTCGCGGAAATAGGGGGCGACCTCCCCCTCGAACGGTCGGGGTTTCATATCCGCCTCCCGTATCTGCGGCATTTCTTTACCGGGTTCTTCCTCCTCTGGATTGTCCGGCGTGTCGAACAGGCCGCCCGTTCTCGGCGTACCGGCGGCTTGTTTCCGTTTGCCTTTCGGGGCTTCCGTCGGGGGGTGTACCGCCTGCCGTTCCCGCTGTTCCGGGGTTTCCTGCAGCCGGGCGCTTTGTCGGCGCAATTCCGCCCTCCGTTCCGGGGTAAGCGACATCATCATCTCGTAAAAGCCGTTGATCGGCGGGTTGTCCTCCCAGTTCAGGGAGGCATACAAGTCTTCGGGATCACGCTCCGGTGGCGTCGTTTTCGGCATTTCGCTCTTCTGTTCCTCCGGAGAGGAGGCCGGGGCGAATAATGAGGGTTGTCGGGGCGTCTTCCGCTTTGCTCCCCGGCGGCTGTTCCTTTTCTTGGATATACCGAGTTCTGCCTGCCGCCGCTCCTCGGCGCTGAAGCCGAACAGATCGTAGAGCGTCAGCAACGGTTCCTGCTGCACATTTACCGGTTCGGCAGCTTGGGTGGCAGGTACGGGAGCCGCCGTTTCCACCGTGTCGAAAAGCGACCCGGCGAAGCCCTCCCGCGGTTTCGGTTCCGTTATTCCGCCCACGTGCTGCACGGGAGTATCTGCCATGCCGAAATCTTCGGGTTTCGGCGGGTGCTGCTCCCACAAGCGATTCTCCCGCTCTTTCGACCAGGCCCCGAAGTCGGCCAGATCCTCTCCGGTCGGTTCTCCGGCGGGTGTGGCAGCAGAATCCGGTGACACTTGTCCGGGTTTGTTTTCGATTCGGGTAATCTCCCCGGTTTCGGTATCGACATGGTAGCCCTGCGCCGCCATTTCGGCGACGACGCGGCGTTTTTCCTCCTCTTCCCGCTGCTGCTGAAGGTTACGGGCATCGGCGATAATCTCCTTGACGATTTCTCCGGCAAGGCGGGGCTCGTGTCTTTCGGCACGCTGGCGTTCCGCCTGACGGGGACGGGACAATTCCCGCTCCGGTGTACCGGGTGTCTGTTCCGGAGCATGTTCCAGGCAATAACTCTCGTTGAAATGCCGGTTGAAATCCTCCGAGAGCATACGCCGCATCTCCCGGTCGATGCCGTCCACGCCCTCCGCGTGGGTGAACTCCATCGCCGGTTTGCCGTAGGGGTCTTTGCCTACTTTGGCCTCGGTATGGATCACCCTGTCGAACGACTGGAAAAGGTTGTTTATCCGGATGCCGTTCGACAGCTTGCGGGATTCGATGAAATCCCGCTGCCGTTCGGACAGTTCCCCCGTGGCGGCTTTCTTTTGCAGGATAACCAGGTCGCTGCCGACCTCCGTCCCCGCGTGTTCTGTAAAGAGGTTGTTCGGCAGCCGGATGGCCGATACGGGCTCGCAGCGGTTCATCAGCCACTCGCGCACGGGGCGTCCCTGCTCGGCGTTCAATACTCCCTGCGAGGTGATGAATGCCACCAGGCCGCCCTCGCGTACCATATCGACGGACTTCATGAAAAAATAGTTGTGCAGCGCCCGTGTGCCTTGCCGCCGCACGGGGTCGGTATGGGTGGAGAAGAACGGGTCGAAGAGCGCCACGTCCCCGAAAGGGATGTTGCTCACGGCCACGTCGTAGTAACCGGCGTATTTGGGTTCGATGCGCTCGAATCCCTGTACCCGCACCCGTTTTTCGGGGTGCAGGTGCTTCAGGATCAACCCCGTGGCGGGGTCTTTCTCGAAGCAGGTGATCTCCGCATAGGGGGCGTGGAAATCCACGGCACTGACGAAAACCCCCGTTCCCGCACTGGGGTCAAGAATACGTTTGGGGACGATCCGCGTGTCCCATATCGCCTCCACGATGGCGTCTGCCACTTTCGGGGGCGTGTAAAAAGCCGTCAGGACGGAGTTCTTGATCCCGTCCATGTAGCGCTTGTATTCCCGTTCGTCGGGGGTGTTCGCCCTGATGACCTCGTGCAACTCGGCCACGAGCGTTGCCATGCCGTCCTTGTCCGGTTTCCCGGTGGGGTTTTCCAGCACTTCCTTGATGGCGCCGAAGCCGCTGTATGCGCCGAGTGTCCTTTCTTCTTCGGGAGTCGGCGCCCGCCGTTCCCTGTCGAGCGTGAAGGCCGTCTTCAGCGCGTCGATATTCTGGCGGAGGTGGGTTTTCTTATTGAATGCCATCTTCGAGAAGTATTTGGACGGTTCCCGTCAGTTCGGTATAGAACAGTTCGTAGTCGGGCGTGTCGGCGAAGTCGTCCGTGAGGTCGTACTTCTCCAGCACCCCGCGGCAGAGGGGCAGCAGGCGTAGAGCCGCCTGCCGGGCGGTATCCTCGGGAATCTCCGCCTCGAATTCCCTCCAGAGGATGTTTACCAGCGTGTTGTAGGGTGAAAAGTGCAGTCCGCGGCAGAGTTCCTCGCGGGCAATTTCTTCGGCCTCGATGTGGTTGCAGCCCGAACGGATCGCCTCGCTGTACGCTTGGGCGGCGCTGTCGGCCCGCTCGGCGATGAACTCACTTTCGGCGATGAGTTCCGGGTGGCTGTCCTTGAGGTAGGATAGTAACGAAAGTCCGTAATAGGACAATTCCCCCGTGGGGGTATGGTGTTGCTTGTCTGGCATGATAAGAATTTTTAGTGGTCGTTGATAATCGGGGAAGAGAAAGGCGCCCCGGGTTCCCACCCGAAGCGCCGACCACTGAAAAAATCCTTATCAAACAAGCGTATCTCGTTATGACAGGTCTTTTCCAGTGGCAAAGGTAACGATTATTTCCGTTTGTTCCTCTTTCCCTGCCTGGGAGTATCGCGCGGTTCGAAAACGAACGAGGTCTTGAACTGGTCATCGAGCGTGAGGGCCGCGTCGAACGTCCCGCCGCCGTTTTTGACGAATCCCCGGATCGTGCCGGTTTTGCCTTTGGTCAGCAGTTCCGCGAGCTGCTTGTCGGTCAGCTCCTTGCGGGCCACGGTTCTCCATACGGTCAGGCCGCAATCGGGATTCTGGCACTTGGCGAGTTTGGGATAGAACACCACGGGCCTGCCGCAACGCGGGCAGGCTGTGTCACTCTCCGCGCCGTCGATTCTTGCTTCCAGCAGTTCTTTGGCGATTTGCGAGGCGAAGACCTCGATACCGCGATGGAACGTCGGGGCGTCCATCTCCCCGGTGGCGATCTTCGAGAGGGCCAGTTCCCAGCCGCCCGTCATGGCGACATCGGCGATCTTCTTGTCCCTGACCACGGCATACACGGCCAGTCCCTTGTCCGTGGGTACAAGCGACTTTTTCTCTCGCCTGACATACTCGCGGGCAAAGAGCGTTTCGATGATGGCGGCACGGGTGGCGGGCGTGCCGATGCCGGCATCCTTCATCGCCTCGCGTTCGGCCTCGTCGGACAGTTCGCGTCCGGCGGTTTCCATCGCCGCCAGCAGGCTCGATTCCGTGTGAAGGGGGCGCGGCCGGGTCTGTTTCTGTTCCGTGCCGCATCCTTTGACGGGCAGCTCGTCGCCTTGCACGATGTCGGGAAGGAGGGTCATGTCCTCCTCTTTCTCCTCGACAGGTTCATTCAGGACGGCCCGCCAGCCCGTCTCGACCATGATACTGCCGCGGGCCGTGAAATCATGCCCCGCGCTTTGCAGGGTAAGGGAAGTGTTTTCTTTCACGCAGGCCCCGGAAAAGGTTTCGAGCATCCGCCCCGCGACCATCTCATAGACGATGCGGTGGTCGGCATCCAGTTCGGAGGGGAGGTTCTCGGTGGGAAGCAGCGCGTGGTGGTCGGCGATCTTTTCGTTGTCCACGCTTCGGCGGGAGAGAGATGCGGTATCCATCAGGCCCGCGTATTCCGCGAAACGGGGATAGCGTGTCATGTTCCCGATGAGTGCCGGAATCTCCTCGGCCACATCTTCCGATATATAGCGTGAGCCGGTACGGGGATAAGTGATGAACTTCTTCTCGTAAAGCGACTGGGCGATGTCGAGCGTTTTTTCTGCCGAAAAACCATACCGGCTGTTGGCCTCTTTCTGGAGTGTCGTCAGGTCGTACAAGAGAGGCGGCTGTTCCCTGGCCTCCTTGCGCTCCACGTTCACGACGCGTACCGTTCGGGCGCCGATAACCTCGGCGCGGGCTGCTTCCGCCTTCTCCCTGCCGTCGAATTTCTCCGTGGAGAGGACGGTGAACTCCGTGCCCTCCTTTGCCGTGGAGAGCTTCAGCCGGAAATAGGTGGCGGGCTTGAACGCCTTGTTCTCCAGGTAACGGGAGCAGATGATCGCCAGCGTGGGGGTCTGCACCCGTCCGAGCGACCAGACGCCCCGCCCGGCAGCCACGGCAAGCGCTTGCGAGGCGTTGATACCGACGATCCAGTCGGCTTCGCTGCGGGCTTTGGCCGAGAGGTAAAGGTTGTCGTATTCGTTGCCAGGGCGGAGGTGTTGTAACCCCTCGCGGATGGCCCGGTCGGTCAGGCTGCTGATCCATAACCGCACGAAAGGGGTGCGGCATTCCAGGTAAGAGTAGATGTAGCGGAAGATCAGCTCCCCTTCACGCCCCGCGTCGGTCGCGACGATGATGCGCTCGGCCATGCCGAACAATTCCCGGAGAATACCGAGCTGCTTCACGACACCCGGGTCGGCCTTATACTCTTTACCCTCCCGAACCTGCCGGGGCAGGAGGATGAACGATGATGGCAGGATAGGCAGGTTTTCCCGGCGGAAACCCGCGATGCCGTACTGTTGGGGCATTGCCAGCCCGACCAGGTGGCCGAAGGCCCAGGTTACGGCGTAGCCGTTTCCCTCGATAAAACCGTCTTTACGGTTCGTGGCTCCCACGATGGCGGCGATCTCACGCGCCACCGAGGGCTTTTCTGCGATAATTACTTGCATGATGATTCGGATTTTTCAGTGGTTGTTTTCTTGTAGTTCTTCTTCTTTCTCTTTTTCCGGACGGGCGATCAGCCGGCGGTCGTAATAGACATGGTTGCCGTTCCCGTCGTAATACTGCCGTCCGTCGTCCGCCTCCTCCGGGGGGCTGCGTTTACCCGGCCGGAGGTACAAGGCGGCCAGCGCCGCGATCAGGAGCGGCATGGCTCCGGCCTGCATGTAGAACCATTTCATACGTTATACCTTGACACCTTTGGAGTTGCTCTTTTTGCTGCTGCGGTAATTTTTCTTCTGCGTCGGGGTGGCTTCCTGCTGTCCCTGCTTGAGCGGCTCTTTCACACCTTTGACCGCTTCGACGGTCTTGCCCTCGGAATTGACGGCGACCTGGGTACGGCTTTCAACGGCGGGTTTGACCTCCGCTCCCTGCCGTTTCGCACGGTCGGGATTCCAGCGGAAGAAGTCCATCTTGTTACGCTCGAAGTTGGGCTTGACCCAGGCGTTGAACGGCTCACCCTGCCCGTCCTTGACCATGCCCTTGATGTAGAAAGCCTTGACATCCGCCCGCTTGGAGGGATCATTCACCGCTTCCGTCCACTGGTCATAAGCCTCTTTGGGCACGGAGGCTTTGAGGATTGTCCGGTGAATCGTGAGCGTGGGCTGTCGTTCGGAGGCCGTAGTTTCCTGCCGTCCGTTTTTCTCGGCGGCCTTCTGGCGGTAAATCTCCTTGTTCTCCTGGGCGTAGCGGTTGCGATCCAAACCGTCGTAGGTAAAGGAATAGTTACGTTCGGCCGCGTCGATTTGGATATAGGCATCCCGCTTATAACCCGCGCGGGTGGTATATCCTTCGAGCAACACCTTGCCGCCGCCGTAGAAATCCATCTGCTTGCCTTCCGAGAGGTCGGCCTCCTTGATGCGGGCACGTTTTTCGAGTAACGAAACGGGCATGGGTTCCAGCGTGTTCGTCCATTTGTCTATCGACACGTAGCAGGGCGTGAGCTTGCCCGGCTCCAGCTCCAGGTCGATCACTTTCCCGGCGTGGCGGGTGTTCATCAGGTTCGTTTTCGCCTCCTCGTCGAGCAGCACCCCGTGGAAGGGGGCGTCGAGGTCGGGCCGTTCCTGCCAGTAATGCGGCACGACGCGCAGCGAGCCGTCCGCCTGCTCTTCGAGCGACACGCGCCCTTTGGTGGAAACACGCATCCCGTTCTCCAGTTCGGGGTTCATCTCCACCAGCCCGTTGGATTTATGTCCGTAAGACATGGCTTTCAGGTGCGGCTCGATGTCCTCCATGCGGATACCTTTCTTCTCCATATCCGCCAGGTCTATCTTCGTGACGTCCAGCGGCTCGAACTGCCGCTGCTCCTGCGTCTGAAGCCGTTCGGAGGGGTCGATACGGTAATTTTCCAGAATCTCCGGGTCGAAGTCGATGCGGATAAGTTTGTTCAGGGCATTCTCCGTCATGACGAAGATACCCGTGTGGACGGGGTTCTGGGCCTGTTCCATGAACTTTTTGAAGAAGGCTTCGAGGGCTGAATCCTGCGTGTTCACGTTCAGCAGGCTCGCCACATTCTGATCCGTGGGGTCGGCGGTCTGGATATTGCCGTCCCGATCCACGCCGGTAACGGCTTGCAGTCGTCCGTCGTCGGCATTCTGAACGAGCATGACTTGTTTAGCGTCGTTCTTTACGTTTTCGTCCATAATTACGAGTGTTTTTAGTTAGCACCAATAGCGATGCGGGAACGAAAGTAAGGGGAACCGGCTGAACGTAAAAGAGTTGGAAAGGCTATGGAAGCATCGGGCACAGAAGTGGCCGCTTGTGGCGCAGGGCAGAGGAAATCGGAGAAACGGAGTGCCGGGAAGGACGGATTTGGCAGAGGGTATTTTCGTGGCTCCTCACCTTATTGTCAGGTAGTCGGGATCTATTGTTAAATGTCAATAAAGCGCATGGATAACCCGTGTTTTTTTATAAATTTGCGAAAACGGGTTTCAATATCCGACAAAACGTGAGGCATGGAAATATATACCCCAAAAACCAAGATCAAACTTTCTCCGGTGATAAGAAACGGGAGAGAATTTGTCGAAGTGACTTTCGGTAATGACAATGACATCCGCTTGTCGCTGTCGAAGGAAGAAAACGTACTGCTTGTCGGCGGCAGGGCTTATCTGCCGGCAGAAGATTTCGTGCTTGCCGAGTTCTTCGACCGCTATGTGAAAATGGCGTTTATAGACTATTCTGCCATCAAGGAAACCGCCCCCCGTAAAGAGGAAGACAAACGGCCGCCACTGCCGGAAGGCTATCTGGAAAAACTTCAGCAAGTGCGTTACAGTGACCATACCGTAAGGGTATATACCTCCTATTTCCGCGATTTCCAACAGCATTTCGAGGGGCGTAAGATTGAAACGGTTACCCCCGGCGAGATAAACGACTACCTGCTGTATCTCATCCACGAGAAAAACATATCCTCCTGCCAGCAAAACCAGCGTATCAACGCCATCAAGTTCTATTACGAGAAAGTTCTCGGTCAGGAACGGCGGTGTTACAAGGTGAACCGTGCCAAACGGGAGAAGACGCTGCCCGACGTGTTGAGCAAGGAGGAAATAAAGAAGATACTCGACGCGACGGTGACAGACCTGCGCTTCTTCTGCATGTTCTCCATACTCTATTCCGCAGGATTGCGCATCAGCGAACTGCTGGAACTGAAACCCGGCGACATCAACGAATCCCGCTCCCTGATACGGGTGCGGCAGGGTAAAGGAAAAAAAGACCGCTACACCCTGCTATCAAAACCGTTGATGAAAAAGCTGACGGAATATAACAGACTATACAAACCGAAAGTGTGGCTTTTTGAACACAGACCGGGCGAACCTTTCACCGAGAGTATCGTGTCGAAACGGCTGAAGGCAGCGGCCCGGGAAGCGGGAATCACGAAACGGATTTATCCGCACCTGCTGCGCCATTCGTTCGCCACCCACTTGCTGGAGCAAGGAACCGACATCAAGATTGTGAAAGAGCTTATGGGACATAACAACATCAAGACAACGGAAAGGTATGTCCACATAGCCGACACTTTCAAAAGCAATATCAAAAGCCCGTTGGACGATCTGTTGATGGAGGAAGACGAGGTCTGATACTTAAAGAAAATAACAGCCAAATCGGCTGATAGTATAACGTTAGTCGCTTGAAAAATAAAAAGAAAAAATATGAGTGCATTTACAGAAATAATGGAATACATTCGGACTTTTGAAAAGTATGGATGTAAAGAATATGAAAACGGGACAAAAGAATACGGTCATGCACCTTTCATTGCTCCTGAAGCATATAATTTTTGCGTCTTTGCTACGCTAAATGAAGATGATATTGTTGAGTTAGAACGAGATTTGAAAAGAGAAATTCCGTCTCAATTTCGCTCGTTTTTAATGACAGATACAAATGGATTACATCTTTTCCACCATTTCAGTTTATATGGAATAAGAAAATCTTACAACCGAGATTTAAATGCAACTCCAGAGCCTTTTGGCTTACTTGAGCCGAACATTTACGAAAAACCTAAAAATGCAAAAGACACTTATTTTTTCATAGGCGGATATAGATATGATGGTTCGAAGCTCTATATAGACTCTGAAGATGGAAAAGTTCATTTCTGTAAACGTAGAGATGCTTCATCTCTTTTAGCTTGGGATTCATTCGAGGATATGCTTTTATCTGAATCCAAAAGAATATTTACTCTTTATGATGATAGAGGTAGAATGCTTGCGCCAAGCGAAAAAACACTACCGATATAGAATGAAGCGACTAACAAACAGCACTACCACTTGAAGCGGAACGCTGTCAAACCATTATCTGCCCATAAAAAGAATGAATATGAAGATAGAATTAGAAAATTGTCAAAAAAGTCTTACTCTCAAAGATTTTGAAGAAGTTGAGAGCAAGTTGGGTCATGTTTTGCCGGAAAGACTGAAAGAGTTCTATTTGCAATATAATGGAGGAGAACCTAAACAGCAAACCATCTCCATAAACAAATATTACGAAGTGGAAATTAGAATTTTCCAACCGTTCAAATATAATAAGAGTTTTAAAAATGCTCTTTTTCATACTGTTGAAGGAGAAACCTTGGAGCATCGTAGTTCTAATTCGATTTCTGACAATATTCTGCTATTTGCCAGTGGACATAACAATTTGAGAAATATTGGTGTAATTGCAATCAATATAAAAAACAGAGCTGTATATTTTTATAAAATTATTGGTTTTGTAAAAAATAGCGATGCATTTATTTTTGATGAACCTCAATTGATAGCGGATTCAATAGATGATTTTTTCAATAATCTCGTTGCTTTCCCAAAAATCGAAGAGGAACAACAAACGGAGATTATAGAAATAGAAGGTGTAATGCCTGAACTTTCGGACTGTTCGGCTTCGCTAACAAAAGAAGATATAAAGAATTTTGAGGTTGAGTTGAATGTAAAGATTCCGGCAGGCATGAAGAACTTTTACCTCAAGTTCAACGGTGGTATGCCATCACCATATTGTTTTCAACCGCAGGACGAGGATTTGGATCGGGTGGAGATAAATGCGTTCTTTCCGATAAAGGAACGCACCAATGCTTTTGAAACAATTGAAGTCATAGCCAAAGATATATGGAGTAGGAATTTAATGCCATGCAATCTGTTGCCTTTTGCTATGGATTCGGGTGGAAACTATTATGCGTTGAACTTGAAGAATAAAAAGATTTACTATTACGTGACTGACGAGTGGGACGAAAACGCTTCAAGAGAATACAACTTTGAAACAAATACTCGTTACATCGCCCAGTCATTCAATTACTTTATAAATCATTTCATCGAAGAAGAGGAATAAAGCGGGCAGATAACAAGCGGATCAATCTCCTTTAATGATGATTATCCACCGAACATTATCGACCATAAAAAAGATTAACTAACTGATAAATAATTAAATGACTGAAAGATGATGGATTTAAGAAATATCATATTGGAGAAGAAAGACCATTTGCCAAAACAAACCGGGAAGTTGGTTAATCGACTATATAACAAAATTAAACTTGATAGTTATTATCCTGACAATAAGAATGTAATAAAACTTAAAGAGTTCTCAACCGTAGAAATAAATAATTTTCTATTAGAATGTTTGGCGGAGTATGATAAAACAGAAAGACTATTTTGTGAACATCATGATATTGTTGGCTTACGAGGTGTATGGGCGGTTTTAGCCTTCTCCAAAGAAGAGAATGTCTTAAAGTATTTCGACGAACTTATAGACAAATATATTCACGGTAAACCGTTTTATTTACATTTTTTATTTGAATTATTTGGCTATTCGGAAATTCAGCACCCTTTATTCGATAAGATACGAAAGTATTATGATAAAATTTCCGATGATTTACCAGCATATATATTATTGAAAAATCTCAATATAGTGCCTTCGGATAAATATAATTGGTCTGTATCTCTTATAATTACAACAGATGGAGAATGGCTCACATCCAGTCAACTTACCGATGAAGAAAAAGAGCAAAGATTTTCATTTGAAATGCGGCTGAGTAACCCGCGAACAATGGGAGATACTTATGAAATAATAATCGAAAATGAACTATCCTCTCGAAAAAAACAAATTATTTTTTCAGATAGTAATATTCGGGCAATTAGCGTTGATAAGACAGTATTTAGCACTCCTAATATATTAGATCTGAATAATTTTGTTAGTGAGGTAGAGAATTATTTTGGTATTCAATTTAATTTTGAAAAAATAGCCTACTTATCAGTAAGCAAAGGCATAAACAGAAAACAAATAGAAAAGTGGGTGAAGAATAAATTTGTGATATAATATGGTCGATAACAAGAGGCTTAACATCTTAAAGGTAAGTTAGCCACCAAACATTAACATCCCAATTAAAAGCATGAGAAAATGACTAATTATTTTGATGATAAACAATTATATCCACTATTGTTTCAGAATGACTTTTCAAAGATTCTGTCTTTCCTTGAAAAGTATGGGCTAAATAGCGTGGATAGAAATGGCAGGAGTTTTTTAATGAATTGCATAGCTGAAGGGAAAAATGATTTTGCTTATAAACTTATAGAATTAGGCGCAAATTTAAATCATCAAGATGCGAGTGGGGCATCCCCTTTATTTGCAGCAATTTGGGCATATAATATAGAAATGATAGTTTCTTTACTTGATAATCCAAGCGTTGATAAAAATATAACGGATAATCAAGGAAGAAATGCACTTCGGATAGCATTACAATATCATCCCGAAGATTGTGAATTAATGATAAGATTTATACGTGCTGGTGTAAACCCATTTTCATGCGACAACAATGGCGTATCATTTTATGATCTACTTCAAAAATACGCTTCGGGTAGTATAACTAAAGGAGGACGCAAGTTGAATGTGAAACCAATTATTATTGAAATAGAGAATGGGATGTTAACAAACAGCAAACCGACTGAATAAGCGGAACGCTGCCGGACATTATCGTTGTCAACATTAGAATAAAAAAAATGAAAACAATAGAAGATATGAAACTTGAATTATTGAGTGATAACTCAAATAAGTTCATGCAGACTCTAATAGATTATGACATAAAAAGTAAAGACAAATATGGCAGTAATCTACTTCATTATTATATAATGAACTATGATAGTATTGTACATCCAGCAGGTGTGATTATATCCGAATTTATAAAAAAAGGATTGGATATAAATGATAAAAGAAAAGACGGACGGACTGCATTATATCTTTCTGTTCAGTGTCAGCTACAAGATATTTTTGAAATACTCCTGAATAGCAATGCAGATTTGGATATACAAAATGTAAATGGGAATACTCCTTTATGGGAAGCCGTTATGCGATACCGTGGAGATGGCTTCTTTATCGAACAACTTTTGAAAAATGGGGCTAATCCCGATATAAAAAATAACTATGGAGTATCTCCTAAATCATTGGCAAGAACTATCGCAAATTATGATGTAAGAAGATTCTTTAACAACGATAACAAACAGCAAACCGACTGAACAAGCGGCACGCTGCCAAACATTAGCAACTTGTAAAAAAATAACAATGACACATAACGAAGCCATAGAGTTATTAGTTAAAGAAGCAGCTTCATCTGACAAGAAACGGCTTACGGAGCTATTTCTGCAAACGTTAGTGAATGGACAGATTCATTTTGGACTTCAAGTATTGTCTAAAATGAAAACTTTTCATGTACATTCTTACTCGTATTTGAATATACCTAAGACTGGAGATAGATTCAAGGATGATAGGTTAATAGCAAAAGAATATAAGAAACCAGTTTTAGAACGGAATGTAATTGCTTTTGAAGATATGCCCAAAGAACAGCAAGCAGAAATCGTTAACCAAACTAATCTTCAACATTGTATTTTATGTTCTTGCCAATTTGAGCGTAATCTGGAGGAATATCCTTACGACCCTCTTATTGGACCTTGTGATGATAATATTTATGAGATGTTGCAGTGCTTATGGCAAGAAAATAAAGAGAGCCAAAGTTCTCTTCACAATCAAGGGCTTCAAAATGAAGGACTGTATATTCTTAAAGAAGTCTTTGAAACTATTATATCTGTGCAGAAATCAGACGGAATTCGTGATGTGTTCAAATTATTGAAGAAAAAAGAATTTTTCAAGCATTGGAAGAAAGAAGGAAAATGTATTGATGCTGAATTTTGTGCAGAACTCGCTTTACAAAATTTGTTGGAAATAATGGGGTATCTTGGCATTCTCCATACTGAAAAATATAAAGGAGCTTTTTATGAATATTACGGAGGATGTCCACCCAGAAGTAGCGGTCGTTCGGATTGGAATTATCCAGTGGATTTTTGGAGGGGCACAAATGGTATTGATAAAGTCGCTTTTCAGTATTGGTTTGGAGAATATAAAGAGCTTGAAAAATTTTGGAAATAAGTTGCTAACACGCAGCACTACCGCTTAAAGCGGAACGCTGCCGAACATTAATCGCTGAGAAAAATATGAATAATTGGATTGAAACATCAGGAAGCCCATTTGTCATTGTTGAGCAACAATATGCCCATCAATGGAAGGGTCAAGAAAACTACAATGCTATATGTAGCGTAACAGATTACTTGGGGAAAATCTATATAGACAATCATGTCTTATTGGTAATGGGAGATGAACCGATGGCTACACGCATAGTAAATAAAGATGGAGCAATTTTAATAATTCGTTGGAAGTATGCTCCCGATTATCTAACGGTGGAAAAACTTCTGGAGAATGATATAGTAACTGGGGCAGAACCGATAGAAGAAGTTGAAGTAAAATGGGATTCTACTGAATTAGTCCTATTTGATTCTTTGTCTCCCTATTGTGAAGCGTCGGTTAAAGTTTTTTTATCATTACAAAAAACATCTTGTATAATAAAAACTTATCTTTATCAAAAAGACGAAGTATCTTTAATAATACATTCAATCCAATAAAGACGATTAACAAGCGGCTCAACCTCCCCTTAAAGGTCGGTTAGCCACCAAACATTACAGCTATGGATATAACGAATAGAATTATTGTCGCCTTACTGGAACGAATGAAAAGTAGAAACAAGAACTTTTCATTATCAAGACCTAAGTTTCATCGGTTGTTTCAAATAAATCCCGATGGCTACTTATGGTATGGCGAGAAACTGGAGCGGCATTTACTTAACAAATATGGAGAATCGGCTGATACATTGAAATATCTTGATATATATTATTTCATTTCCAATATTGTGCGGTTGTATTACATGCCTAAAAATTCAAATTCGGAGGAAAACGAGTTTGGAAAGCTATACGCTTATGGCTCCATAATAGGGTTACACCGTTGTCATATTCCAGATAAGCGAATATATCTGAACCGATTGTTAAATACTTTACTGTTCTGTTGTCCGACTTCTGAAGAATATATCCGTAGATTCCGCTGGCAAAAAAACGGTATATATTACAAATCGCAGGATGTGGAAGTTCTTATTGCCGATACATTTACAGAAATACGGGAATCGGACAAACAATCAGAATCCATTGAAATAGTTGAGTCAATAGTCAATGAGACATACCGTTATCTGGTAGGCTCAAATACGGGGCTTCCATTTGTCCGTTCGGAAACTTTATTGCACTACAACCTGAACCCATCTGATTATATGTGGCTATATCAGCACGATAAGGAATTGTTTTATACTTGTCTTGATGCAGCAGCATTACAGTCGGAGATTTTCAGTTACAAGTCATTTGTGTACAATTTCAACCTGTATATTCTAAAAGACGCAAATATATTGGATGAATTGTCCAGATATTCCAAATGTTA
Organism: Alistipes sp. AM16-43; assembly: GCF_003435745.1. Lineage (NCBI taxonomy): Bacteria > Pseudomonadati > Bacteroidota > Bacteroidia > Bacteroidales > Rikenellaceae > Alistipes > Alistipes sp. AM16-43. Next base: position 41,370 of record NZ_QTUQ01000011.1, read on the forward strand.
TGAAGCCGTTTTAGAACTGCTTTTCAAATCCGATTCAATTATGCAGAACTCTGTTATTCGGCAAATCAAATTATGTAGAAATGAAGATACCATTAAACAGAATAACAGATTGGATGCTATTAACAAATGGCTCAACTCCCTAAACAAGATTGGTTAGCCACAGAACATTAAACATTAGAAAATGAGAACACCAGTCATAATCCTGTTATTTGTAATCCTGCTTGCCGTAAGCTGCGGAGAGCCTCCCATGCCGCCGTCGGACGAGGAAATGATACGCCATTTCACCACGCACGAGGTGGCGTTCCGTAAGGTGTACGAAATCATGGCAGAGAGTTCAGAAGGTAGTTTTCACTACCCGCCGCTTTCTCCGGAAGAGGTTATTATACTTGATTCAATGGAGCAAAGCGATACATCCCATGAAACGAATGATGAACAAGACATCCCGGTATATGGACTGTTGAAGCCGGAGCGAATCCTACTCGACTCCCTGTTATCAGAGATTGGATGCGGTTTTATCCTTGTTGATCGCAGGGAATGGGGAACGGCAGATTCGGTATATGTGAGCCTCGTTATGCCGTACTACTCCCACGGCATCGTGGATGCCGGAACGTCCAAGAGTTTCGTTTACGATCCCGGATTGAGAAGCCGTCGGAATATCCGTATCACCGAACATGGCGACCTGAACGAGATCTACCGCAGGACGTACAACGACACCACGCTTTACAAGCCCATCAAGGGAAACTGGTACATCGAGTTAGACCATTCGATATAACGGCCCGGAGTCCGTATCAAAGTATGTATCACTTTTTGTCAAGAAGATACATCATAAAGCAGATAATGGCCATCGCAAGGAAAAATAACAGAACCGCAAGGAGTTCGTTAAACCTGCACTTGGCATAGTGAGACATCACTGCTTTGCCTCGCCATTTGTAAATCCTGCTGACGAGCGACATAACGGCAAATGTGACAATGCTAAAAACGACACATGGCAACAATGCCGACACACCTGGAAAAAGCCGGATAGTAACAGTCATCATAGGGAATATCAAAAGAGCGAAGATATAAATCGAGAGCATCATTTCGCCATCGACCCTGCCTGTTCGTCTTGCCTGCTTCCATTTCTCCCCCATCCACCAGAGGTAATCCCAGAGATAAAACCGTTGCTTATTCTCCTGCCGTTTCATCATGCCCAATGTATAAATCCGAGGTGGAACATCAGCGCTACATTTGCCACGATCAGGGCGATAGCGATAAGAACTATTTTGGCGAGCTTCCTGCCGGGATGTTTCATCTTCCCGTAATGTTCACGGAGCGCTTCACGCCGTCCGGCTGTATAGCGTAGCTTGCAGAATAAATCGGGAAGAAAGCAGAGAGGAATCACTATGGCCAAACCAATCATCCAGCCGAAAAGGCGCAATATCGGCGGAAACCCAAGCGGTATGAGTAGGACGAAGAGCCAGCACCAAAACAGTAGCATACGTCCGTTGAGATTGGTACGCTCCCTTTCGTGCCATATCTCGGCTACATACCACATATAGTCGATGAAGCAGATCCGGTATTTGCGATTGTCCTTTTCCATACCGTTATCTCCATACAAAGAAACCAACCAATATAAGTATAATCAGAACGCTGACCAACACAATCTGAACCCTGCGGCGTGTTTCAGGCTTGCAATCGTCAAATAACCACAGTTTGCTGTTAAACTGCCAATGACACGCCCATTTCCAACGGAACAGCAACCCTGCAAGCCATAGGGCAAGCAACCCGACACCAAACAGCAACCCGTATTGCGGGTGAGCCTGCAACCACTCGAAAAACGTTTCCGCCTTGCTGTTCATTGCTTCGTATATATCGGTAACTGTCATACTTATAATTAAAAGGATTCCGAACACAAAAATAATGTTTTCCGTTCACATAATCACTACTTTATGCTCCAAAACACCAGCTGTGCGGTTATAAAACCAGGAAACAGCCCCCGTTAAGGTAACGGAGGGTGTTTGCGGGGTGTTTGTGTTCATTTAGTTCTGTTCCGGCAGGAGCTTGCAAAGCACCGGGTCGTTCTTGATACGTTCCAGCTCCTCGGCGACGATGCGGCCGGCCTCTGCCTTGATACGTTCGTAGTTTTCCTGCACGACCTGTTTCATGTGATCCGTCCCATTCTCATCCGTGAAGTCGGTAATTTGTGGTATCTTCTTGTACCGGGCCGTTTCCGCTTTCACTTTTTCGTTGTCCACGACAATCTCGCAGTGGAAAATCTTCTGCTCGATACGTTCGTCGAAATTGTCCGCCACGGCCCCGACGAACATTCCCTGCGTGAGCGTCGAGATCTTCGAGGCCGGGATCAGGCTGTCCAGCTGCGTGGATATGGATGTCGATTTGTCGCTGCGGCTCAACGTCATGCTCTGCCGCTTCTGCAATACCTTACCGAACCGTTCCGAGAGTGTCTTGGCCGTTTCACCTACGACCTGCCCGGAGAAGATGTTGCCCACCGTGTTCATCACGACGGCGGCCTCCTTGTCCCCGTAGTCCCTCTTCAACTGTGAAAAATCCTGGAAGCACAGCAGCACGGCGACCTTGTTGCTTCTGGCCGTGGCGATCAGGTTGTCGAGTCCCTTGAAGTAGATTGTCGGCAACTCGTCGATGATGATGCCCGATTTGAGCTGGCCTTTCTTATTTATGAGCTTGACAATCCGGGAATTATACAATCCCAAAGCCGCTCCGTAAATGTTTTGCCTGTCGGGATTGTTCCCCACGCAGAGTATCTTGGGATCGTCCGGGTTGTTGATGTCGAGCGTGAAATCGTCGCCCGACATGACCCAATATAGCTGGGGCGAAATCATGCGGGAAAGCGGAATTTTGGCCGATGCTATCTGGCCCTGGAGCTGGTCTTGAGCGCCTCCGAGCCAGGCATCCATAAAGGGGCTGAGGTAGTTTTCGAGTTCCGGGTAGGATGTCAGAATCGGGAAAATATCCTCGTACCGCTTGTTCAGGAACTCGATGGCGTGCGGGAAGGTACAATACCGCCCGTTGTCGTAGATGCGCAGGAACCAGATCACGGCCGCAAAAAGGATAATGGGGCTTTCCACAAAAAAATCGCCCTGCTTCTGCACCCAGCTTCGGTTCAGGTTGAGCATGATGGTATAGGCGCTCTCGTAGGCGTCCGAAATATCGGTCATGAAGTCCGGGTGAATGGGGTTACAGCGGTGCGAGCGGCGCGGGTCGTCGAAATTTATGACGTAGAAAGTCGGGATTTTCTTGTAACCTTTCTGGTGATTCAGCAGGTGGTTGTAAGCGATTTCCGAAAGATCGGGAAACTTGTAGTCATAGATGTATTGGGTATAGCCCTTTTCGATTTGCTGTTTAATGAACTGGTTTACAACACAATAACTCTTCCCGCTGCCCGGGCTTCCCATGCAGATGCAAGCCCTTTGCGGGTTTACGACGTTGGCGAACCCGTTGTTCCACTGTTTGTTATAGTAAAATTTCGTCGGCAGATTTATGGAGTACTCGTTCTCGATCAGGCGTGTTTCCTGCTGGAATGATTCGTTCTCGTTGTTGAAAGGGTCATCCATGAGATTGTTCTTCAGCAGGCGGGACATCCACACGCCGCCCATCAAGAGGCAGATATACCCGGCCGATAGGGTCAGTATGTAGAAAGCCGCGTTCGCCATCGCCGTCAGCGGCAAGTCCAGCAGCCACCAGTTGAAGAAGAACAGCACGCCTCCCGTGGCCAGCGATGCCGTGATTTTCCGCCAGGTAATTTTCTCCTCTTTTACTCCTTTTGTCCCGAGGCATGAAAGGGCGAGGAACACGACGGCGAAAAGTTTCGTCCATAGTATATTCCGGAACAGCCCCGCGGTGCGGTCGAAGTTCAGCAGAATCCTATCGACCACGCCGATATTGATTCCCCATTCCCGTATCTGCCCGTAACAGAACCAGTAGATGTTGATAACCACGAACAAGATACTCAATGCCCGCATGAAATCCATTGTTTTTGCAAGACCCCGAAGGTCGTCTTCCTGTTGCATAACCGTAAAATTTAATAAATGAATGATAATTGAGATGTTATACTTTCCTCCGTCGTGAGGTATTCCGCTTCCGTTGCCCGTCCCGTCCGGCAGGCGCTTGTTTCGGGGACAAGCCCCTCGTGTTTTCCCCGGGATTCCGTTTCCCGCCGAAGCGCAGCTCGAAGGCGTTGGCCGAGTATGCCTTTCCCAGCCGTGATCCGTTCACGACCGTCCGTGTTTCGTGGTCAATGAACGTCACTCCCACGATGCGGCCGTTTTCGTTGCGTCGTATGTAGAGATCCACCCGGGCTCCCCGCAGGCGTTCGCGCAGTTCTTCCTCCGTGGGTTCTCCCCGAAGCGCTTTATCGACCCGGCCACGGATTTGCCTCCTCGTGTCGTCCTTCCCGAACCGTTCGGCGTTGCGCTCCATGTGCCGTTCCAGCCCGTCATACCCGACCTCTTTACCGAACAGTGAGGATTTGAGCGGCGCAGCCACTGCCTTGTCCCCGTTCTCGTCCAGCAGCGTGTAGAGCAATCCCCGGTAGGGGGTTCCGTTCCGCTCTCCCCGGACTTCCTCTATACCTATATTATATAAGGACAACAATGCCCGGAACTCGCCGAGGGTCTGGAAGCGGTATGTCGCCACGGCCGGTTTTATTACCGCTGCCACCTGGCGTTTCAGGTCGCCCCGCGTGTAATCGGCGGGGACGATCCCTTGCCCTTTCTCCCGCCTTCTCCCTTTGGCGGGATGCAGTCCGTACTCCCGTTCCAGTTCCTCGGTAACGGCCACGCTGCGTTCGTTGCGCCTGCTGTCGTTTATCTTGCGCCCGTCCTGGGCCACCTGCACCGACACGATATGGATATGCTCCCGTCCGATGTCGGTATGCTTGAATACGATATAAGGTTGTCCTCCCCAGCCCATGCGCTCCATGTAGGCCCCGGCTATCTCCGCGAGTTGCCCGTCGTCGAGGCGGTCTTCGGGAGCCGGGTTGAGCGACACGTGCACGACGGGTTTTTCCGTCCGGTAGTGCGAGGGCATCCAGCGCAGGAGGTCTTCTGCCGTCGCGGCCACGTTGAAGCGCCCATCCGCCGGCTCCCTCACGATGTGGGTCAGCAGCACCTTCCCGTCGCCCCGATCGACTTTCTCCTGGTTGTACGCCAGCGCGCCGTACACGTCTTTTCCGGTGGTGATATTGGCTACCATCGCTGTTTGAACTCTTCGGAGAGCGACACGACCTGCTGCCCGACGGCCGCCAGTTCACGTGTCGCTCTCTCCAGTTTATAGAGCAGCGCGAGTGTTTTCTTCTCGGAAAAATGCGCGTGCAGCTCCTTCACCACCTGGTTATAATTCGTTCCCACGGCACGGAATTGGGCGTGGAAAGCGGTCAGCTTCGCCACGTATTCGAGCGTTCCCCGGTCGGTCTTTACCACCCGGAACGCCTCGTTGAACACTCTCGCTTTGATAAAAGCGGCTTTGGACAATAGCCCGGACTGCTCGTAAAGGTCGAGGAAACGGGCATGTTCCACGGCTGAAAAGTTTACCGAAAAGCGGTAAACGGCCGGGTCGTTTTTCGCGGGTCGTCCCCCTTTGCCCCCTCGGGGCTTTCTGTTCTTTTCCATCGCATCGAAATTTTAAGGAGAGGCCAGGGCCCCACCGGTTCCTGAAAATTCCGATCCCTTCGCGGCTTGCCGCCCTTCTGAAAAGCACCGACTCCGGAGGTGCTTTCTCCCCCTTGCGGGCAAGCTGTTTTCTGCTGCAAAACGAGAATCGTGCAGCAGAAAACACAGCTTGCTATTTGCCCTTTGCAAATACCTTCTGCCCGCTCGCGGACAGAACATTGAAAGAGCCGCCGTAAAACGGGGCAAGGACGGCTTCATTAGCGTCGGGATCGTTCACGAGGCAAAGATACCGACCTATTCAATCGCTTGTACTACAAGTGATTACGCCACTTGCGTCCACTTTGACGCCACACGCGGCCATAGCGGAAAAAGAGCATACAACCCGTGTTTTTAAGGGTTTACTTTGCACGTGAGAACGGATACGGGCAATGACACATCCCCCTGTCCGCACACGTGCGGACGGATGCAGAAAACACCGTGTGCAGAGGAAAAAGCGGGTCTTTGTCCGGATAAGCAAATGCGGTTGCGCATGAGTATAAAATCGGACACGCGCCCATGCACCGGCATACCGGCGTAACAGCCTGCCAGCGCACCAGCATATATGCGTGCCGGCATACCTGCATAAAATCTCATGCCGTCACTTGCCCGGATACGTGAAGAGATGAACGATTACCCGATTGTATAACTAAAAACGCATGGAACAATGAAAGAGAAAACGAAATTCGTGGCCTTCTCCACCCAGAAAGGCGGAGCGGGTAAAACCACCCTCACGGTGCTGGCAGCCTCTTACCTGCACTATGTAAAGGGTTTCAATGTCGCGGTCATCGACTGCGATTATCCCCAACACTCCATCGTGGAGATGCGGGAACGTGACCTGAAGCTTGCCCTCGAAGACGAACATTACAAGAGGTTAGCTTACGAACAATTCACCCGGCTTCAAAAGAAAGCCTATCCCGTCGTGGAAAGCAACACGAAAGAGGCGTTGGCCGATGCCGACTACCTCCTGCCGCAAGGTGATTTCGATTATGTGTTCTTCGACCTTCCCGGTACGATCAATAACGAGGATCTGATTCATTCCCTGGCCGGAATGGATTATCTCGTCGCCCCGATCAGTGCCGACCGGGTTGTCATGGAAAGCACCCTGAATTACGCGGTTGTGGTAAAAGAGCATATCATGGGCCGCGAGAAGTCCCGGATGAAAGGGCTGTATATGCTATGGAACATGGTGGACGGACGTGAAAAAACAGAGTTATATCAGGTTTACGAGGCGGTAATGAAAGAGCTGGATCTTCCTGTTCTGAAGACCTTCCTGCCTGACACCAAGCGTTTTCGTCGTGAGCAGAACGCCAGCCGTCGCTCTGTCTTCCGCTCCACGCTCTTCCCGGCAGACCGTTCTTTGATCCGGGGCAGCAACCTGGATAAACTCGTGGATGAATTGATCGAACTGTTAAAGTAGGATCTTATGAGCGGAAAAGAACATGACGACGGTTTGGACGCTTCCTTCATCATCAGCCAGGCCAAAAGCCGAAACCGGCCATTACATCCTTACACGCCGGAAAAAGAGGAGGAGGCATCGGCTCTATCGGAACCGTCCGGCGAGGCCGCCTCCTCGTCGGCTACGAAAGAGGAGGGACGCCGCCGAAGAGGGAAAGGCCAGGATTACGAGCGTCTTTTTATCCGGAACGCCCCCTCCAATACCCGAAGCGGCAAAACGGTGTATATCCGCAAGGAGTTTCACGAGCGTATAACCCGGATAGTGCAGGTTATCGGTAAGAACGAACTCTCGCTGTATAGCTACCTGGACAATGTGCTGGAGCAGCATTTCGCTACCTATCAGGAGGAAATTTCGGAACTCTACAAGAAACGGAACTCCGATATTTTTTAGTTATGAACCCAATATTTACAACCTATTAAAAACAATCCATCATGTCAGACAAAGCAATTATTTTATCTGTTATCCTGGCGGCCGTCCTTTGCGTCGCCGTGCCCTTCATCTTCCGCGTGTGCCGCTACCGGCGCAGGATGAAAACCCTTATCGTCCCCGACGGCCCTTCGGGGGAGGTCGCCGTGGGGACTGTCCCCACCCCCGAGGCCGAGTACCTGGCCCGTTACATCTGCCTGCTGCGGCTGCCTTTCGCCGGTAACAAGCACGTGAAGATACGTCCGTCGTATCACGAGCGTATCCGCGAGATCACCCGTGTCATCGGTCGTGGCGACGTGACGATCACGGCCTACGTGGACAAGGTTCTCAAGGCGCACCTGGACGATAACCGGGAAACCATCGAGCGGCTTTTCGAGGAGCGTGAGGCCGTGGCCTCCCGGCAACCCAAAGCGGAGGAGCGATGAACGGGGCGTTGTGGCTGCTGCCCCTCTTTGCCGTGGGGTATGCCTTGTGGGCGTTTTTCCGCCTGCGGCGGATGGAACGTAACGAACCGGCAGACGGGATCGTTTCCGAAGACACGCCCTGCCGGCAGGAGATCATCGGCAGGAGCCGCTTTGTCCTCGACTTGCGCCACTCCCGGCCACAAGCTGCCGTAGAATCTGAAACTGAAAAAGTTACGGAAAAAGCCGATATATTTGTGCCCACGAATGTACCCGAACACCCCCGGCAGATTCCGCCGGAAGACCTGGATGAAGTGTTCGGTGTCGCTCCCGAGGGGGAGCCTAACGAACCTCTGGAAATCGACTTTCCGCTGTACGATGAATCTTTCCCGGATGCGGACGCGGAGGAGCCGGATTATGACGAGGATGAAGACGACACCGAAGAGCTGCCCCTTTTGGGCCGCTCGCTTGCCCAGGGGGTTAGTTTTGAACAGATGGGCGAAGCCTACCGCCACGTGGTACACGATCCACCTTCAACAGACGAGCAAAGGGAGGAAACGGGACGTGTCCTCCTGGGCCTGAAACAGACCGACATGTTCGAGGTCATCGTTTCGGGCCGCCCCGACGGGAACGACAGGGTAAAATCCCTGATCGACACCTACCTCTCGGCTTTTCACCGGCGTATGTCCGAGAGGTCTGCGGAAAGCCCATCTCCGCAGGGTTCGGTTCCCACGGGTTTCGACGTCCGTGAGTTTGTTTAACCCCATAATGACATCACGATGAAAGAAAAAGACTACGGGTAGCGCGTGAGGCTATCCTCGAACCACTGAAAAAAAACGAATCAAGAAGTTTAACCCGGTGCGGGGCCTATCCATCCCCGCGCCACAATTCAAACATTATCGAGTTATGAGAAAGAACAAGATTCTTCTTCCGGCGGCATTTCTCTTTGCCGCCATCTCCTCCGCTTTCGCGCAGGGCAACGGCATCGCCGGCATTACGGAGGCTACCAACATGGTAACCAGCTACTTCGACCCCGGCACGAAACTCGTGTACGCTGTGGGGGCTGTGGTCGGCCTTATCGGGGGCATCAAGGTCTATAACAAGTTTTCGAGCGGCGACCCCGACACGTCGAAGACCGCCGCGAGCTGGTTCGGCGCGTGTATTTTCCTGATTGTCGCCGCGACGATCCTACGCTCTTTCTTCTTGTAGTCCAACCTGTCATGCAAATAATTATGGAATATGGAATCAACAAGGGAATCGGCAAGAGCGTGGAGTTCCGGGGCCTGAAGGCGCAGTACCTCTTCATCTTCGCGGGCGGCCTGCTGGCCGTCTTCGTGGTGTTCGTCATCCTCTACATGGCAGGGGTCGATCAGTGGGTATGTATCGCTTTCGGCGTTGCGGCGGCTTCGGTGCTGGTCTGGCTTACCTTCCGCCTGAACACCCGTTACGGGGAACACGGGCTGATGAAGCTGCTCGCCGCGCGCCGGCATCCCCGCTACCTGCTCAACCGCAAGTCCCTGCGCCGGTTGCTGAAAAGAAAGGGGGGCCGCGTATGAGAAACCTCTTGAAAGCCACCACGCTGGAAAGCAAGTTCCCGCTCCTGGCCGTGGAAGGCGGTTGTATCATCAGCAAGGACGCGGACATAACGGTCGTCTATCGGGTCGAACTCCCGGAGCTGTTCACCGTCACGTCCGCCGAGTACGAGGCGATCCACGCCGCCTGGTGCAAGGCCCTGAAGGTCTTGCCCGAATACAGCGTGGTACACAAGCAGGACTGGTTCATCCGCGAGCGTTACCGCCCGGCCACGGGCGAGGGGGACATGAGTTTCCTCTCCCGCAGTTACGAGCGGCATTTCAACGAGCGTCCGTTCCTGACCCACGCCTGCTTCCTCTACCTGACGAAAACGACGAGGGAGCGTATGCACATGCGTTCAGACTTCTCGACCCTCTGCCGGGGCAACATCATTCCCAAAGAGGTAAACCGGGAATCGGCGACAAAATTCCTGGAGGCGGCGGAACAGTTCGAGCGTATTCTGAACGATTCGGGTTTCCTGACCCTTGTCCGCCTCACTGGGGACGAGATCACGGGTACGGCGGATTGTCCGGGCCTGCTGGAACGGTACTTTTCCCTCTCGCTCTCGGAGACGACTTCTCTTCAGGACATCGAGCTGGGGGCCGAGGTTCTGCGCGTGGGTAACAAACGGGTGTGCCTGCACACGCTCTCGGACACGGAAGACCTGCCGGGGCACGTGGGTACGGACACCCGTTACGAGCGTCTTTCCACCGACCGTTCGGACTGCCTGCTCTCGTTCGCGGCCCCCGTGGGGCTTCTGCTTTCCTGCGACCACCTTTACAACCAGTACGTGTTCCTGGAAGACAGCGACGAAAACCTGCGTATGTTCGAGAAACGTGCGCGCAACATGCAGTCCCTTTCCCGCTACTCCCGCGGGAACCAGATAAACAAGGAGTGGGTGCGATACGTCGCTGTGTAAGTAATTGTTAAACTTAGATTTAACC
>NZ_QTUQ01000012.1:0-49240 GCF_003435745.1 Alistipes sp. AM16-43
AGGGAGAAAATCATGAAAATTGCTCTTTTTTTCATCGTTCAAGTAGTTTGGTTAAGGGTGTGAAAAAGGCCGCAGCCTGCTTTGGGAGCATTCTGCGACCGGATACATCGTATTTCCTGCTGCGGAAAAGGCGTCAGCCGTATTCGTTATTCCATTTCATGTCGTAGGTCGTTTTTAATTAAGCATAGGCCCGGATGTCGAAGTTGGCGATGGCCTGCCGTTCCTCGGCCGTGGCATCGCCCATGACGGCGCTCTCTCCGAAGTCCAGCTCTCCGAGCATCGCATGAACCTCCGCGTCACGGAGTTCTGCTCTGGCGGGGAGAGCCGGAAGCGGGAATCGGGCGCCGGCGGGCGCTTCGGGCTCCGAGAGTTCGCCGTCTTCGCCGATCGAGGGCCGCACGACAAGGGTGTTCCACCCCTGCATCGCGGACTTCTCTTCCGGAGCCGGGGCAAATATAGCGTCTCCGCCTGCCGGGGCGGTGCCGATGTCCGCTCCAGTCCGCTCCAGTCCGCACCGATAGGATTTTGACACGAGAATTTCAGGAGTTTGACGGGGTGCAGTACCGGCATTCGGCGTGTGAGGGACAGCGTTATGCCCGGTGTGTTTTTTCTTCGGGCCTTTCAGATTGTCGACGACATATGACGCGAGCCGCCCCCGGAAAAACAACTGATCCAAACATACGGCGCAGGCGGCAATAAGAATTATGCTGTTCATGGCAGAAAGAATTTAGACGATGTTATGGTAATTCTGTTCTTGATGTATGCAGTTGATCTCGTCGCGGAACATTTCGAGATGGTGCCGTAGGATATTATCTACATAAGATGTTGCGGTCAGTCGCTCGCCGCCGATTTTTTTCAGGACTTCAAGGATTTTCCGTTTCGTAGGGGCACTGACATAAAGCGAGGCGCGGAGGTCGTAATCCACCCGGACAAGAAATGTTTTTTTGTAGTCGGGCAATGTCATCGAACGTCGCCATCGTATGTCCGGTACGGGAACACACTCCGGCTTCACATCCTGCTTTTCGGATACGACCGTTTCGGAAGGCGGAGAATCGAGATTTGAAGAATCTTCAGGTGCAGCGACAACGGATACAAGTTCAGTTGTCTGAGGTTGTTCCATCGAGGGCCATCCATCGCTATTTTCCGTTTGCACGGCAGGCATTGCACAATCGTCAGGTTGCTCCGAAAAGTGTCCGGCTTTATTATGACCTCGTCGCTTCCCGAGGTGCAGCAGCCCTAAGATTGACAAAACGATAATGCCTGTGCCAAGAGCGAGTAATGAAATGTCGAGGACACCGGACTCGGATAAAAAGCTGTAAAGCATAATTAGAAATTTTTAAGTCATTGTTAAACAAGTTTTTCAAAATTCCGCTTACGATCGAGCCGGTTTATATCGTCACGGAAAGTTTCGATGTGGTGCTGTAGAATATTATCCACATATGATGTCGCGGATAATCGTTCACCTCCGATTCTTTTAAGTATCTCCAGAATCTTACGCTTCGTCGATGCATTGACATAAAGTGTGGCTCGGATGCCGTATTCCACAGGAGTGAGAAACATTCGTTCATAATCGGACAAGGGTGGTGTTCTCCGACGGCGTGGCTCTTGTGCTGCGGGCACAGACGGGGTTTCATCCGGAATCTTTTCTGTGTCGATCTCCGGAACAGAGGGCGGTTCGGCGGGAATTGCGTCCGTAGCGGTTCCGGATGGGATCTGTTCCGGAATTACCCGTGTGACCTTTGTAGTGATAGGTAACTGCCCTGCGATCACCTGTTTTACAAGACTTTCGTCTACTTCGATTTTGGGTTTCTTGGCCATTGTTATCGGATTTTGAGGAGTGTAAGAATTTCTTCTGTGAGGATTTCGAGTTGCGCCTCACACGCAAAGGTTCGCGCCGGAGCCAGAAGTGTCGAGCGGCCGACTCCTGTATTGTCCGCAAGCAGCTCCTTGTTGAACTTCGAGCGGTAAGGAATGTGAGTTGTCATAAGCGACAACCCGAGCTTGCGGATAACGGCCTCGTATCGATCGTAAAGCGGCGTTCGTTCACGACGGTCTATCATCGTCCAGAAAAGATAGACGCTTTGTAAAGTAAGGGTCGGATCTTGGGCAAGGTTAGTGGTGAGACTCCGGGCAAAGGAGAGCGTACTTTCCATGACGACCTTGTCGGCTTTCATGGGCACAAAGACAGCGTCCAGCGACGCGAGCAGCCGAATGACACCTTCGGCATTGACCGTTCCCGGCAAGTCGTAGAGAATGATACGGGGATGGTAGCCGCTTTGCAGCAGCCGCTCGACTTCTTCGGGGGCTTCAGGCGGCATACATTTCAGCACAGGCCAGAGCTTGCGGCCCGTCGCTTTGAATTGACGTACCAGCAACAGCTTGTGGTAATCGTCATGCTCGATGAGCGACAGTTCCCGCTCACGTTGCGCCTGAACGGACCATTGGGGATAGTCGCAGTCTACGACCAGCACGTCATAGCCTAATGTGTAGTGCAGATGACTGGCGAGTAACATCGTAAATGTCGATTTCCCGATGCCCCCTTTTTGATTGCAGATCGAAATGCTTGCTTGTTTCATTGCTTGTGTGTTTAAATGGTTGTTTGGGTAACTATGCGTCTGTCAAATCATTTATATATACTACCTTATATTTGGACGAATAATTGGATGATTATTCGGTCTGCCGCCCTTTCGTTCCTTTGCGCAGATACTCGGTTAAAGATTCGGGTATCCGTCTGAACCGATACTTATTTTGCGATTCGCGCAGTTGCCCGAATAATCAATCCTGCCGCAATATACAACAGGGTAAAACGCTTCGGTTCCGATGTCCGCTCCAGTCCGCTCCAGTCCGCTCCAGTCCGCTTCGATGGCTTTTTTTTGCCCCGAAACGGTTGTAATATTGCACCGGGAACAGACCCGGCTATGGAAACCGTAACGGAGGATTTTCAAAACTTCTCTCAAAGATTCTCCGGCGCGGATTTTTGTTGTCGCCAGACAACAGCGAGCTGTACCTTTGTATGCCGAAAAGTTTTTCGGCATACGAAAGGTGCTCGCTCTGCGAGGCTGGGTGGCGTTCCCGAGTCACGCCACTTAAACTACCAGACTGATGACAACCACGAAAAAGAGGATCGGACGCCCGACAACAACAGACCCCAGGGTCCACAGGTATAATTTCAAACTCACCACGGAAGAGAATATCCGCTTTAAGCAGATGCTTTGTAAGGCAGGATTGGAACATAACCGCAGCCGGTTTATCGTCAAACGCATCTTCGCCGAGGAGTTCGTTGTCGTCAAACGCGACCCTTCGAAGGTGCAGTTCATCGCCCGGCTGAACGACTTTTATTTCCAATTTCAAAAGCTCGGGAACAACTATAATCAGATTGTAAAGGCTATCAACGCCCACTTTTCCAACATCGCGATCCCGCATCAGATCGCTGCTTTGGAACAGCGAACGAGAGAATTAAAGGCTCTGAGTATCGAGATTCTCAACCTCGCAAAACAGACTAAGGAATGGTTGCGAATATAAGATCGGGTTCCTCGCCCGGCGGAGCGTTGTATTACAACAAGGAGAAAGTGGATAAGGATGAAGCCGAGGTTCTTTTCTGGCAGAAGATGTTGGAACCGTTCGACAAGCACGGGCGAATGGATGTCGACGCCTGCATGGATTGCTTTTGGCCGTACCTCGAAGCCAACCGCCGGACTACGAACACGGTCTTCCACGCCTCGCTGAACCCCTCGCCGGAAGACAGACTGACCGACGATCAGCTCCGGGACATCGCGCAGGAATACATGGAACGTATGGGTTACGGCAACCAGCCTTATATTGTTTTCAAACATAAGGATATCGACCGACAGCATCTTCATGTCGTATCGTTGCGCGTCGATGAGAACGGACATAAGCTGCCGCATGATTTCGAAGCAAGACGTTCGATGGAGATATTACGCGATCTGGAACGCAAATATAATCTGCATCCGAGCGTCAAGGGAGAGGAGCAAGCCGACAAGGTGGGATTGCATAAGGTAAACTACAGGGAAGGCAATGTCAAACAGCAGATCTCATCCATCGTGAGATCGTGCCTGCGAAATTACAAATGCTCATCGTATGGAGAATTCCGCACCCTGTTGGAGCTGTTTAACGTTTCTGTCGAAGAACGTACGGGAACTATCGACGGCAGAAATTATGCGGGTATTGTCTACGGCGCTCTGACCGACGACGGCTATGGCATCGGCACTCCGTTCAAATCGAGTCGTATCGGCAAAGATGTCGGTTATAAAGCCCTTCAAAAGTATTACGAGCGGTCGAAAAGTGCGCTGAAGCAGGACGGGACGCTCAACCGGCTGCGACAGACAGTCCGGGATGCTATGAGTCCGAACAATACACGGAACGAGTTTCGGCAGTTGCTCAAAGTGGAGAACATCGACGCGATCTTTCGCATCAACCCGATCGGCAGAATCTATGGCGTGACTTTCATTGACCATAACGACGGCATCGTCGCCAACGGATCGGTGCTGGGAAAAGAGTTTTCGGCCAATGTTTTCAATGAATTGTATCCGGCACCGAAACAGGCGCAACAGGTCGCAGAACAACACGTGGAACAGAAACATGAAGTGCAAAACCATGCCGCCAATCCTATTTCTGGCATTGTCGATACGGTATTGGATTTGGCCGACACGCGGGCTTACGAGGAACAGCAACGGCAGATGCAACAAAGGCGTAAAAAAAGACGACATCGTTCCTGATACGAAAAACGGGGTCTGATATGGATCAGATCCCGTTTCTCATTGTTCCCTGTCGGCTTTCCGTCGTGGCCTCCCCGTGCCACCGGCATCTTCTATTTCTCTGCCGGAATAAAAGTTATTGCCTGCCCGCCCCGTTCAGCCATCTCGATGCGTATGGTATCTCGTGCCGTCACCGCCCGCTTCCCGATCAGGTATGCCTCCGGATTGCGCCCCGCATCCGGAGCATCGGCATATATGGTCGCGGTATACGTCACTCCGGGTTCGAGGAAGTCGAGCTTCTGCACGAGCGTCCTTGCCTTCTCGTCCGTTCCTGCCCCGAGAAAGTATCTGTCTTTGGCCCGTCTTGCAACGACGATATAGTCGCCGATCTCTCCCTGCAATGCCTTCGACCAGTCGCAGTCTGCGTCGAAGTCGCGGAAGAACCGGAATGCGGGATGCCCTTCGTAGTTCTCGATCAGGTCTGCGGCCATCTGCAGGGGCGAGTATATGATCACCCAGTTTGCTATCTGCCGTGCCAGCGTGGTCTTTATGCAGCATTCCGCGTTGGGCCCGTTCCTCTCGATCCGTCCCTTGTCGGCCTTCGCCGTGGAATAGTCGATGTCGAAGATTCCCGGAGTGTAGTCCATCGGTCCGCTCAGCATCCTCACGAAGGGCAGCGTCGTGAGATACTCTGCCGAATTCCCTTCCGACCATGCGTTCCATTCCATGCCCCGCGCCCCTTCGCGTGTCATCATGTTGGGCCACGTGCGTCGTATCCCCGTCTCCTTTATCGGCTTGTGTACGTCGAGCATGATCCGGTATTTCGCCGCCGTTTCCACGACCCGCTGATAGTGCTGCACTCCATACTGCGAATGATGGAGGTAACCGCCTTTGAATCCCCCTGCATATCCCGTTTTGAGCGTGTGAACCCCCAGTTCGGCATACCTCCTCATCGCTGCTTCCATGACGGCTTCGTACTCAGAATATTTCCTCCCGTTTCATTGTGCATCCACAGTTGCACGCCCTTTTCACGGGCATAGGCGGCTATTCGCTCCAGATCGAAATCCGCATAGGGTTCGAGGTAGTCGAACTGCTGGTTTCCGCCCCAGTTCTCCCATCCTTTGTTCCAGCCCTCGAACAACACTCCTTGTATGCCGTTTTCCGCAGCAAAGTCGATGTGCCGGATGGCATTCCGTGTCGTTGCTCCGTGTCGCGGCCCCATCGTCCATACCTGCGTTCCGAGGTGCATTCCCCACCATACCCCGACATACTTCTGCGGCACGATCCATGAGGTATCCTCGATCTTCGAAGGTTCGTTCAGGTTGAGCACCAGCGACGAGTTTATCAGGCCTACGGCCCTGTCTGCTATCTGTATCGTGCGCCAGGGCGTCGTGAAGCGTCCCGGAATGTACGCCTTCACGCCGTCGGGCAGGGGCGCGAGGGCGGCTTTCAGCACCCCCGCACTGTCGCGCCTCAATACCATCTCGGGCCAGTCGTACAGGGCCGCCTCGTGCACGGCTCCGAATATTCCGTCCCCAGTGCGGAACGTGAAGGGCGTGTTTGCATCCGTAATCCGTGCGACGGGCTGCTCGCGGTACTGAAGTTCATAGGTCTCGAAATTGCCGGGTATGGACCACGACATCGTATGACCCTCATCTGCGAACCGGAACTCCGTCAGTTCGTCCGTCACGGCCAGCGAATCGGGCTGCGCCAGTTCGTAGCGAAATGCTATTCCGTCGTCGAATGCGCGGAAGCGGAGCGTGAAGGCCATGCTTTTATCCGACTTCCGCACTGCGACGGACATTTCGTTGTAACGGTTGCGGTGCCGTTTGTTCTCGCCCCAAGGGGCTGTCCACAGCTTGTCGTGGGAGGAGTGCCATACGCCTGTTATCGTCGCTCCCTGCAGCGAGGTTCCGCATGCCGCGAGTCCCATCGCCGAGGGCAGTATCAGGGGCTTGTCGTCGACCGTGACGGCATAGGTCACGCCCGCCTCTGCATCGGCTTCGACAGATACGGCGATGCGCCCGTCAGGGGAGGTTACGAAGGGCTGCTGCGGAGAGCATGCTGCAAACAATGCACAGGCGAAGGCCATGAAGGCAGCATGTGGATTCGGAATCTTCATGGGAAGGCTATTTTTCGGATTCCATCTCGAAGCGCACCTTCGCACCTTCCAGAAGTGTGGAATAGCTAAGGAACGGCCTTTCCGATACTTTTCCGTCGATAGCCATTTTACCGACATAACGGTTCTCGGAGCTGTTCTCCGGAGCGTCGATCTCGATCGTATTGCCGTTTTCGAGGTGAATGACGGCCTTGCGGAACAGCGGCGATCCGACTGCGTATTCGTCCGCGCCGGGACACACGGGATAGAACCCTAAGGCCGAAAATACGTACCACGCCGAGGTTTGTCCGTTGTCCTCGTCGCCGCAGTAACCGTCGGGCTTGGCCGAGTAGAGGCGATCCATGACCTCACGAACCCACCACTGCGCCTTACGGGGTTGCCCGGCGTAGTCGTAGAGGTAGATCATGTGCTGCGCGGGCTGGTTTCCGTGGGCGTAGTTGCCCATGTCGGCCACCTGCATTTCGGTAATTTCGTGGATGCGGAACCCGTAGTAGCTGTCGTCGTAGACGGGCGGCACGACGAAGACCGAGTCGAGCATCCGCGTGAATCCTTTGTGTCCTCCCATCAGGTCGATCAGTCCCTCGACATCGTGGAACACCGACCATGTGTAGTGCCACGCGTTTCCCTCGGTGAAGGCGTCGCCCCACTTGTAGGGGCTGAAGGGCGTCTGGAACGTCCCGTCGGCATTGCGGCCCCGCATCAGGCGCGTTTCGGGATCGAAGAGGTTTTTATAGTTCTGCGAAGCCTTTTCCAGCATCGCAGCGTCGTTCGTTTTTCCCAGTTTTTTCGCCACCTGCGCGATGCACCAGTCGTCGTAGGCGTATTCGAGCGTTCGTGCGACATTCTCGTTGATACCCACATCGTAGGGGATGTATCCCAGTGTGTTGTAGTATTCGTGTCCGAGGCGCCCCGTGGAGCTCACCGTGGGGTGTACCTTCCGGCGTCCTGCGAGCATCGCCTCGTAGAGCGTCGCAATGTCTTCCTCGGGGGTGACACCTTTCAGGATGGCATCCGAAACGACCGACGCCGAGTTGTTTCCGACCATGCACCCACGGTGTCCGGGCGAAGCCCATTCGGGCAGAAATCCGCTCTCGCGGTAAGCGTTTGCCAGCCCGGCCTGAATTTTGGCATTGACCGACGGATAGACCAGATTGAGCAGCGGAAACAGACTGCGGAAGGTGTCCCAGAATCCCGTGTCGGTATACATGTATCCCGGCAGTACCTCACCGTTGTAGGGGCTGTAATGCAGGATATTGCCGTTCTTGTCGATCTCGTAGAACTTGCGCGGGAACAAGGTCGAACGGTAGAGGCACGAATAGAACGTGCGGTACTGGTCCGTCGTGCCTCCCTCGACTTCAATACGTCCGAGCACCTCGTCCCAGTGTGCTTGCGCCTTGGCCTTCACGGTTTCGAAATCGTCCTTTCCCAGCTCTTCGAGGTTCTGCACGGCCTGCATCTGCGATATGAACGATGAGGCTGCGCGCACCGTTACCTGCTCTCCGCGCCGGGTTTCGAAACCTACCCGCACGAGGGCGTGTTCGCCGACTAACTGTTCGCCTTCGACGGGCTTTGTTCTGTCGTAAATCTGGAACTCCCTGATTTTCCGGTCGAAGCGCACTACGAACCAGTTTCGGAAGTTCTCGGGTACTCCTCCGCTGTTGCGCGTGGTGTATCCCACGACAGTCCGTTTGTCGTGCATGACCCTGATGTACGATCCGCGGTCGAAAGCGTCGATCACCACGCCCGACTCGTCCGATTCGGGGAACGTGAAACGCATGATCGCAGCCCGCTCGGTCGGGGCGATCTCGGCCTTGATGTCGTGGTCGGCGAGGTATACCGAATAATAGTAGGGGCGTGCCTCCTCCGACTGGTGCGAGAACCAGCTCTGACGGCTCTCTTCATCGACCTTGTCGCGTCCGCGTACAGGCATGATGGAGAACTGCCCGTAGTCGTTGATCCACGGCGAGGGCTGGTGGATTTGCTTCAGGCCCCGGATGGTGTGGGCGCCGTAGGTGTAGGCCCATCCGTCGCCCATCTTGCCCGTCTGGGGCGTCCAGAAGTTCATACCCCACGGCAGGGCTACGGCCGGGTAGGTGTTGCCCGCCGAGAGCGTGAAGTCGGAGTGCGTGCCTACGAGCGTCGAGACGTATTCCGAAGGCCGCGCCGAAGGTTCGTCGCAGGAGGTTGCCGCGGTGCGCCCCGTGCGGCTTCCGCAGCTGCCGCACAGAACGGCGGCAAGTAACAGCAAAGAAACAGGTTTTATCATTGTTATTTGGTTTTTTCCGGTCAGTCAATGGAATTAAGTAAGTCGACCTTGTTTTCGTTTACGAGTTTTAATATGAGTTCCCCGAAGAGCGTGTTCTGCCAGGCGAACCACGGGCGGGTGAAATTCGCAGCATCGTGGCGCGAGAAGGATTCATGCATGAAGCCCGTCCCGGCATCGGTGGTCATCAGGGCGACGATGCAATCGCGGATCTCGGCGTCGTCCTCCGACGTGAAGGCCCGCATCATGATGCTCATGGGCCAGATCATCTCCACCCCGATATGGGGGCCGCCGATGCCCTCGCCGGCGGAGCCTCTCCAAAAGTAGGGGTTCTCTTCGCTCCACACGAACCGGCGCGTGTTTTCGTAAATCGGGTCCGTGCGCTCCACGTCGCCCAGATAGGGCATGGCCAAGAGCGACGGCACATTGGCGTCGTCCATAAGCTGCGCGCTGCCGAAACCGTCGACCTCGAAGGCGTAGATTTTTCCGAACTCCGGATGCTCCACGACAGCGTATTGCTGCAATGCCCCAGCCACCTCGTCGGCCAGCGCCGTGCACTCGGCGGCAAGCTCCCGCTCGCCGTTCACCGCCGTCAGGATCTCGGCGGCCTTGCGCAGCGACGTGACGGCCATGAAGTTCGACGGCACGAGGAATCCGAAGGTCGTGGCGTCGTCCGAAGGGCGGAACGCCGAGACGATCAGCCCCACGGGTTTCACGGGGTTGCCGCGCCCCACATGGCAGCGGGTGTCCAGCTGACGGTCCGTTGTGCGCAGGAAGGTGTAATCGCCCGGACCCTCCTTCATCTGCTGTTCGCGCAGCGTCTTCACGATGTTGCGCATCGCCGAGGTCCACTCCCCGTCGAAGACCGACGTGTCGCCCGTGGTTTTCCAGTAATGGTGCGCAAGGCGCAGAGGATAGCAATGGGAATCGATCTCCCATTTGCGCTCGAAAACCCAGGGACTTTGATCGTTGCCCGGATAGCCGACATCCTCGCCGTCACCCGTAGGGCCGACGTTGAAGGCATTAGCGTAAGGATCGATATTGATGAGTTTGAATTGCCGGCGGATCACCCCCGCGATCATCTTCTGCAACGCCGGGTCCTCCTTACACAACTGCACGTAGGGCCACACCTGCGCCCCCGAGTCGCGCAGCCACATGGCCGGAATGTCGCCCGTGTAGACGTAGGTATCGGGATTGCCCGCCTCGTCCTCGCCGTAGTGTACGGTGGTGTCGAGCGTGTTGGGGAAGCAGTTGGCGAACATCCACCGCAGGCGTTCGTTGGTCAGAAGACCGCACACGCGGGCGATCTCCCCCTCTACCGCTTCCGACTTAAAAAGCCGCTGCTCCTCCGCGGGCCGCTGGTCGGCGTACGCCTCCGGTTCGTCGGGGCAGTACCACACCTTCTCTTCGGCCCCCATCTCGAAGCGCAGTTCCCCGCCCTTCATCACGTCGGCATGACCGATCCAAGGCTTTGTGTAGGGTTGGCCATTGAGCCACACCCGCTGGATATATTTGTTCGCAGCGGAGTTGTTCTCGGCGACAATCGTGAAGGTCCCGCCCGGGACGGTGATTTCGACCCTGTCGAACAGGGGCGATCCGAACCAGTATCTTCCGCCCGCAGGCTCGGCCTCGTACATGCCCAGCGACGAGAGGACGTACCAGGCCGACATCTGACCCACGTCCTCGTTGCCCGAAAGGCCGTCCGGAGCGGCGTGGTAGAGCGTCGTGAGCACCTCGCGAACCTTGTCGGCCGTTTTCCACGGCTGGCCCAGCATCGTATAAAGGTACAAAATATGGTGGCTCGGTTCGTTGCCGTGGGCGTACTGGCCAATCAGGCCCGAAATGTCGGGCGATGTCTCGCCGCCCTCGACCACGGAGCTTACCGTGAACAGCGAGTCCAGTTTTTCGAGCATCCGCGCCCGGCTGCCGAAGCATCCGACAAGACCTGCGACATCATGCGGAGCCAGCCACGTATACTGCCAGGCGTTGCCCTCGCAGTAATCGTCGGCGCGGTGCGTCGAGGCGAACGCATTGAAGGGCGTCCTCCAGCCTTTTTTCAAATCCCGGCCCCGCATAAATCCCGTCTGCGGGTCGAAATAGTTGCGGTAGCTATGGCTGCGTTCCTCGAAATACTTCGCATCCTCCGCCTTGCCCAGCGCTTCGGCGGCACGCGCCGCCGCGCCGTCGGCCAAAGCGTACTCCATGTCATAGGCCACGGCCTCGTTGAACATCTCGCACGGGATGTAGCCGTACTCCATGCGCAGGCCGTTGCCCCGGTCGGGGTTCATGGCCGTCTTACGGATCGCCTCGAAGGCCTTTTCGCGGTCGAAGCCCCCGATGCCCTTCACGATGGCGTCCGCCACCGCTACGATGCCCGGGTTGCCCACCATGCAGTCGGTCTCATTACCCCACAGGTGCCATACCGGGAGCCGTCCCTGCTCGTCGGCGATGTGCAGCATCGTCTGGATGATGTCGGGCATCCGCTCCGGGTGCAGGACGGTCATCAGCGGCATCGCGGCCCGGTAAGTGTCCCACAGCGAAAAGGTCGTATAGGTATCGCGCCCCGGATTCTCATGCACCTTGCCGTCGGCTCCGCGGTAATCGCCGTTCACATCGCAGAAGAGCGACGGAGCCACCATCGTATGATACAGCGCCGTATAGAAGATGCGCTTCGACGTTTCATCCTCCGTCTCGATCTTCACCTTCGACAGTTCATCGTTCCACGCCTTGTCGGCAGCGGCCGCCGTAGCGTCGAAATCCCATCCGGGGAGTTCCGCCGCAAGGTTTGCCTTCGCGCCTTCGATACTTACGGGCGAAAGGGCCACTTTCACGAGCACCTGTTCGCCCTCCGCCGTGTCGAAGTCCACACGTGCATAACGGGCCGCGATCCGGGGCATTTTGGAATCGTCTATCTCGCCCGGCTGCAGGTAGGAAATCCCCTTCGCGGGTTTTGAAAACTCGGCCACGAAGTAGACCTCCTGATTTTTGGCCCACCCCGTCGAGCAGCGCCATCCGGCGATGCGCGTGCTGTCGTCCGAGAAGCGGAAGCCCGTATCGGTGGCCTTGTCCCAGCAGCCGCCGTTCTCCAGATCGAAGACCACGGCTGCGGCGTCCGACGCCGGGAACGTGTAGCGGTGCAGACCCACGCGCTCCGTGGCCGTCAGCTCGGCCGTAATGCCGTAGCGCACAAGCGGAACCGAGTAATAACCGGGTTTCGTGATCTCCCGCGTACGGTCGGCGTAAGACCACAGGCCCGAGGCCGGGTCATTCTCCTCGCCGCGGGCATAGGTCACTTCACCCACGACGGGCATGACGGTAATGTCGAACAGGTCGCCGATGCCCGTGCCCGAAAGGTGCGTGTGCGAAAAGCCGATAACGGTCGAATCGCTCGCGTGGTAGCCCGAGCACCAGTCCCACGTCTGCGGAATGCTCGTCGGCCCCACCTGCACCAGGCCGAAGGGGACGTTGGCACCCACGAAGACGTGTCCGTGGCCCCCCGTGCCGATCTTCGGATCGACATGGCGCGTGTAATTCTCCTCCGCGGCAGGCTGCGTGCACGCGCCCAGCAGGGCCGCGGCGAATAAGAATCCCGTAAGTTTCATCTATTTTCCAGTTTGAAGTTCAAAAGTAAGTTTTCCGCCCTTGAGCAATTCATCGTGCAGGATACGATAATTTTTCAACGGTTTATCGCCAAGCGTCATCCGGTCGATATACCCTTCGCCGCGTTTTTCGATCACCAGCGTTCCCCGCTCCGTGTCGATCTCCACACGGTCGAACGTCGGGGACGTCAGCGTGTAGTATGGTTCGCCCGGGCAGTCGGGGTAGAGGCCCAGCATCGTGAAGACAGCCCACGCAGACATCGTCCCCGTGTCGTCGTTGCCCGGGATGCCGTCGGGGGCGGTGGTAAAGTATCGCTCCAACAGCCGCCGGGTTTCCCGCTGCGTGCGCCACTCCTCGCCCCGGAAGCGGCTGAAAAGATACGCATAGGCGATGTCGGGTTCGTTCGCAGGGTCGTAAAGTCCCTCGTCGAAGACCATTTGCAGTTTGTCGATGAATTTGCGTCGCCCGCCCATCATCTTTGCAAGCCCCTCCACGTCGTGCGGAACGTAGAACGTATAGTTCCACGCACTCCCCTCGTGGAAGCCCGGAGCCGCCGTGAAGTTCTCGCCCGCCTTCGGGTCAAAGGGGCTTAAAAAAGTTCCGTCGGGATGGAGCGGACGCAAAGTCCCGCTTTCCGGGCTGTAATAACGCTTATAGCCCAACGAGCGGGCGCGGAACAGACGCGCGTCGTCCCCGTGTCCGAGCGAGTCGGCCAGCAGCGACAGCGCAGCGTCGGCCATGTAGTACTCCAGCGCGTGCGAGACGGAGGTGTCGCCCGCAAGGTCCTTGGCGTAGAACCCCAGCGGGATATAGCCTTTCTCGATATAGGGGTCGATGTCGGGCCGCATGCGGTTCTGCGCACCGGGCGTCGTGGCCGACTTGCGCATCGCCTCGTAGGCCTTGGCGACATCGAAATCCCGAAGGCCCTTCATCCAGCTGTCGACGATCACCGGGATCGCAGGGTCTCCCTCCATCGTGAAGGTCTCGCGGCCGTAAAGCTCCCATTTCGGAAGCCAACCCCACTCCTCGTACATCCCCGTCATCGAGCGCAGCATCTCCCGCTGACGATCCGGGTAGACAAGCGTCAGCAGCTGGTGCAGGTTCCGGCAGGTGTCCCACAGCGAGAAGACCGTATAACGTTCGCCATCCGTCACGCCCGTCTCGCCCGAACGTTCCATCAGCGGATATTCGCCGTTCACGTCGCTCACGAGGTTCGGGTGCAGCAGCGCATGGTACAACGCCGTGTAGAACACCCTCTGCTGCTGCTCGGCGCCGCCCTCGACCCGGATTCTGCCCAGAGCCTCGTTCCAGCCCTTGCGGGCCTGTTCCCGGATGGCGTCGAACGGCGCGTCCGCAGCCTGCTCGGCATCGAGGTTTTTACGCGCGTTCTCCGTAGAGACATACGAGATGCCCATGCGCACCTCCACCTGCTCGCCCGCCGCAAGGCCGTCGAAGGAGAACCAGTAGCCCACGTCGTCGCCCGAAAGCTCGCGCCCGTACTCCGTATAGAGTTTATACCTCCCGTTGTCCGGCGTCCACTCCGCCTCCACTCCCGTCATCTTCCGTTGCTTCTTCCAATAGCCGCCGGCACTCGGAGTCTTCGAAACGCGCAGCACGAAGTACACCGGGAAAACCTTCTGCGCATTGTAGCAGAACGTCCCCAGCAACTTCGTACCCTCGATCTCCGTGGCGCTCACCCGGCGAACCATCGCGCCGCTCTCGTTCGTAAGCCCCTCGCCCAGATTTAACAGAATATGCCCTGTGCCTTCCGGAAAGGTGTACCTCTCGGCCGAGCTACGCGCCGTGGCCGTGGCTTCGGCAAGGACGCCGTACTTGTCCAGAAAGACCGAGTAATAGCCCGGAGAGGCCTTTTCGTCCCTGTACGACGTGCCGTACTCCCGGTAATCCACCGTCAGAGGGCCCGTCGTGGCCATCGTCAGCAGCGCGCCCAGCTCGGGGCACCCCACGCCGCTCAAGGCGCCGTGCGCGAAGCCCGTGAAGAATTTGTTGTGGTATTCGTAGGGCGTGGACCACCAGCGGGCGTCCTTGTCGTAGACGTTCTCCTCCGACCCCATGACGTTGAACGGAACCACCGACATCATCCCGTGCGGCGTGACCGCACCGGGGTTCGCGGTCCCGAAGTTCGTAGTCCCGATGAACGGATCCACACACTCCGCAGGCTCTTGTGCCCGTGCTCCCAGACACAGCGTCAGAACCGCAAGCAGCGCAAGGCTTCTCATAGGATGTTGTTTTTCTTCGTGAAGTCGATAATTTCAGGGATATAGCCGAACGCAAGGCCCGTGACGGTGTCGGCGCATCCGTAATAGACGGCGATCCGGCCCGTTTCGGGGTCATGGAGCGACGCGCAGGGGAATGTGACGTTCGGAACGTCGCCCGTCAGCTCGTAAATCTCGCGCGGCGATATCAGGTACGGGCCGCTGCGGGCGATCGTCTTCCACGGCTGGTCGAGGTCGAGCAGCGCCGAACCGAACGCATAGACATAACCGTTGCACGAGCGCAGCACGCCGTGGTAGAGCAGCAGCCAGCCCTCGCTCGTCTCGATGGGCACGGGACCCGCACCGATCTTCATGCACTGCCATGCCGACACCTCGAAAGCCGCCGGAGACATCACATGCCGGTGGCGGCCCCAGAACTCCATGTCGGGACTCTCCGAATAGAAGATGTCCCCGAAAGCCGTATGCCCGTTGTCGCTCGGACGCGACAGCATGGCGAAACGGCCGTTGATCTTGCGGGGGAACAGAACCCCGTTGCGGTTGAAGGGGATGAAGGCGTTTTCCAGCTGGTGGAACGTCTCAAAATCGTCCGTCCATGCGATGCCGATCGTCGGGCCGTGGTAGCCGTTGCACCACGTGACGTAATATTTGTCGTCGATCTTCGCAACACGCGGGTCGTAGCCGTAAACCCACTCGGCGATTTCGGGATCGGCGCCCACGAGTTTGAAATCCTCCTCGCAGATATCCCACTTGATGCCGTCCACCGAGAAAGCGGCGTGGATGCGCATGCGGCGGTTGGTGTCGTCGCAGCGGAAAACGCCCGCATAGTTATACTTGCCTTTCTTGAAGGGAATGACCGCCGAGTTGAAAATGCTGTTCGACGTCGAAAGCGCGTCGCGCGGGATGATCGGATTGGCCGAATAGCGCCACATCACTTCTTTGGAGCCTGCGGGACGATCCTCCCACGGCATATCCGGCATGGCCGGGCCTACGATTTTCAGGTTATTCATAATTATTTGTCATTTGGTTTGTCGTCATAGGTAAAGGGTACGAACCACGTCACCAAAAATGCCGGAACCGTGGCCAACATAACTGCGAGGAAGAACATGCCGTAACCCAAGGCATCGCTCAGGTAACCCGAAACGGCGCCCGTGAGCATCACCGAAAGGTTCATGATACCCGAAGCGAAGGCGTAGTGCGCCATCTGGTGACGCCCCGGGGCAACCTGCTGCATCATAAACAGCGTAAGGCCCACGAATCCGAACCCGTAGCCGAAGTATTCCAGCACGATGCCCCCGCCCACGATCCACATCGACTGAGGCTGCAGCCATGCCAGCAGCGCATAGACCGCGAACGGGATATTAAAGATACAGCATAATATGAAAAGAGTGCGTCGCAGGCCCCGGTGTGCGATATAGTAGCCCGCCAGCAGCGAACCCAAAAGAAAAGCCCCGGCACCGAATGTCCCGTAGTAAAGGCCGATCTGCTGGTTCGTGAGGCCCAGACCGCCCGAAGCCGTATCGGCTTTGAGGAACAACGGCACGATCTTCATCACGAAGCCCTCGCCCAGACGATAGAGGATGATGAATCCGAGGTAGTACCAGATATGCTTTTTCTGGAAGAAGGCCCCGACGACCTCTTTCAGGCCCGAAAGGCCATCCCGCAGCGAATGCCGTTCGGCAGCGCCGCCCCCGGCGGGAAGCGCCCGGACATGGTAGACGCCCAGCAGGACGAGCAGGCCGCAAAGAATGGCAAGCACCACCGTCCACGAACGTACGTAGGCGTCGAATGTTGCTGCACCCACGGCGCTGAAGCCTTCGTAGAGAAAACCTGCGAACCACACCAGGCCGCCCGTGGCGACCAGTTTCGCAAGGTTGTAGAACGCACCCTGCCAGCCGATATACTTCGCCTGATCCTGCGTCGTGAGTTCCGACATGTAGACGCCGTCGGCCGCGATGTCGTGCGTGGCGCCGCTGAACGCAACGACGGCAAAGACGGCGATCGTAACGGCGAAGAACGACGGTAGGTGAAGCGACAGAGCAGCAAGGCCGAACAATATGCCGCTTAGGAGCTGCGTCGTGACGACGAAGAATTTTTTGGTACGGAAAATTTCCAAGAAGGGGCTCCACAGGAATTTGATCGTCCACGGCCACATGATAAGCGATGTCCAGAACGCGATTTGTGCGTCCGAGATCCCCAGATCCTTGAACAGAACCGCAGAGACCATGTTCAGAACCACAAACGGAAGGCCCATCGCAAAGTACAAACTCGGAACCCAACGGAGAGGAGAAAGCGATTGTCGGGAGTTTTGAGTAAGTTGATTCATTTTGTATACTATATATTAGATCCGACAAAACAATGCCATCTAATATATAGTTCCACAACTCAATAAGATTCCCTCTCCTAAAGCTCTTTTTTTGATTTTTTCTTAAAATTAGAAACGAGAAAAATTTGACCCAAGAACAGATCAGCCGATTATATTTCAGAATATACTATCAATAGCAATAAGAGCAAATAATCCTTCAAAGACAAGCGTAATTTCATTGCCGCCTGTTGTAATTCCCTATCTACTTTTTTGAGGTTGATGCATAGCATGTCAGCAATCTCTTTGTAACTTTTTCCCTCCAGTTTATGAGCTATGAATACCTGTTTGGTCAATTCCGGCATTTGTTCCAGTTGTTTGCGGCATATCTCGATGATTTCCCGCTGGAATAATTCGTTCGGATTGCAACTTTCGATCGTGCGGGTATAAAAATCCATCACTCCGCGCTCCTTCATCAGGATTTTCTCATACACGGCTTTCCCCGTATATCTATCCCGACGATATTTCAGACAGCGTTTTTTTACGACACCGAAAAGATAGGCCTCTATGCTCGTAAACTGTACAGTTTCCCGGTTCTCCCAAATTGTCATGAAACTGTCATGGACAATATCTTCTGCCGTATTTGCATCATGTACAAGGCTATATGCCACAGCATATAGTTTTCGCTGGTATAGGCGAAATAACTTGTCGAACGACTGCTGGGTCAGTATGATAGTATCCGGTTTCATTCCAAGAACAAAGATAAGAAAAAATTAAAAAGATTATAATGCAAAAAAAATATTTACCCATATAATTGACCTGCAACAGGTTAATTTAATAAAAAAAATTATTTGCAAAAAAACGCATTTTAGAGGAGGGAATCTTATTGAGTTGTGGAACTATATAAATAGATGCGATATTATGACAGAATGGAAAAAAAGGTTACAGATGCAATGTTATTCCGTTTCTTCGCAGAGCAAACGACTTTGGAAGAAACCGATATGATTTCGGCTTGGCTGAACGAAGATCCGGAAAAGAATCAGAAAGTTCTCGATAAAGCATATAATTTGTATGTATTGGGCATAATGTGTGCACCTAATCCGGAGGCGGGTATAAATAATTCACGCTCTTTCCTACGTTTCGGATGGCCGAAAGTGCTGCGTTATGCCGGAGTTGCTGCCGCCATTTTACTGCTCGGAATTGCTGTCGACCATGTGCTTTTGAGTCAACGCATGAACCGGTGGTTACAACAGCAAACGACTGTCGAGGTTCCGGCAGGGCAGCATATTCGCCTAACGTTGGGGGATGGCTCCATCGTGGAACTTAATGCGCAGAGCCGCATCGTTTATCCTGCGATTTTCCCAAAAGGGGAGCGGCGTGTCCAGTTGAGTGGAGAGGCCATATTCAATGTCGCCCATAACTCTGAATGCCCGTTCATCGTGGAAACTTTTGCCTGTGATGTAGAAGTATTGGGTACGCATTTCGATGTAATCGCCAACCAAGCGGAGAATCGTTTTTCAACAGCTCTGTTTAGCGGCCGGGTTGCCGTGACGAATAAAAAAAACGGAGAATCCGTCATTCTGCAGCCCAACGATATCGTCAATCTTCGAGATGGAGGGTTTCAAATCCAAGAACTTGAAGATAAAGACGATTATCTGTGGATGGATGGTATTATTTCAGTGTACGGAATGCCGTTTGAGCAGCTGATGAGCAAGTTGGAGCGTAGTTATAACGTGAAGATAGAGATTCGGCGCGAAACCATGCCCGTCGTAAAATACAAAAGTTTGAAAATCCGTGTTTCGGACGGTATAGACCACGCTTTGCATATGCTACAACTCGCCTCGGATTTCACCTTTGAACACGATGCTGTTACCGATGTAATCATCATTAAATAGTCCATCCAATTATTAACTTATCTCAAATTCTTTAGATGCCTATGATGTAAACCACGAACTATCAACTCTGAACATTTGCTTCCTGATATGAAAAACCGATGAGTGGGCGAACACTCACCGGCGTATAGTTCAATCAGGAATATTAACCAATTCCCAACCATTGAACCAAACTTGACAAATGTATGAATAAAAAGATTATTCAGCAAATCTGCCTGTCTTTTCTTTTAGTTCTTACGCTCGTCTGTATCCCTGTTACTGGGGTGCAGGCACAGACGCAGAAGGTTTCCATCAAGATGGAAAACGTGCGTATGAAGCAGGTAATGAATGAGATTGAAAGACAGACAAAATTTCTTTTCGGAATCAATGATGATGTAGATGTTAACAGGCTCGTTACGGTAAATGTGACGAACCAATCCTTGCAAGCAGCCCTCGACCAAATGGTCAAAGGGACGGACATCACCTATCAGATCAGTAGTTCCAACATCATTCTCTCAAAAAAACAGGCAAAGCTCCCTGTTGACATTTCCGGAACTATCCGCGATATCAATGGCTCCCCGATCGTCGGAGCGACCATTGTTATCCGGGGCACCTCAATCGGCATCAGCAGCGGTTCCGATGGCTCTTTCTCGCTTCAGATACCCCCCCCCGCTGCCTCCCGGCAATTGGAAGTCAGCTATTTGGGCTATGAGACTCTGGTGGTCGATGTGGGTAACCGTACTGCTTTCGACCTTACGCTTCAGGAGTCGTCCGCCGAGATCGAACAGGTCGTGGTCACTGCTCTTGGTATTAAGCGTTCGGAAAAGGCCGTAGCCTACAATGTTCAGCAGATCAAGGCCGAAGACATCACAACCGTCAAGGATGCCAACTTCATCAACTCGTTGACGGGTAAAGTGGCCGGTGTCACGATCAACGCCTCATCGTCAGGTGTCGGCGGTGCCTCGAAGGTCGTACTGCGCGGCAACAAGTCCATTTCGCAGTCTTCGAACGCCCTTTACGTTATCGACGGCATTCCGATGTACAACTTCGGTGGTGGTGGCGGTACGGAGTTCGATTCGCGCGGTGCTACGGAATCCATCGCAGACCTCAACCCCGAGGATATTGAGTCGATGTCGGTGCTGACGGGTGCTGCCGCGGCCGCGCTCTACGGTTCGGAAGCCGCGAACGGCGCTGTGATGATTACGACGAAAAAAGGCCAAGCCGGGACTCTGAAAGCTACGTTTTCGAGTAATATCGAATTTCTCGCACCTTTCATCCAACCGGAATTTCAGAATCGCTACGGTACGGGTTTGAACGGCCAGCGCAGCGGCTCGAGCATTTACAGTTGGGGCGAGAAATTACGCCCTGAAGCCCGTTACGGTTATACTCCGGACGATTATTTCGAGACGGGACACGTTTATACGAATGCTGTTACGGTTTCTGGCGGTACGGACAAGAACCAGACCTATTTTTCGGCTGCTTCGGTCAATTCGGACGGCATTATCCCCAATAACGAATACGACCGTTACAACTTCACGTTCCGCAATACTTCGTACTTTCTGAAAGACCGGCTCAAGCTCGATGCGAGCGCCAGCTACATCTATCAGAAAGACCAGAACATGACCAATCAGGGAGTCTATTCGAACCCGCTGGTTCCGGCCTACCTGTTCCCGCGGGGTGAGAATTTCGACCTTTACCGTCGCTTCGAGCGTTACAACGAAGGGACGAAACTCATGGAGCAATTCTGGAGTGCGGATATGGAAGGCGGTGATTTGCGCATGCAGAATCCCTACTGGATCAACTACCGCAACCTGCGCAATACGGACAAGAAGCGTTATATGCTGTCGTTCTCGGCCAGCTACGACATTCTTCCGTGGCTTAATGTTGCCGGACGTGTCCGCATTGATAATTCGAATTCGCTCTACACGCAAAAACTCTATGCCTCGTCGAACACCACGATTACGGAAGGCGGCAAAAACGGCCACTATACCGAAGCCCGTGCTTACGACACGCAGACCTACGCCGATCTGATGGTAAACATTAACAAGACTTTCGGCGAGGATTGGTCTCTGAACGCGAATATCGGCGCCTCGATCAACAATATCAAGACCGATGAGTTGTCATACCGTGGGCCGATTCAGGAGAACGGACTTCCCAACATATTCAATGTTTTCGATCTGGATGACACGAAAAAACGTGCCGAAAAGGTCGGCTGGCACGACCAGACGCAGTCGATTTTCGCCTCGGTCGAAGTAGGTTGGAAACAGATGCTTTACCTCACGGTGACGGGGCGTAACGACTGGGCTTCGCAACTGGCCAATTCGCCCGAGTCGTCGTTCTTCTATCCGTCAGTAGGCCTGTCTTGGGTGCCTTCTTCGACATGGGATCTGGGCAAGACGTTCAGCTATCTGAAGATCCGCGGTTCGATCGCCTCGGTAGGTATGCCGTTCCCGCGTCACCTGACGGTTCCGACCTACGAATACGACGCCACGAACAAGGTGTGGAAAGACAAGACGCACTATCCCATCGGCGACCTGAAACCCGAGCGCACCATCACCTACGAGGTGGGTCTGGATGCCCGTCTGTGGCAACACATCAATCTTTCGGCTTCGTGGTACCGGGCCGATACGAAAAATCAGACCTTCGACCCGTCGCTGCCGCCCTCGTCGTCCTATACGACCATCTACCTGCAAACCGGCCATGTCCGCAATACGGGTGTCGAACTCTCGCTCGGGTACGATAACCAATGGCGTGACTTTCGCTGGACGACGAACTTCACTTATTCGTGGAACAAGAACGAAATCCGCGAACTTGCGGCTAATGCCGTAAACCCCGTGACGGGCGAATCTCTGAATCTCACCAAGCTCGACATCAAGGGATTAGGCAAGGCGAAATATATTCTTAAAGAAGGCGGTACGTTGGGAGACCTTTATACGACGTCCAATCTGCGGTATAATGAAAACGGCTATGTCGAAGTGGACAATGCCGGTAACTTACAGGTTACCGATGAGGGTGAGGATATCTATTTAGGTTCGGTGTTCCCGGATGCCAATCTCGCATGGCGTAACGATTTCAGTTGGAAGGGCATCAATCTCGGCGTGCTGTTCACAGCCCGTCTGGGCGGTGTCTGCTACTCCGCGACGCAGGCCAATTTGGATCTGTACGGCGTTTCGGAGGCTTCGGCCGCTGCACGTGATGCCGGCGGCGTGCTGATTAACGGCCGTGAGATGGTTGATGCGCAGAAGTGGTACCAAGCCATCGGCTCGCAGTCCGGTCTGCCGCAATATTATCTCTATTCGGCGACGAACGTCCGTTTGCAAGAGCTTTCGCTGGGTTACACCCTGCCGACAAAATGGTTCCGCGACAAGATGCGCATGACCGTCTCGTTCGTAGGGCGTAACCTGTGGATGATCTACTGCAAGGCGCCGTTCGACCCCGAAGCCGTCGCCTCGACGGGACTGAACTATCAGGGCATCGACTATTTCATGATGCCTTCGATGCGCAGTCTCGGTTTCAATGTCAAATTCCAATTCTAAAGCGCAGAAACTATGAGAAAGATCAATATGAGCTGGCAGTCGGTGTTGCTGTCGGTCGCGCTGCTCGGATTGGCTGCCTGCACCGGTGATTTCGAGGACATCAACCGCAATCCCAATCAGGTTACGGAAGAACAGATGGATGCCCTCAATTACAAGACCGGCACGAAATTCAAGTCGCTGCAGAGTCTTGTGATTCCCGTGCAGGAGCACATGTACCAGTTCAACGAATCGCTTTCGGGCGGGCCGTTCGGCGGTTACATCGGTGCTACGGTCGATACATGGCAGACCAAGTTCGAGACCTATAATCCCTCGGCCGACTGGCGCAAATGGCCTTTCGCCAACGTCATCACCGAGACCTATACCCCCTATAAGGGCATCGTCAACGGCACGGAAGACGAAGTGGCCATCGCTTTCGCCCGCCTGTTGCGAGTGGCCATCATGCACCGTGTGACGGACTCCTACGGTCCGATTCCCTATTCGAAGCTGGAGAGCAACGAGTCGGTCTATGTGGAGTACGATTCGCAGGAGGCGGTCTATACGAAGATGTTCGAGGAGCTGGACGAGGCTATCGAGATACTGGGCCGCAACACGACGCTCCCGGCCGAAGCGTGGAGCCGCTACGACGGCGTCTACTACGGCAATATCGCGCAGTGGCTCAAATATGCCAATTCGCTCAAGTTGCGCATGGCCATGCGTTTGTCGTATGTGAAGTCCGACGTCGCCCGTGCGAAGGCCGCCGAGGCTATTGCCGGGGGTGTTATCGAGGCTAATGCCGACAATGCGGCGATGCACGCCGCGGAGAACCGCACGACGCTCATCTACAACGACTGGGGCGACCACCGTGTCGGAGCCGACATCCTCTGCTACATGAACGGCTACAAAGACCCGCGTATGGAGAAGATGTTCCTTGCGAACGATGTCGGCGACTATGTGGGTATCCGTATCGGCATCGATGTGACGAGCAAGTCGCAGGCCGTGTCGAAGTATTCGAATATGATCGTTGCGAGCGATACGCCCTACCTATGGTTCAATGCCGCCGAGGCAACGTTCCTGCGTGCGGAATATGAATTGCGCTGGGGCTCGGAAGAAACGGCACGGTCACTCTACGAAGCAGCCGTAAGGCTTTCGTTCGAGGAGCGCGGTGCCAGCGGCGCCGACGCCTATCTGGCCCAGACTGACGTCAAGCCCGCGCCCTACACCGATCCTGTCGGCAACTACAGCGCGATGGCCCAGAGCGACATCGGGATTCCGTGGGTCGACGGAGCCGAGAACTTCGAACGCAACCTTGAACGCATCATCGTGCAGAAATGGATCGCCATCTTCCCGCTGGGCGTCGAGGCGTGGTCGGAGCACCGCCGCACGGGCTATCCGAAACTGCTGCCCGTGCCCACCGACAAGTCGGGCGGCACGGTGGACGTAGCGCAGGGTGCACGACGCCTGCCTTACCCCGTCGAGGAGTACCAGCAGAACAACGCCAACCTTCAGTTGGCCATCCAGACGCTCGATGGCGAGCAGCAGAACGGCAACCGCACGGGCGACGTCATGGGAACCCGTGTATGGTGGGATTGCAAATCTTATAACAACTAACAGCTATGAAACAGAACTTTATATTCACGCTGCTGGCGCTGTTTTCGATGCTGTCGCTCGTCTCGTGCAGCGACTGGACGGAAACGGAGGCACTCGACAGTACGGTCAAAAAGCCTTGGGAGCAAGATCCTGCCCTATGGGCCGAGTACACCGCGACATTGAGGGCCTACAAGCAGTCGGAGCATTTCATCGTCTATGCCCGCATGCACAATTCTCCCGAGAAAGCGACCGGAGAGCAGGACTTCATGCGCTGCCTTCCGGATTCGCTGGACATCGTGACGCTGACCAACGCCGACAACTTCTCGAAATTCGACGCCGAGGACATGTCCGTCATGCACGAGAAAGGCACGAAGGTGCTCTATCAGATCGACTATGCCGCTCGTGCGGAGGAATTCGCCGATGCGGCGGCGCTCGACGCCTACTTGGATAAGGTCGTCGTTGCCGTCGCTGCCAATGGCATGGACGGCTACTCGTTCACGACCGACCCGTTGGCTGCGGATGCCACGGCTCGCATTATTGATAGGCTTGCCACGGCCAGAACTGACGGTCAGCTCCTCGTTTTCGAGGGTAATCCCCTGTCGCTCGCTGCCACCGACCGTGCAAAGATGGATTACGTCATCCTCGATACGGAGAAACTCGAAAATGTTTTGGATGTGAGACTCCATGCCCTGCACGCTGTTAACTATGCCGGCATCGAGGCCAATCGGCTGCTGCTGACCGCCGAAATCAATGCGGCGCTGTTTGATGAAGACCGCACCGAGCACGCCGCCGTCGACGAAATGTCGCGCCGCGTCGTCGAACTCGGGCCTTATGCGGGGCTTGCGGCTTACAATATTGCCGAAGATTACTACCATTCCGAGATGAACTACCAAACCATCCGGCAGGCGATACAAACGTTGAACCCCTCTAAATAAAGACAGTCATGAACATGAAAAAGATACTAATGGCGGTTCTCGTTTCGCTTGTGGCTTTCACGGCCTGCGAGAACTACGGCGATGACAATCACAAGTTCGACAATGTCGTATACCTCGACGTCGCTTCGACGAGCGACGCACAGCTCACGACCTTCAGCAACACCCGGGCTACCTACGATTGCGCGTTGCAGGCGGTACTGACATATCCGGCAGGACAGGATGTGGCGGTGACGCTCACGGTCGACCCGTCGCTCGTCGGGACGTACAATGCCCGTTACGGTACGGAGTGGACGATGCTCGATTCAAAATATTATTCTTTGCTGTCCGAAACTGTGACCATTCCGGCAGGGAAGACGACCTCCGATGCTGTCACGCTGCGCCTCCGTGAACTCACCGGAGAAGGAGATGAGCAGACCGGAGCTTTGCCAATCGACGAAACCTATCTGGTTCCAGTACGCATCGGTAGCGCATCGATCGATGTGTTGCACGGCTCCGACGTGGCTTACTACGTCGTCAAACGCTCCTCGGCCATCACCGTCGCGGCACAACTTACGGACAACTGGATCGAGTTCCCGACCCTCGATAAGTATTCCGAAAGCAGCAAGGATTGGAACGGCCTGCGGGCTGTGACCTACGAGGCCCTGATTTACATCGACGAATTCGTGAAAACCAATACTGAAGGCAATCCCGTCAACATCTCGTCCGTCATGGGCGTTGAGCAGTACCTGCTGCTGCGTATCGGCGATACGAATTTCGAGCGCGAACAGTTGCAGTTCGACGGTTCGGGCAGTGGCTCGGGCTTCGGCAAGATTCCCGGACGCGACGCGATGAAGCATCTCGAAACGGGGCGCTGGTACCATGTGGCCTGCACCTACGACCAGAATACCCGCACGGCCCGCATCTACGTCGACGGGCAGATTCAGAGCGAAGTCACGGGCGTGGGCATCACGACGCAGAACGATAAGAACTGCATCAACTTGGCCATGCGGGCGCTCTACGACCTGTGGAACACCGCTCCCGAGGGCGACAAGGCCCAGTACGAAGAACTGGGGTACGATGGCCTGAGCGAGGCCTATCAGTTCTTCATCGGCCGCTCCTACGACGACTATCGGCCTCTGAACGGCAAGATCGCCGAGGCGCGTGTATGGTCTGTGGCCCGCACGCCGGAACAGATTTGGGAAAATATGTATGAAATCGAAAACCCGGAGAACGATCCGACGCTTTTGGGGTATTGGAAATGCAACGATGCCTCGGGAAATACGGTCAAGGACTATTCGATGTACGGCAACGACGGCGTCGCCAAGTACGACATCATTTGGCCGCAGGGCATCGAGATCCCGAAACTTAACGAAAACAACGAGTAACTATGAAGACGATTTTTGATTTGCAAACAGGGGTGGTAACGCTTCTCTGCACGGCGGCACTCGCGGGCCTTACGGCCTGCGAGGCCGATCCCGTGATGCAGGAAAGCGGGAAGTTGCCCGACAAAGGTTCCATCGAAGAGGTTCATGTGAT
This sequence comes from Alistipes sp. AM16-43, assembly GCF_003435745.1. NCBI lineage: Bacteria > Pseudomonadati > Bacteroidota > Bacteroidia > Bacteroidales > Rikenellaceae > Alistipes > Alistipes sp. AM16-43. The sequence continues at coordinate 26,657 of NZ_QTUQ01000012.1, forward strand.
GTTGTGCAGCAGCAATTCCGTGGAAAATAGGGTCGATGTGCTGCTGACCGAAGGAGGGGTTATGACGAAGAACTTCTACTTGAGGCAGACACAGCCGGCGGCAGCGGGATATTCGCTCGACGCATGGTGCGATGCATCTTTGCTCAATGACTACGATGCCGGAGATGAAATCGAACGCACACTGCTGCCGGAGGCGAATTACGAGTTTCCCGACGGCAAGACGCTCGACCTCTCGGCCGCAACGCAGCGCTCGGAATTGAAACGTATCAAGTTCTCGGCAAGCGGACTTGCCGCCGGGGAATATGTACTACCGCTTACGGTCGCTGCACAGGACGCACCGGACGCGGACAAGACGCTTTACTACAACGTTTCGGTTCGCCAACCCTACACCGACGAATACACCCTGCACGACGGCCACGACCTGTTCTTCGTGTTCTATGTCAATACGAACGATTTTCAGCCGTTGCTGGTCTTGGATTACATTATGCAGAAGAAACTGGTGCACGGCTCGACCGTAGCATGGCACGAGGCCGTAGGCAACATCGTCAACCTGCGCACCGTCCAGGTCGGCTACGATGCTGCAACCAGCCGAGCCCTGCTCAACCTTGGATCCGACATGACCTATGTGCTCAGCCAATCGACGAAATATATCCGTCCTTTGCAGGAACACGGACGCAAGGTATGTATCAGCATCGAAGGCGGAGGCACGGGGCTCGGGTTCTGCAACCTCACCGATACCCAAATCGAAGACTTCGCCGCGCAGGTCAAGACCGTTATCGAACAATACGGACTCGACGGTGTAAACCTCTGGGATCGAAATTCCGGCTACGGCAAGGAGGGCATGCCGGCTGTGAATACGACCTCCTATCCCAAACTCATCAAGGCGCTGCGCGAAGCCCTCGGCACGGAAAAATTGCTGACGCTGACCGTTTACGAGGAGCCGACCGCTACTTTCTGGAATACGGAAGCGACGGGCGGCATCGCCGTCGGAGACTATATCGACTATGCATGGTCGGGCTACAACAGCGAGAGCGAAGCCCCGCAGCTGCTCGACCCGTGGCATCCCGAACAGGAATATGTTTCGGCCTATACGCAAAAGCCGATTGCCAACCTGCCCAAGGAGCGGTACGGTTGCGTCAACTTTCCCATCTATCCTGCTGCCCGAACGGAAGAAGAGGCTATGATGCAGGAGCCGGGCTTTCTTATAGACTGGATTTTGGCCGATTATAGACCGAACAATATCATTGTCTTCGATGATTTGCGCGCCCATTTGCAGGACAATTATGAAACAGCATGGGACGGTACATTTGCAATGCATTGTACGTTTATGGACCCTGAAAACAACCTCATTTTGGGAAGCAGAAAAGGATATAATTACCTGTTCGATAAAAACAGGCTCTCTAATATATCCGAGGGCATATACAATTACGGCAAATGGCTGAAAGACTGGAATTGATAAAAACGGTCGACAAAATACACCTGTGTTCTTCCATTTTATCCTCTCACAGCTCTTTAACCGGAGCAAACAAACAATTAAAATTCAAATCAAAATGAAACAAAACTTCAAATTATTCGCAGCATTGGCAGCCAGTGCAGCGATGATGTTCTCCTGCCAGCAGGCAGAGGACCCGACGATGGACAAGGCTCAAGAGCCTATCGTCAAAACACGTGCTTACGGAGACAAAACTCCGAAGGTCACCATTTATGTCGAAACCAACGACGTGAACCCGCTCAATGCCGGCGACTATATGCTCTCCGACGGTACAGCCTACGCCGATATCGTGGAGTTCTTCGCCGCCAATCTCAACAAGGAGACGGTCAACGGCGTGGTGCGTCCGACCCTCTATCTGAACGACAAGATGACCAACCTGCTCGAAAACGGCGGTGCCGCCACCTATGTAGCCGGCCTGCAAGCCAAAGGCATCAAAGTCGTGCTCACCATCCTGCCCAACTGGCAGAATATCGACTTCACGAGTCTCAATGACACGCAGGCCGACCAGCTTGCAACGATTCTCGCCTATGCCGTAAATAAGTACGGACTCGACGGTATCGGATTCGACAACGAGTACGGCGGCACGGTGACCTCCGTTTCCGGTTCGTATGGCAACCTGATCACCAAACTGCGCGCCAAGCTGCCCGCCGGCAAGTTGATTACCCTCTTCCAGTACAATACCGGCGGTTCCAGCCAAATCAACGCAACGGCAGGTGCCAAACTCGACTATGTCTATTCCGATTTTGCGTATTACAACACCAGCATCAGTGTTGCCGGCGTAACCAAGGAGCACTATGCCCCGATGTCGATCAATCTGGGTAATTACTATTCCGCCTATCAGATTAGTCAGTATGGCAATTATGCCTATGATTTGACCGAGGCCGGTTACGGAGCGATCATGCATTTCAACCTGCGCCGGACATCTGAACGGAACCAGCTGTCACTGTTCAATTCCATTGCCGATGGAGCTTGGGAGGAAACCGTTACTTGCGAGAATGGTAACCGCCCGCAGGACTGGACGTTCGTCAGCAGCGGTTACACCATCACCTACGACGAGGCTACGGCCGAATAACTCCTCTGAGATGTATTTTGTTGACCTGTTTAGAATCGGTTGAGCATCTGTAAGCGCCCCGATTTTGACCCGCACATCTTTTGAGGTGTGCGGGTGTTTTTAACTTTCGGATAAAAAAGCCGTTCGAAGAATATTCGAACGGCAATAAGAAAATATCCGGATGTAAATGTTGACCGATTCAGAATGTGAGCATCTGTAAGTCTTTTTGTATTGAAAAATTCACTTTTAATGAATCGTAACCGGTATTTTCTTTATGAAACGCATAAATTATAAATTTATTGTAGCAAAATCAAACTTCTCGGTTAAACCATAAATGAAATAGCATAAAATAAAAGCACGGACTTAACCTATTGACACCTGAGGAATGCTACAACCCGATGAACAGATAGGAGAAGCCCGTGCTGTTTTTTGCACGATTTCCCCTATCATCCCGTCCATCTTGTCTTTGTAGCATTTTCAGGTGTCGATGACAGGATTCGACAGCTATTCGCCGTTTGGCAAAGATAAGAAAATTATCCTACAGATACAATATATGCAATTTAATTCATTGTAATAAACGACAAATATAGATGGACAAATTGTTGCATACATCTTTGTTCAGAGCCATCTTAAAATCATTGAATCGAAAAGTTGTTTCTGAAAAAAGGCTGCAAACTTACTTTTTGAAATTTGCCCGCCTCATTACAGCACTTTGCGATGACACAGATTGTCTGTCGGCATTACATACGTTAAATTATACGCAAATCCAGTTTCGATTTCTGCTTTCTCGAATTCATGAACCGTCCGTTTCGCTTCCGCCATATATACACCGGGTTGTCGACATGACTCTCGAATTTATCTGCTTGGAAAAAGAGTTGTTATATCATCGTATTGAACACCCGCGATCTTTCATATCTGAACCTGCATTTACTTCACCGCTCCATTGGTCCAAACACTATCCTGCGATCAGCGTTTCGGAAATCCTTTGCGGACTCGATCGGATGACTCCACCTCCTTTCGTGCTGGCAGATGGTTCGACAGCTCCATTCAATTTGGTTGTTCGGGTCTTCGAGAATACATTGCATGTTAAACTCGGCGATCCGACTGATGTCAAACGCCGTGTTCTGGAACGCAAGAAAGATCGCACAAAATTTACCGATGCACTGCTTTATTCCTTGAATAAGGAAGATGAATGATTTTTTTCGATTTTTTATATCCGGGCGGATATCCGGACATGTAATTGGGTATCCTGAAAATTCCTATTTTTGCAAAGCAAACCAACCAATTCTGTGTAAGTCGAATTATGGAAAACTTGGACAAAAGCCAATTTATCGTCCTGCTCGAAACATCTCTCAACCGACGATTACTGTCCCCTGAGCAGAAGACTCTCGACGCTGCCTATGAAGATTACATCGACCTGCTGCACGGTCTTACTGTTCAATCCTGTAAATCGTCCCTCGACCTGCTGCACGAACTTGCCCGCCTCCAATCCTGCCTGATGCGGTTGCAGGAGCGAATTGTCGAAAAGGAATCTCCGCAAGTGTTGTTGCTCAAATCGGCGCTTCTATTGACGAATTTCGAGATCCGTTTAGTCTTTACCCGGGTTCGTTATCCGTCCATCGCCGCCCCGGTGTCGGTCGAAGTCCCCAAGTCGCCGCTGTTCCTCTCCGAGCAATTCACACCTACGGATATCATGGAGCTTGCTACGGCCCTGCAACTCTCCGGAGCCATACGCCGCATCGACGGCACACGGATCGATCTGGCGACACTTGTCGATGTGCTTTCCGGAACTTTCAACGTCCGTATCAACAACCCGGAGCAGTGCCGCCATACGCTCATCAACCGAAAGTTGCGTCTGACGCATTTTCTCGACATCCTGCGCAACAATCTGATTGCCTACAGCCAGCGATAGGCAGTCTGTTTTTATTCAGCATCACGCTCCGGGGATTCATCTCTCGGAGCGTTCTTTATGCGGTGCGGACAGTGACGGACTGGAGCGGACATGGGTACCTGTTTTTCTGCCGGAGATGTATCTTCGGGACTTTTAATATTCTCTGCCATGCAACAGGAAGATGATTTGAAAGCCCTTGAAAATATCGTGCAGTTCGCCCGCGGGCTGGGCGTGTTTTTTTTGGTGCTGCACGTGTATTGGTATTGCTACGAATGGCTCTCGTCATGCGGCCTGACCTACGGTTATGCCGACCGTCTCCTGCTCGATATCCAGCGGACAACTCTTCTTTTCTCCTCTCCCGTCATTACGAAACTCTGCGCCTTTCTGTTCCTCGCGCTTGGCTGCTACGGCACGAAGAGCGTCCGCAACGGCAGGGTCGACAGGCGGCATATCGTCGCTGCCGCCTGCCTCGGCTTCCCGCTGTTCTTTCTGAACGGCTTTCTGCTGTCGCTGCCCGCTGGGATCGGCTTCCAGGGCTGGAGCTACACGCTGACCCTTGGTGCGGGCTACCTCAGCCTGCTGGCCGCCGGCGTGTGGCTGCGGCGTCTTCTGAAACAGCCCCTTGCCGACGACCCGTTCAATGACCGCAATGAAAATTTCCTTCAGGAAGAACGTTATCTCAACAACGAATATTCAGTGAATCTTTCCACCCGTTACCGCTATAAAGGAGCATGGCGCGAGGGATGGATCAATGTCATCAACCCGTTCCGTGCGACGCTAATCCTCGGAACTCCCGGTTCGGGTAAGAGCTACGCGGTCTTAAATAACTATATCAAACAGCATATCGAGAAGGGTTTCTCGATGCTCGTCTACGACTATAAATTCGACGACCTTACACGCATTGCCTACAACCACCTGCTCCGGCATCTGGACAAATACGCCGTCAAGCCGAAGTTCTGCATCATCAACTTCGACGATCCCCGCCGCTCGAACCGTTGCAATCCCATCGACGCCCGCTTCATGGACGACATTTCGGATGCCTACGAAAGCGCCTATGTCACGCTTTTGAACCTCAATAAGACGTGGGTGGACAAGCAGGGTGACTTCTTCACCGATTCGGCCGTCATTCTGCTGGCGGCGATCATCTGGTACCTGAAAATCTATGACAACGGACATTATTGTACCTTCCCGCACGCCATCGAGTTTCTGTGCCAACCTCTCGAAAAGATTTTCCCGATTCTTTCATCTTATCCCGAACTGGAAAACTACCTCTCACCCTTTATGGATGCGTGGAAAAGCAATGCGCAGGATCAGTTGCAGGGACAGGTGGCATCGGTGAAAATCCCGCTCTCGCGTATGATCTCTCCGCAGCTCTATTGGGTGCTTACGGGCAATGACTTTACACTCGACATCAATAACCCTGAGGAGCCGAAAATCCTCTGCATGGGCAACAACCCCGACCGGCAGAGCATCTACGGCGCGGCGCTGGGACTCTATAATTCGCGCCTTATCCGGCTTATCAATAAAAAGGGGAAATTGAAATCGTCGCTTATCATCGACGAACTACCGACGATTTATATCCGGGGGCTGGATAACCTCATAGCCACGGCCCGCTCGAACAAGGTCTCCGTCTGTCTGGGATTTCAGGACTTTTCGCAGTTGGAGCGCGACTACGGGGAGAAAGAGGCCAAGGTCATCACTAATACTGTGGGCAATATCTTCTCGGGACAGGTCGTGGGCGACACGGCCCGCACCTTGTCGGAGCGTTTCGGCAAGATCGTGCAACTGCGCGAGTCGCACTCGGTATCGAACGAGAACGTCACCACCTCGACCAATACGCAGTTGGAAACACTGATCCCTGCCTCGAAAATCTCCAACCTCACGCAGGGCATGTTCGTCGGCTCGGTCGCCGACAACTTCGACGAGCGTATCGAGCAGAAGATCTTCCATGCCGAGATCGTCATCGACAACGATAAGGTCAAGGCGGAAACAGCAGCCTATGTCCCCATTCCCGAAATATCCTCTTTTGTCGGTGAGGACGGCAAGGATCACATGGAGGAGATCGTCAAAGAGAATTATTACCGTGTCAAAGCCGACGTTGCGGAGCTTGTCCGCCGGGAGATCGCACGTATCGAAGCCGATCCGGATCTCGCGAAACTTTTACCCAAGAAAAAACCGTAATTTTTGCCTCGGTGCGGACTGGAGCGGACTGGAGCGGACATGGGCATCGTTTCGGAAAACATGCTTCTATATTCGCGGCATGAACCTTTTGTTTCACTTAAAACATTTTGTGTTATGCCCGAAGAAAATCAGAATCAAAAACCGATTCAGACCCCCGAACAGGCCGATCCGAAGTACAAGGAAACGCTCCTGCTCTACAACGAGCAGAACGGCGCCGTGGAGGCCGTCTCCGACCTCAAACAAAGCGGTAACCAATACAAGGTTACGACGACGCAACCGCTCACGGCCAACAAACCGGCGTTCTACGAACTTCGCAACAGCTCCGCAGTCGCGGCCTTCATCAAGGGCTTCATGTCGCAGGAGAACGCCAAGCCGTTTCATTTTCTGAAAGTCGCCGCCGACAAGGCCAGCGAAGTCACACAATCGCTGCTGCGCCTTGCCGACAATCCCAAAGACCCTGAGGGCCTCAAAGCCCTTTACGATCATCGCGTCACCTCGTACCAACTCGAAAAGGTCAAGTTCGACACTCCGGATCTGAAGTTGCAGGAGCTGAAAGAGATGGGTATCATCGTTACTCCCAAAGAACTGGAGGCGATGAAGCACGGCCTTCCGACGACGGACCTGCATGACGTGACCCTCAAGATCGGCAATATTCCCGTCGCAGGTCAGTTCGCCCTGCATCCCTATAAGGACATGAACGGTGATGTGCAGGTCGGTCTGACGAGTGCCCTTCCGCGTCCGGAGTTCGAGCGCGAAGAGTACCGGATGATGTTCTCCACGAGTGAGAAGGAGCAGCTGTTGGCCGGAAAGACCCCCGACCGGCTGTACGAACTTCCCAATCCGCACACGGGAGAGAAGGAGTGGTGCTTCGCCACGCTGAATCCCGCGACGAACCGCCTTGTCACCATTCCGAAAAACGAAGTTCCCGATCTGCGTTATTTCAACGGCGTGCGTCTGGATGATACGCAGCAGAACGAACTGGCTCTGGGCGGCCGCGTCTTCGTCGAAGGCTGCTCCATGCGCGGCAGCGACATCACCTATTCAGGCAAAGTGGGCTTCGATGTCCTCTCGAACGAATACAAGATGACCGACTACCAGTTCAGCCGCCCCTATATCTCTCCGCAACTCGACAAACAGCTCGACGACCGTCAGCGCACGGCCCTGCTGAGCCCCGAAGGTCTGGATTGTTCGAAAGAGAAGGAACATCCCATTCTGGGCAAGAACGGCAAGGCGCTGAATTGTATCCTGCGTATCGACCCCCGCTCGAACGGCGTGGTCTACGATTTCTCGCAGCAGCGCCGTCAGGAGCAACAGGAAAAGCAGGAGCAGAAGGCCGAGAAAGCGCAGGAGCAGGCTCCGGATCAGGGTCAGGGCCGCGGTCGCAAACGCTAATCCGCTCCTGCGATGGAAACCCCCGATGAAAAATGGTTCCGGGAGCGCCTGCGGCATTTCCTCGAAATACGCCATCCTCCGCGTCAGTTCCACCATGTGATGATCGAACGGCGCAGCCGTCTGGCCTTCGAAAGCTACGCACAAAGCGTTGAACTGGGAGTGCCTGCCGCTTCGGCCGTCCGTGCCGCCGACAAAGTCCTGTTCCGGGGTCTGCTCTTTTCGAAATACGACACCGTCCACCTGATCCTCGCCACGGACTTCCCGATCATTCCGGAAAACCAACGACAGGAGATCGCCCTGCGACTGGTGCGTATCTGCGCTCCAATCTTTCGGGCCTACGATCTGAAAGACGACTTTTCGGAACGTCCGGAATTCCGGCAGCTCAAGGAAGAACTCCGCACTGGCATCCGCACATGGATCGACGAGAACGGCGTTCCCGGCTACCGCAGCCCGGCGCGCAAGGAAAAGCCGCCTGTCCCATACTCCGAACAACCCCGATATCCAAAACGCAACAAGCGTAAATAGTTCATTCACTTAATTTCTTATTACACGATGAAAAAGATTCTTTTTGCTGCGGCCGCCATAGCCGCCGCCCTGTTCGCCTCGTGCGACAAAACCGACGACACGCTCGACCCCGCGATGCCTGAAACATCCGACACTGCACGGATCGCCATCACGCTCACCGGAGCGGACGAGGCCGACACCCGCGCATTCTTCGACACTTCGGCCAAGGCCGAGGCGTGGGAATCCTCGCTCTCGTCGCTCTCGGTCTTCGCCTTCGACAATAGCGGAGCACTTATCATCCGCCGTGACTTCACTTCGTCGGAGCTCGCTTCCAAATCGGCGACCTTCGCGCTTCCCAAATCTGCGGCCGCCACCGAGTGCTCATTCTACGCCGTAGCGAACTACGACGCCTCGTCGGCCAAGACCCGCGCAGCCCTTACGGCCCTCGTGGAAAAGTCGGCTGCCGACTATAACGGCACCTTCGCCGAAGTGTCCTCCGCGGCCAAACGTTCGGGCGGCTTCGTGATGTCGGGCTCGACATCGAAAACCATCGGCGCCGTGAATTCCACGACGTCGGTAGGCATCACGCTCAAACGTACCGTAGCCAAAGTGGCCCTCCAGACGACCATAGACCCGTCGTTCGCCGACAAGTACGCCGGAGAGCTCACGATCAACTCCGTAAAACTCTCCAAGGCAGCCTCTCAGTCTTCGGTCGTAGCCGGCACGCCGACGCCCGGGGCCATGAGCTACACGCATACCCAAACCCTCGCCGCGGCATCGGGTAAATACAACGCCCTGTTCTACTGCTTCGAGAACGGCTCTTTAACGGCAGGAAACCGTGTGCTGCTGGAAATCAACGCTACATACGATCTGGACGGCAACGGCTCGACCACGGACGACCGCTCGGAGGTGACCTACTCGGTGGAGCTGACGGGCAAGGCCGCGGGCGAGATCCTGCGCAACGGCTACTACCGTATCGCGGCCAATATCACAGGTCTCGTAGGTCAGGATTGCGCCGTGACGGTGACCGTCGCCGACTGGGAGACACCCGTCACGCAGTCCGTCGAACTGGGAGCATAGTCCGCATGTCGTACCGGGTTCCGTCCTGTGTTTCGGGCGGAGCCCTTTTTCTTTCAAAGCTATGAAAAGATTATTATATATCCTGTCGATAAGTCTTGCCGCGACCCTTATGGGCTGCATCGCCGAAGACAGGTCGGCATGCCCTCATCCCCGCGGCGTTTCGGTTCGGCTGACAGTATGTCCCGACCCGATGACGGCCGTAACCCGCACTACGGACGAAGAGGCGCTCCGCGACCTGAACCTCTATCTCTATGACGATGACGGCGAGATCGTCCTGCACCGCTACCAGAGCTCTTCGACGCTGCGCTTCACGTCCTTGCCCGGCAACTACCGGATGCGTATCGCCGCCAATATGGGCCGTGACCTTGGTGAGAATCCCGCATCGGAAGACTTCACCGTTACGCACGCCGACGAGTACGATACGCTGCCGATGTCCTATGAGGGCGACGTTACGATCACGTCCTCGTCCGGCGGTATTCTGACACTTCCGGTCGTGGAGGTGCAGCGTGTCGTGACGAAGGTATCCTACGATATCGCCGTCAAACCCGCAGACATCGAGCTTCGCTCCGTGCAGCTTTGTTCCGTGCCGCGTGCGGTGTCGGTCTTCGACGTGGCGGCCCGGCCGTCGGACGCCCCCGACGACTACACGGACTGCCCGGAAAGCGGGATTTCGGGACAGCATATTTCGGGGAACTGCTATCTGCTTCCGAATATGCAGGGCACGGTTCCGTCCATTACCGACCAGCGCGATAAGAATCCGGACAATGCCCCCGCGAATGCGTCGTATCTTCTGATCCGGGCTGTACGGGGAGCTAAGGTATTGGCCTATTACATTTACCTGGGCGATAACAACACCACGGATTTCAATGTCCGGGCCAACGTACATTACCGGCTCGCGATTTCGATCCTTGGCGACAGCGAGGTCGACACCCGTGTCAGCAGCTATACGCTCAACGTCTATGACTCTTACGCGGAAAATGCGATCGGCGGCTACTGCACATACGACGTGATGGGCGAACTGTTCGTCGAGGTGGAGGGCGATCCGGCGCCCCTGACGCTGCGGGGACACATCACGGCCTCGCAGGGCGACAGGGATCGCCTGCTCGTGGACGATGCTTCCATCGGCACGGGCCGCGATCTGGAGCTTGCGAACCAACCGGGGCTGAATGAATATTTCCTTTACTACGACCTTCCGGTCTATACTACGGCGAACTCCCAAGTAGTCTATACCGTAACGGTCGAAGACGATGCGGGCCTTGCGCAGTCGTTCGACTTCCGCCGCCGCTTTGCAAACCGCCTTCAGGTCGTCGTCGAGACTGCCGACAACGGCAAAGGTTGGGTGAACGTCTCCCAAGCGCTCTATGACGCTGAAATCTCCGGAACGCGCAATCACGTCGTCATGTGTCACGAGATGGGTTGTACGCTGGTGGCGCTTCCTGCCGCGGGCTACCGCTTCGAGGGATGGTACACCACGGACGGCTATACGCAGCGGCTGTCGTCATCGACGACCTATCTCTACACCCCCGCATCGAACGATGCGTCGATCTTTCCGAAATTCACGGCCAACACCCGGCCGCTCGACGACGAGGGTACGGCCAACTGCTATATCGCGCCGGAATTGAATACCTCCTATTCGTTCGACGCCGCGACGATGGGTAACGGCCGCACGACGCTCAACGTCACTCCCAAGCGTCTGTCGGGCGTCTCTGCCCGCATACTGTGGGAGACGGGAACGCTGAGCGAGGCGATCGTTAAGGATGTGCGATATCAGGACGGACGAATCACCTTTACGACCGGTACGACGCACGGCAACGCCGTGGTCGGGCTTTTCGACAGCCGTGGGGAATGCCTCTGGTCGTGGCATATCTGGGCCGTGGACTACGATCCGGCGGCCACGGCACAGACCTATGCTTCGGGAGCTGTCTTTATGGATCGTAACCTCGGAGCGCTGGAAACGGATTATACACTGCCCGCCTCGCGCGGCCTTTACTACCAGTGGGGTCGCAAAGACCCGTTCCCGTATCCGGCCACGGCGACGGACGCTTATATACAGGCTCCGACCGTCTATGCCGCGGGATTCGAATATGCCGAGAGCGATCCGCGGACTTCCGGAACCGAGTCGCCCTACGACGTGATGACCCTCGAATGGGCCACAGCGCATCCTACGACCTATATGGACGGCGTATCCTTCGAGGACTGGGAAGAGTGGGCTTCTTCGCTGGACTGGCTCTGCGACCACCACCCGAACCTCTGGGGCAACGTCACGACCGGGAAAAACAATATCAGCCGCACCAGCCATAAATCCATTTACGATCCGTGCCCTCTGGGCTGGAAAGTGCCCGGTGCCGAGGATTTCGCGGGAATAGAGCGGATAAGCGTATCGGCACCTTATTACGTTACGATCCGCTGCAACGGCACGCAAACGGCGAAGATACCTTTGGGCGGAACATTCTATGAGGGGCGTTACGACCGCAACGGGTCGCTCGGAAGGCTCTACACCAATGCCCCGTATTATCTGCATTGGGGAGGCTCGACCGGCGTGTTCCACGACGTGGCCTGCACCTCGATCGTATTCGACACGAGCAACTACCCGCCGTTCGTCAATACGACGGATTTTTACCGCTATGCCGCCAATCCCGTGCGTTGCGTCCGGGAGTAGTTGAAACCTCGTAAAATTCCCACTGCCATGAAAAGATACCTGTGGATATTCGCAGTGCTCCCGTTTCTGTGGAGCTGCATCGCCGAGGACAGATCGGCATGCCCGCAACCCCGCGGCGTTTCAGTCCGCATGTCCGTATGTCCCGACCCGATGACGGCCGTGACCCACGCTGCGGACGAAGAGGCGATCCGCGACCTGAACCTCTACCTTCTCGACGCCGACCGTAATGTCGTCCTGCACCGTTACCAGAGTTCCCCGACGCTGCGCTTCGAGTGTCTGCCGGGCGACTACCTGCTGCGCATTGCGGCCAATATGGGCCGCGACACGGGCGATAGCCCGGCATGGGAGAATCTCGCCGTTACGCACGCCGACGACTACGATACGCTGCCGATGGCTTATGAAGGCGAGGTGTCGATTCCCTCGTCGGATGAAACGGTGACGCTTCCGACCGTCGAGGTGCAGCGCGTCGTGGCGAAAGTCACCTATAACATCTCTGTCGCACCGGATGCCGGCGACATCCGCCTGCACAGCGTCCAACCCGTGAACCTCCCGGCCCGGATGCCGGTCTTCGACCCCGGGCTGCGGGCTGCGGAATATACGGCGGGAGAAATCGTCGGCTCGTCGTCGCAGACCCTGACGGGGACGTTCTACATGCTTCCGAACCTGCAGGGCGAGGTTCCCTCGATCGCCGACCAGCGGGACAAGGGCCCCGCGAACGCCCCGGCGGATGCGACGTTCCTGCGCATCCGCGCTCTGCGGGGCTCCAAGGTGCTGGACTACTATATCTATCCGGGCGGCAACAACACCTCGAACTTCGACATACGGGCCAATACGCACTATAGGCTCGATATTATGATCCGTGGCGACGCCGAGGTCGACACCCGTATCCGGGCCTATACCGTAGAGGTGCTGTGCACGCCGGAGGCTGCGCTGTCGAACGGTTTCCTGCTGGAGCGGCAGCCGATGCGCCTGACGCTGCGGCTCGGCGGGGCCTACGAAGAGACCGGGGTCGAAGCCTTCGTGGAGCTGAAGACCGGAGATGTGCGGTATTTCGGGTTCGAGGGCCAATGGGGCGCCGTTGCAAGGACGATGGAGATCTGGGGCCCGGAGAACGACTACGATATCCGTTACTGGCCGCCGTCCTTCACGCGCGAGGAGTGCCGCTTTATGTTCCGGGTTCAGATCCTCGACCGTTACGGGGAGGTCGCCTCGTTCAGTTTCCCGTACTGTTACGCCCACCTGCTTCGGGTCTACACCAAATGGTTCGACGGCAGCAACGGGAAAGGCACCGTCGCCTCGCCCGATGCGCTGCGTGTGGTCGAAGACATGACGCTCGCTTCGTGGTACTCGCTCATATATTGTCCTGACGAAGGCTGTACGCTCGTCGCCACACCCGATGCGGACCGGTTGTTCGAAGGCTGGTGCCGGAATGCCGACCATACCGGGGTTCTGAGCTACGAGGAACAGTACCGTTTCTCCCCGGACGACGATCCCGCCGTTATTTACGCTTATTTCAGATAAAACCATGAAAACCCTCATTCATATCCTTTTGGGAACGCTGCTTTTCGCCGGCTCCTGCTCGGACGAGATGCCCGTATGCACTCCGGCCGTACACGGCCCCCGGCATGTGACCTTCACGTTCTCCTGCGACGCTCTGCCCGGCACGCGGGCTGTTGCGGACGAGAGCCGCGTCGAGGATATCAACCTTTATCTGTTCCCGGCAAACGATGCTCCGGCACGGCACGTGTACGCCGCCTCGCAGCGCACCGTCGCGCTGGAGCTTCCCGACGGCCGATACACCCTCTATGCCGTCGCCAACCTCGGCACGGACACCGGGCCGCTGCCCGAAGCCGAGGTGCGGGCGCTGCGCAGCGCATGGAACCCTGACGGATCAGACTCCGGAACGCTTCCCATGTCCGCCATGCGGACGTTTACCGTGCGCGGCACGACGCAGATCGCTATTGAACTCGTGCGGGCCGTGGCGAAGGTCGATTTCAGCTACACGGTGGCTGCCGATTTCAGCCGTTCGCTTTCCGTGCGTTCCGTACGTCTGTGCAACGTCCCGCGCTTCGCGGCGCTCTTCGGCGAGGGCCGCATCACCGCAGACGGGGAGTGCGCCGCGACGGAAGCCTTCCCGGCGGACGACGACGGCTATTCCGCCGTTTACTACCTTCCGGAGAACCTGCAGGGCGAGAACGTTTCGATTCCGGGACAGGAGCAGAAGAACGAGGCCAACGCCCCGGAATATGCCGCTTATATCCTGATCGAGGGCGAGGCGGACGGCCTGCACGTCGTCTACCGCATCTACCTGGGGGAGAACAACACCTCGGACTTCAACATCGCCCGCAACCGGGTCTACCGCATCGAGGCGCGGATTTTGGGACGCAATACCGTGGACTGGCGGGTTTCGACCACCGAGGTATCCGTGACGCCTTTCGCCGAACGTCATGCGCCCGGAGGGATCGCCACGGCGCAGCTCCGGGTCGTCAGCACGAACAACGACCGGAGCACCTGCTTCCTGACCTGCGAGCGGGAAGAGGGCGACGGCGATGTTACCCTGGACGGCGAGCCGATCCTCTTCGGAGTGCCTTATCCATTTCTCTCCGGCGACGGGGAGAGAACCGCTGATATCACTTACACGCAGCAGCGGGAAGGCGACGTGCGGCTGCGCCTCGTCCTGACCGACGAAAAAGGGTTGCATGCCGAGCGGGTGCTGCAGACGAGCTATGTCCGCGAGCCGCTGCGGGTATCCTTCACGCAGGACAAGTTCGAACTGGCGGCGCTCGACCGCGCCCGCGTGGACTTCACCATCGAGCAGGACGACTACGACGGGACTTATACCGTGCAGGTCGAAGGTACGCCGACCCTGTTCCGGAACCTGACGGATGACATCGGGCCCGTCACGGGCTATACGGTGGCGGGGAACGGCACCTACCCGCTGCGTATTCGTCCCGAGGCCGTCGGGGAGAATCCCTACCGCATCACCGTGACGGATGAAAAGGGCAACAGCGCCTTCTTCGACTCCTTTGTCACGGGAATCAAAACCGTTTCCTGCTTTACGTGCTCCTTCAGTAAAATATCGGGCGGTATCGAGGTCGTTGCGGAAGGGACCTATCCGGTTATGAACGATCTGACGATTACCCTAAACCCCACAGTGACGGTAGTGCTGCGGGGCGGGGCGACCAAGACGCTGACCTGTACGATGAACGTAAAGATCGAGGCGGATCGGATGAGGGGACGCGCCTCGGCGACGCTCGATCTCGGAACTGGCTACACGGACTACTCCGTGACCGATTACGAAGCGACTTTCTCCCGCACGGCATCCGAGAACGGAATGGTCGAATACGCCGTACAATAATCTTCAAACAGACAGAACAAATGAAAACGAAACGAATATTCATTACGGCGGTCTTGCTGTTGGCGGCCTTGTGGGGCGTGCCCCGCCGGGCTGCGGCGCAGATCTTCGCCGTAAGGGCCAACGCCCTTGCCGCATGCGGCGCGACGCTGAACGCCGGGGCCGAAGCGGCCTTGACGGACAACTGGTCGCTGGAGCTGTCCGGCTACTGGAACCCGGTGCAAACCGCATCCCTCTCGATGAACTTCCATGCCGTGCAGCTCGGCGGCCGCTACTGGTTCTACGAATCCTTCGTGGGACACTTTCTCGGACAGCACCTTACCTATGTCGGTTACGACCTCGGAAGCCGAACGAAACGCTATAAAGGTCATGCCTGCGGTCTGGGTGTCAGCTACGGGTATGCGTGGATGCTCTCGAAACGCTGGAACGTCGCCGTCGAAGCCGGCGTAGGGCTTTACCGCACGAAGGACACGCGCCGCGACCCCACGGTCGGGGACTGGGACGACGAGTATATCTACCATTACCGCCGCTGGACGCTCGCGCCGACAAAGTTAGAGGTATCGTTTTCCTACATCTTTTAACGATGAACACACGTAAAATCATAACTGTAGGAATCACCGTCGGGGTTTTATGGATGATGTTCGGCTGTTCGGTGGCCGGACGGCTTCAGCGGCAGCAGATGACAGCCTCGCTCTCGCAGCTTACCCGCGCCGAGCGGCAGGAGCGGCAGCAGGACTACCGCCCGCAGGTCGTGAAGTTGCAGCGTGACAGCAACACGTTCTTTCTTGCTCCGGTCGATACGCTTGCCGACGGCGAGCGTGTCATGGCGCTTCAGATCGAGCAGGTGACGGTCGTGGCGAAGATGCGGTCTATTCCCGAGCGCAACGGTCGTGTCGTGCTGGATTTCATCGTGACGCTGCCGAAACAGTTGTTGGGCAGAAGCCGCAGCGTCGTAATCACGCCGATATTGCACAAGCCCGACGAATCCGTGGCGCTCGAAGATCTGGTGATCCGCGGCGGACGCTTCTCGCTGCTGCAAGAGCGCGACTACTGGCAGTACGAAACCTATGTCGAACGCTTCCGCCCCGATACCGTGGGGCGCGAGGCGGCCTTCAACCGTTTCGTGAAGTTTCCCTATCCCGAAGACGTCCGGCTCGATTCACTGGTCGAAGGACGAAGCACCGTCACGTATTACTATTCCCAAGCAGTGAAAACCGACGAGACCTCGAAAAAGATGCTGGTAACGCTTCAAGGACAGGTGTTGGCCGTGGACGACAGCGCCTACCGGCTGCCGCCGTCCGATACGTTGAGCTACGTCGTATCTTCGATGCTCTCCTTCGTAGATACCGTGCCGAGGTATCGCATCAAGGTCATCGACAAGTTCGTGACCGTCGAAGATCGCAATTACATTCAGTTTTTCGTGGGCGATACCCGCGTGGTCGATACGCTGGGCGACAACCGGCAACAGCTGGACAAGATCACCGGCCTGATACGGCAGATCGTCGAACAGCAGGAGTTCTGGGTCGATACCATCACGCTGACGGCGGCATCGTCTCCGGAAGGAGCTTACGCTTTCAACGACCGTCTTTCGCAAGGACGGGCACAGGCATTGAAACGCTATCTTGTCCGCCGATACGGCAAAAGCATCGACACGATGCTTATCGTGCGGTGGGTGGCCGAGAACTGGCCGGAGCTGACGCAGCGCATTCGCACGGACAAAAGCATTGAAAACCGCGAGGCGATTCTTGCGCTAATTGCATCAGAAAAGAATCCCGACCGGCGGGAGCAGGCCATCCGGCTGCGGTTCCCGAAAGAGTATGCCTATATCCGTTCGGTGATCTACCCGCAGCTGCGGGCCGTGAATTTCCGTTACAATCTGCGCCGCAAGGGGATGGTAAAGGATACGATTCACACCACGGAGTTGGACACGACCTATGCCCGCGGCGTGGAGCTGTTGCAGAAACGCAAATACGCCAAAGCACTCTATATTCTGAACGACTACAACGACCGCAACACGGTCGTGGCCCATCTGTCGCTGGATCACAACGAGCGGGCGATGGAGTTGCTGGCCGCGATGCCCGAAGATGCCGCGACGGAGTACCTGCGGGCTATCGCCTGCTCGCGGCTGGGGCGCAAGGAGGAGGGCCGCCGCCATTTCCTCGAAGCCTGTCGATTGGACGAGCGCATGGAGTATCGGGGTAATCTCGATCCGGAAATTGCTGAACTCTTAAAACAATAAGTTATTATGAAACAACAGAAAATCAAATACGCGATCCGGTATTGCATCCTTGCCTTGATCTGGGGCATGTTCATCGCATCGCTTTTCGTGAGTTGCAACGTCTACGAAAAGGAGACCGTGGAGATTATCCGATGCCCGGTAATCGACGCCGACACCATCGAAATACCGGATTGGACGCCAAGCGAATAATACCGAAAAAGCGGCAGCAATTTTATGAATTGCTGCCGCTTGGTTTATGGCTGCCCATTAACCGGTGTAAGGGGTTGACAATAGGACTTGTTCACAACCCGATCCCGCATCTTCTGCATATCGTTGAAATTGCGCGAAATATTCTGAACAAGCTCGATATAGTTATCGGCTCGCACTCTATTATCGTCTATCCACTCGTAATAGTAAGGTTTTATCGACACACAGTTCTTATGCTCGAATAAGGTGTTGAGCAATGTGCGATCCGAATTGCCGCAGGAGTGTCCCATGATATATATTTGGTATGGGGCGGAGTCGATAAACCGAAGTAACCGACGGTAGTTGTCCGTTTCCAGATAGCGGATCGATTTGATATTCGTCAGATAGCTGTTATCGTTCAAATTCGAAATCGTCTTATAATCCTCATCCATTTCATCACCATAGCCGAAAATGATGGGATTCCTATCGTTATCCAACTCCCCGTGAATATGGTTTATTTTGAAGTCGGAGTCTTTGTCAATATATAAGTCTGCGGTTCGTGTATAATTGAAATTCAGGAACAATATCTGGTCGGGAAGAAGATAATAATCCGGAATATCGGTTGGCGTAGTTTCAACATTGGTTATATGATTTGATAATAAATTATTTGTTACTTTTTTATAATACTCTATATCGGATTCCATATCTCTAAATGAATATCCGTATTTGCGGGAAAAAATACATCTTTCAGTATTCTCCTTGTTTTCCGCTTTTTCCCACCTCTCATCCACAAATTGCAAAAATGCCTCTTTCCCTTCATTGGAAATATCTCTGGTTTTGAAAGGTTCGTAGATAGTTGTACGAATGCAATCCTTTATCAATTCCGGCTTGATTTGATTTTGGAGTGCAAATTTCAAATAACCGGTTAAATATCCTTTTATTAAATCCAATTCTTCGTTGAGTTGAACCGGATCGGTATATTCGCATCTATCTTGTTTGAAAATATTCTTCAGCCATGCATAATATTCACTCTCAATATCTACCCAATTTCTTAATTCAATAGACTGATTTATTGCCTCGAAAAACCGACTTTCATATTTTAGAGGCAAACTATTGAAGAAATTATTATACTCTTCAATTTGCTGTTGCTGCTGCCAGCCACGTTGGAATCGGAACATCGAATTATCCAAAATCCAGCTAAAATGTTCCAGTTTCTTGATATCGTCCGGATTATCTATTTTAATACAGCATAATCCGTCTGTTGGATCACTTGTATCTTCCAATAATCTGCGTCTTTGAAAAATCCAATATCCTTGAATAAAGTCTTTGTAACTCGTCGGCAGTCCGTGCGCTAAATCGAACCCGTTTCCGATCAATATAATTCTGTTCATCATCCTGTTTGTCATTTAGAGTAGTCCATAACAAAGATAACTATTTATCCTGCTGTGAGCAAAGAGCGAAAATGATTTTTTCTTACGCCGACCCGTCCAGCAAGATAGCCGCTGCATGCGACACGCCAAGGTCTTCGCCTTGTCTTTGTCGCCCGCAGCGGCTATTCGTCTCTTGCTGTCCGGGCGTTCCGGGCAGTCTGAAATTTTATTCTCTATGACACTGCTCACAAAACAGATCATCTCGAAATTCGAGAAACATCCTATCCACTCACAGGATGGGAAAGGAATGGATGCCGAAGTCCTCGTCAAGTATTTCAACCCCTGCGGCTCGGGCACATGGCTCATCACCGAAGCCGAACGCGAAGGCGACGACTGGTGCCTGTTCGGTTATTGCCATATCTACGAATGGGAGTGGGGCTACCTAATGCTCTCCGAGCTGGCATCTCTTCGTCTGCCGTTCGGACTTACCATCGAACGCGACATTTACACGGCCAGGAAATACGTCCGGGATTTTCTACCACAGGATGAATGACGGCAAAGGCCTCGGAATTTTACTGCCCCTTGCCGACAACAGAATCATTACACAAAAAAGACTATAAATGTGGCAACATTCGAAGAAAAAGCCGAACGGCTGAAGAAAGAGTTGGAGGAAGCTACAAACGACGACCAACGTCGAAATCTGTCCCGCGAATACGAACTTACCTTGCGCCTGCTGCGCATCATCCGGGGAGAGGTCTTTACGCTCGACGACATCAATAAATGCCGCATGGAGATCATGCGACAACATCCCGGATACGATCGTCCCATAACGGCAGAATCGGGACTCCTGCTGGCTGCGGAGGCAATCCGCAAATCCTTCGGACGGAAATACTATCTGCCGCTTTACAAATATCCGATCCTCATCGATTTCGGAAAACCCGACGGGCAGATATGCGTGATCCATCCGAGCAACTTTATTAGCTATACGTCCAAAAAAGGAGGGGAAGAGTGATTGATGTGCACCCCAAAGTTTGGACTGATTAATAATTCAGATAGCATGAGTTCGGTATTGTACCGGGCTCATGTTGTTTAATGCGGTCTTTATTCGCTTGTTATTGTAGTAATTTATGTATTCCTCCAGTTCCTTGCGGAAGTGATCGACAGACTCGAACTTCTGCAAATATAATAATTCTGATTTTAACAGTCCGAAAAAGTTTTCCATGACCGCATTATCCAAACAGTTTCCCTTACGAGACATGCTCTGACTAATACCTTTTTCACGCAGCCGATATTGATAGCGTTTCATCTGGTACTGCCAACCCTGATCCGAGTGAAGTATAAGTTCCGGAGTATCGGGCAGATCCTTTATGGCATCTTCAAGCATTTTCATTGTTTGGTAAAAGGTCGGATGTTCAGCTATATTATAACTTATTATTTCCCTGTTATATAAGTCCATAATAGGCGACAGATAAAGCTTCTTGCCGAACAGAGAAAATTCAGTAAGGTCTGTAACCCACTTTTGATTAGGACGTTCCGCCATAAAATTACGTTTCAGCAAGTCGGGCACCACGGCACCAACCTCTCCTTTGTATGAACGATATTTTTTTAGGCGCACCTGGCATTTAACTCCACATTCGTTCATTAACCTAAGTACCGTTTTATGGTTTATAGAATATCCGCGATTGTGCATCTCTACTGTGATACGGCGGTAACCATAACGTCCCTTATGATCGTGGTATATACTTACAATCTCGTTTTTCTCTTGTTTGTATTTATCGGGGAACTTTAACTGCTTCAGATGATAATAGAACGTACTACGCGCCATCCCCGTAACTTCCAATAGCGTGGGAAGGGTATGTTCCGGTCTTAGTTCTTCGATGGCTTTTGCCCGTTCCCGTTCTCGCGGACGATGCGTTCCTCGACTAAGACCCTCAATTTTTTTAAGTAAGCAACCTCGGCGCGAAGACGTTGGTTTTCGACTCGCAAGTCATTTTCTTCCTGTGGTTGTAGTTCCTGTTTATTAGGTTTGGTTCTCATCTTACCCCGATTATCACGGTAAAGACCGGATTCACCTTCTTCATAATAGATACGCTCCCATTTGCTCAGCGTACTCTCATTGTAAATACCGAACTTTGCCGTTGTTTCCGTTAAAGATAAGTGATTCTCGTGCATGTGCCTGATAGCTGACAACTTAAAATCGCCGCTGTAAGTATATTGCCGTATACGAAGACCTGCTTCGCCGAACTCTTTATAACGCGCAATCCAACGCGACAAAGGCGTATAGCTTATTCCAAAATGCTTGGAGGCGGACGATACGGAATGTTGGCCATTGACAACAGACAAAACTGCCGCTAATTTCTCCTCATAACTGTACTTCATAAAACACCCCAAAAGTTATGTCCAACTTTTGGGGTGCAGTTCAGATGATCTTCCCCTTTTCACAGACCGCATCAGCGCTGCGCTTTCATATAATGCTGTTCCAGCAGTTTATAAAGCGAGGACTGTGGATAAAGAATCTTTCCACCAAGAGTAGTATAAGGGATTTGGCGGTTGTCCCGGTAATTCTGCAAGGAGCGTTTCGAGATGCTGAAGATGCTGCAAATCTCCTCACTGGTCAGGTACAGTTCATTTCCGATGGTCGGGCGGTGCGTGTCGATCAGAATATCGACAGCCCGGATGGCTTTGACGATGTCGCGGTACAGTTCCTTGAACGCGGCGCTGTCGCGGGTGATGATCTCTTCGGGCATGCTACAGGCTTTTTATCAGATTCTTTTCCAGGAGATGCCGGATGTCGTCGTCCCGGAACAGTACTTTATTCCCTAATGCTGTATAAGGGATAATGCCGGCGGAGCGGTAGTATTGCAAGGCCCGCTTGGTGATGCTCAAGGCCTTGCAGACCTCCTCGGCCGTAAGCCACCGGACAGTTGTCGGTTGGGCGGAGAGGGAATGGAGCGCAGACACTCGCTCCAGAAGACGTTGAAGGTGCGCCTGCAACTCTTTATAGGCGCTCGTTTCCATAAGGACGCAATCCATAATGCTGAGGGTTTAGGTGATTTCTGCGTTAAGGATGTGCAAGATAATCCAAGCCTTCAGAAAACGATTCCTATGTCCGCTCCAGACCGTTCCAGTCCGCTCAAAGGAAAAAATGATCGACTGTCCCGTCCTGAAAAAGGTTTACAGAAAAGAGTAAATCTTATGCAGCAAA
>NZ_QTUQ01000013.1:0-4174 GCF_003435745.1 Alistipes sp. AM16-43
GTGCGCTGGAAATCATCACCCGAAACAACAGAATCACTGTGTCGTTCAACACACCGATCGCCGACAACTACTCCCAAGTCTATCCGCTTCTTATCCATGAGAGCAACGCTTCGGTACTGAAACAGCTCCATGAGGCGGGCTTCTCGATGAGCATGACGAAAAAAGGACTGGAAGTGTCGAAGTATTAACCTCAAATAATCGCGCAATGAAACGCTATGAATTTTATCGGAATCAAAAAATTACTGTCATAGATTGCCGGTATTTCAGTTTTGAAGCCGAGAATCTCGAAACGGCAGTCCAGAAGATCAAGGATCTATGTGCTGACGGTCAACTCGATGAACTGTCAAATGATCCGACCTATCAGGAAGATGCTGCTTATCAGATTCCCGGAACGGAATATCCACTGGATATAGAAAACAATAATGGAGATCCTACGGTTATGATTTACTCGGCCGCAGACGGAAACTGCATCACGGACAACCTTCCGAAGAGAAGTATCAAATGCTTGTCGATGCCTGCGAGGCGTGGTGGAACAGACAATTCGCAGAGGAGCAAATCCGAATCCGGAAAGAGTCTGCCCAATGAATACCCGGAACAAACCCGATCTGCATTGCGGACCCCGACCTGATGTCCGCAGAAATACAATAACTCAAACCAAGAACATTTTAATGAACGAAACCATGAATTTACACGAATATTACCGTAACCATAAGGACGCGATCAACGCGTCGATTATGGATATTGCCTGCGATCTGGCCGTCGGACGGCTGCTGAACGCACACGGTGCACCTTTCGAAACATTCGTCGAAGCCGATGACCCCGACGATCCCGACGGCGGAACCCATTACAAGGAGGAATATCAAAAGGAATACGATACGTATTACGATAAGGAGTACGCCCGTGTCGCAAAGCTGATGAAATTCGACTATTGCCAAGAGGACGGAGTCGCGGCTTCGCCTGAAGATACGAACACCTAAACCATATACTTATATGATCGATATTCCTTTGTCCCTGCGCGTTCCACCGCAGGGATGCTATAACCGCGGTATTTATACCTGTTATGAATGTGATTTCGAACCGCCGCACTATACGTAGTACCTTGCATGCTGGGCCTTGCCGAGACCTCTGCCGGTACGATGGTCGTCTGGGAATGTCCCCGGTGCGGTCAGAAATGGATGTTTCACTATCGGGCCCAAAATTCCCGTGAAGCTCACGATTACGCCGCCCAGCTCCTCGCTTACCGCACTGGCGATCCCGATTGGCGTATGACGCTGAATCCCGACTGGATTGCGGTGCCGCGGCAGAAAAAAGAGTAACCCTAAAACCTGATCCAATGAAAATCTTTGAAAGAATCACAAAACGCTATGCGCTTCAGAATTACTATCTGCGGCGCAATTTCTATTGGCCGGATACGCTGCCGGAGATTCTCGATTATTGGCAGCAGCACAATGACCTGCCATTCCTCTACGGCGGCGATAACTGGCCGTATGATGCAATGTGCGAGCGGCAGCGCCGCAAGGGCGTCTATGCTTCGCAATACCTGACACCCGACCGCACGGCCTGCCAGATGGCGGCACTGGCCGTGCGATATTTCGACAATGACAGCCGTATCGTGGACGCCTGCTGCGGCACGGGGCAACTTACGCGCGCCCTGCTCCTCGAGGGCGTGCATCCGTCGGCGCTCCTCGGCTTCGATGCCGATGCGGAGCTGGTTGATCTATACGAACGCCTCTACCCCGAAACTGCTGCGCTGCGGATGCAATTTCATGAGATCGACTTCCGCTGCGAGAACGTCATTGCCAATCCGCCGTTCGAGATTGTGGAGTGTGTCTACTTCCTGCAATGGCTCTCCCGCACGCAACGCTCGGGCGATCGTGCCGTGCTGCTTCTGCCGTACGGCTTTATCGACAAGCAGCGTCCCAAAGCCGTACAGGAGACGATGCGGCACTTTATCATCCACCACCGGACACCCATGCAGGAGCCGTTCGCACGCACTGCCTGCCGTGCGGAGATCGTCGTAGTGGAACGGGCGTAGTGCATTCCGACTCGGGGAGAACCCCGCGTCAATGTTAAAATTTTATGTCATGAAACGAACTGAAGTGGTAAACATTCATTATGCAGCATGCGATGTTTAATCGGCCGTGCCGGCCATGGTGAAGACGGTTATTTCGGGAATCCTTTTCGGCTGCTGCCGGGCATGAGCCGCGGTGCTACTTTGGACCGCTACCGCAGTTATTTTTACGGACGCCTGCGTACCGATCCTGAGTTTGGGCAGCGTATCCATGCTTTGAAAGGCAAACGCTTGGGATGCTTCTGTAAGCCTTATCCCTGTCATGGGGATATTATCAAGGAATATCTCGATACCTTGGACGATGAATAAATCGGTTAGGAAGGTCATATGCCCGGCGGCATTGCTATTCCGGGATTTTTTCCGTAATTTTACTGGGTATTCAGTATCGTCCGTTTTATGAACGAACACCCGGCAACTCTTCTGCGCTGTGTCGTGGAACGTATCACCTATCAGAATCCCGAGAACGGATACTCGGTGCTGAAGGTCAAGGTGAAGGGCTATAACGACCTTGTCACGCTCGTGGGTAACCTGCTGGAGGTTCCCGTGGGCAGCGTTCTTCTGTGCCGCGGCGAATGGAAGGTGGACAAACGCTACGGCAGCCAGTTCGTCGCCGCGACATGGGAGGAGACGATGCCCGCCACGGTGTACGGGATCGAAAAATACCTCGGCAGCGGATTGGTCAAGGGCATCGGCCCGCGGTTCGCCCGGGCTATCGTCCAGCGATTCGGAACGGAGACCATCGACATCATCGAGACGGACATCGAACGGCTTTACGAAGTTCCGAACATCGGGCGGAAGCGTGTGGCGAAGATCCGGGAGAGCTGGGAGAAGCAAAAAGATATCAAGAATGTCATGCTCTTCCTGCAGGGCTACGGCGTGAGCACGGCCTATGCTGCGAAAATCTACCGGGAATACGGCAAGGAGAGTATCGACAAGGTGAAAGAAAATCCCTACCGCCTTGCCGACGATATCTGGGGTATCGGCTTCAAGACCGCCGACGGCATCGCCGCAAAGATGGGCTATGAGAAAGAGGACCCGCGGCGATGCCGGAGCGGCATCCTCTATACGCTGGGACAACTCTCGGACGAAGGACATGTCTACGCCGGGGAGGAACAGTTGGTAAAGGCTGCGGGGCAACTTCTCGAAGCCGGCGAAATCTCTATCCGGGAGGTTCTGGAGCAGATGATCCGATCCGACGACCTTATTCTCGATAAGGATGCCATCTACCTTCCTCCGTTCTACCATGCCGAGTGCGGTACGTCGCGTCGCCTGAGAGATTTGGCAGAGAGTACGGGCCGTTCGTTGTTCGACGGGCTTTTCGATCCGTCGTCCCTCACCGCGGAAACCGGCATTGAATACGACGAAGTTCAGCTTGCGGCTATCCGGCAGGCCGTCACGTCCAAAGTCATGGTGTTGACCGGCGGCCCCGGTACGGGTAAGACGACTACGACGCAGGGAATTATCGCGGCCTTGAAAAAAGCCGGCCTGCGCGTGCTGCTGGCGGCACCGACGGGACGTGCTGCCAAGCGTATGAGCGAGGCGACGGGCATGGAGGCCAAGACCATCCACCGGCTGTTGGAGTACAACCCGCAGGACGGCTACAAGCGCAACGACGAGAACCCGCTGGAAGGCGACGCGCTGATCGTGGACGAGTGTTCTATGATCGACATCCTTTTGATGAACAACCTGCTGAAAGCCGTTCCCGTGGGGATGCGGCTGGTGTTCGTCGGCGACATCGACCAGCTGCCGAGCGTCGGGGCGGGAAACGTCCTGCGCGACATCATCGACTCGCAGCGTATCCCCGTCGTGCGGCTCGTGCGCATCTTCCGGCAGGCGCAGAAGAGCCGTATCGTGATGAACGCCCACACCATCAACCAGGGACGCTTCCCCGATACGAGCAACGGCCGCGACACCGACTTTTTCTTCATGCGGGAGGACGACCCCGAACGGGCCGCCGAAACCATCGTCCGGCTGGTGAAGGAGCGCCTGCCCCGCGCCTACCGGGAAAGTCCGGACCGTATTCAAGTACTTACGCCGATGCAGCGGGGCGTCGTGGGCGCCGCGAACCTGAACCTGCTGTTGCAGCAGGCATTGAATCCTTCG
>NZ_QTUQ01000013.1:4184-27244 GCF_003435745.1 Alistipes sp. AM16-43
CTATGACGTAATGTGCGAAAGGCAGCGCCGCAAGGGCGTCTATGCTTCGCAATACCTGATCCCCGACCGTACGGCGCGCCAGATGGCGGCACTGGCCGTGCGATATTTCGACAATGACAGCCGTGTCGTGGGCGCCGCGAACCTGAACCTGCTGTTGCAGCAGGCATTGAATCCTTCGGGGCCGAGCCTCGGCCGCGGCGGCTACACCTACCGACAGGGCGACCGCGTGATGCAGTTGCGCAACAACTACGACAAGGATGTGTTCAACGGCGATCTGGGTTATATCCGGGAGGTGGATACGGAGGACAGGATGCTGACGGTGGATTTCGACGGCAAGAAGGTCGAGTACGATGTCACGGAACTCGACGAACTGACGCTGGCCTACGCCACGACGATCCATAAGGCCCAAGGGTCGGAATACCCGATCGTGGTCATGCCGGTACTGATGACCCACTTCGTGATGCTCCAGCGCAACCTGATCTATACGGGTATTACGCGCGCCAAAAAGATCTGCGTGCTGATCGGCGCAATGAAAGCCTTGGCCTATGCCGTCCGCGATATGTCCGTGCTGAAACGCAATACGAGCCTTCGGGAGCGGTTGAATCCCTCCCTGACGACCGACGGGAAACTCCGGGGCTGAATCTTCGACAGGGCTGCCGTCATTTCCTCCGCCGGTAAGGTCGAAACCGCCGGGACAAAAAAGGGTGTCCTTCGAAAGAACACCCTGCGTCATGCGATGAAAACGAGCTATTTGGCAGCTGCCGCAAGCGACGTTTTCCGGAATTCCTTGAGTTTCTTCTCAAGCTCCAGCGACACCTTACGGGCGCGCAGTCCCGCAGCTTTGTTGTTTTTTCCCGCCTGAAGCTCTGCGTCGGTCTTGAATGCCGCATACAGCTCGTCGATAGTCTTTACCAGTTCATTCATGGTCGTATGGAATTTAGTAGTTTAACACGATCCAAAAATAGATATTTTTTCACAAAAACAGCTTTGTGATGCTATTTTTTTCGGCCGGTTCCCTCGGTGCACGGCATTCCATTCCCGAAAGAATTTTTCTGCGAGGCTCCTTCGGGTTCTGCATGCCGGGTTCATATGCGGTATATGTCCGTGCTGCCGGCTTACAACTCCAGATTCCACTGCCGTCTGTGCTCCAAGAACGCTTCCCGGGTTCTGTCGTCGAATTCCGAGAGATCCTTCTCCGTAAGGATTCCGTTATAGAAAAGGCTGAATACCGTCAAAGCATAGCGGGAGCCGTTCAGACCGTCATACTGACGACTTATATCTTTGTCGAATGTCTGTATGCTCTTATATATTTCCAAATATTTCTCATGGCAGGACTGCGCTTTTTCATCCTGCAGGAGTCGTTTGAGTTTCGCCAGAAAGGTACAGCATTCACGCTCCAAGGCCCGGCTTATGAGTGTTCGGGCAATTTTCTTTTGGCTTTTATCCAATTCTACCATACAGCTTTCGGAGATTATGTTTTTCAGGACTCCAAAATAATTATTTTCGGTCTATTATACAAATATACAAACCGGATATCGGCCCGCGGGAAAAATTGCTAAAACGGGCGGCGATATAAGAAACGCAAATTCTCGAGGATGAACCGCCGGAAGCTGAAAAACCGGGGCACGGCTTGCTGCTTTCGAAAAGAATCCGTATTTTTATCCTGTGCAAAATACCGCAAGCACAATTTTGTCAGTTCCGGATACTGTTGGGAAACGGTGTCCGGAGTGTTTATACCGTCATATGGGAATACCGAAAACTCCCTCCAAAGACACTTTTCATCTACCCGTACAGGCCGTTGTGTGAGATCACGACAGCTCTCTTCAAAACATAAAAAATTCCGTCGTGAACAACGGAACGCGTCAGCATATCGGTACATCGTAAATCTCCATCTTTAGGATTCTCCGAAAGAACAGAGCCGTCCGGAGCGATATTTATCGTATATGCATCGGGGCGACACGTATAAAAAACGAATTTCGAGCGTGAGACAGCCGGGCATTTTATTCCCCCGAAAACAGGACATACAACTTTCCCGTTTTCCGGACATTCCATGTTTTTACCCGGCCTTTGCGAGTCTTCTTGCCATATGGCTAAATAATGAGCCGGTGCAGGCGATAGACGTAATAGTCTACGGCATGTAGGCCGGCCACGAAACCTTTTCCGTGTACCCTTGCTGCGAGTCCTGCGACGCCCGAAATCCCGTATGTGACGCAACACATTGATAAAACCGTGGCACGCAAGCGCCCATGGGCTCCGTGCCGGAACATGGATACGGTCGAGCGTGTCTTTTTGGCCTCCGGCAAGACACTGGTGAAACTTAAATCGGAATAGATATATTCACATTGCCATTGCCTGGCAAGTAAATTCTCCTCCCCACGGTTTAGGAATGTTTCATCCATGAATTTCCGAGAGGTGCCCGGCATATTCTCCGACTCCTTGCAGAGCAGGCAGGCCATGAAAACCGTTAGCAGTATGAATACCGATTTACGCATTCCGATAAACTGAATCTATTACAAAATTAACTGTTCGTATGGAACCGGCAAATTTTCCGGAGATATATACCGGAAACGGAGATGAATCCGACCGAATGCAGGATATTGCCGGATGCTTCGATCCGATTATACCCAGAAATGACGGGTTTCAATATGACATCGAAGCTGCTGCTTCCGATGTTTGTCACGGCAAAGATAAATGGAAATTACCTATCCTGCCGGTTGCCCCGGGAAAGATAAGCCCGGGGCGGTCGGCCGTGCCTCCCTCTCCGGCTCCGGGGCGGAAAAATCATCCTCGCCGGGGCTGCGGTATTTTTCCGCCCCTGCGCCTGCGCCGCGGGCTTATGAATCTTCCCGAGGCAACCGACCCGTTCGGGATATAAAGCCTCATAACATATTATTCATTGCTTGCGCGATAAAAACAATAAAATTCGTGTGAGCGGAAAACACGTGAGACACACGGTAAAAACTGTTACATGTTATGCAGACTGCGAAAGCAAATTCGAAATCGAAGAAGGGCGGCAAGGCCGCAGTTCGGACGCCGGCCGTTTCCGAGGCCGTTGCGGCGCAAGCGCAAGACCCGGTTGCAGCCGGGAGTCCCGACACGAAACCCGCCGAACCGCAGGCAACGGATATCGGAGCTGTGAATCCTGTCGCAGAAACCAGTCCCGCCGAACAACCGACAGCCCATCCCGAGACGGATGTCCGGCTGCTGGATCTGAACAAGATCGTCAATTCGACCTATAATCCCCGGAAAAACTTCCGCGAGGATACGCTGCTGGAACTTGCCGAGAGCATCAAACAGTCGGGCGTACTGCAGCCTATCTGCGTGCGTCCGAAGGACGAGGGCTTCGAGATCGTCTACGGCGAGCGTCGCTACTGGGCTGCCGCCATGGCGAACCTGAAATTCATTCCGGCCTTGGTGCGGGATTTGTCGGACGCCGAGGCCGAGGATGCCGCCATCACGGAGAACCTGCAACGCGAGGACGTGCGGCCGCGCGAGGAGGCCGCCGCCTACAAGCGGGCCCTGCAGTCGGGGCGGCATACGATCGAGAGCCTCGTGGGCAAGTTCGGCAAGTCGGAAGCCTATATCCGCTCGCGTCTGAAGTTGTGCGAACTGATCGACGCTTTGGCCGAGATGCTCGACCGGGAGGATATCTCGGTGGGCGTCGCTACGGAGATCGCCAAATATCCTGCCGACATCCAGCAGGAGGTCTACGACGAACACTTCGCCGAGGGGTGTTACAACTCGTGGAAGACAGCGCGGATCAAAGAGATCGCCCGGCGGCTCTACGAGCGTTACATGACCAAGTTGGAAAGCTACAACTTCGATAAGACGGAGTGCCTTTCCTGCCAGCACAACACGGCCAATCAGGTGTTGTTCAAGGACGAATGTACGGGCGGTTGCGCGGGCTGCCAGAACCGCGAGTGCATGATCCGCAAGAACAACGAGTTTTTGGTACAGAAAGCCGTGAAACTCCTGAAGGACGACCCGCGTACGACGCTGGCTACGGACGGCGAAACTCCTGCCGCAGTACTCGAAGCTCTTGAGAAAGAAGGCTATCACGTCGAAGAGCTGGAATACAGCGTTTATCACTACGATAAAGGCCCTCAGATGCCCGACGCTCCACAAGCCGAGGAGTTCGAGTCAGAAGAGGATTTTACTGAGGCTAAGGAGGAGTACGAGGCCGAAATGGCGGCGTTTGCCGAAGAAACTCAGCGGTTGGAGTTCGACATCTCGGAAGGACGGGTGCGCAAGTATGCCGTCATCGGCAACCTCGATATCGAGCTCCGCTACGAAGAGATCGAGGACGAAGAGCGGGAAGTGACGGTAAACGAGGGGCAGGACGATGAGCATAAGGTCTTCGTCACCGTCGTTCCGCCTTCGCCGCTGGAGGGGCTGTTGCAACAGGAGCGTCGTTACCGGGAAATCTGCTACGAGCATATCACGACCGATATGAAGCGGGTCTTCCTCGATGTGAAGGTTGCGAACAAGCCCTTGCAGAAAGAGGAGCAGCAGATGTTCTACTACGCCGTGATGCAGCGCGTAATGAGCGACTCGAAACTCCGTCAGTGCGGTTTCCGACCCAAGGAAGGCTCTTACCTGACCGACCGGGAGCAGTTTGCCGCGGCGGGACGCATTACGGTCAAGCAGCAGGCTGCGTTGGTTCGCGCGTTTCTGGTGGACTACTTCCGATCGGCAGCTCCGGAGTATGGATGTACGGACGAAACGCTCCTGACGGGCATGATGTGCCGCTTCGCGGATATGAACTTCACGGAGCAGAGCCAGAAGGTGCAGCAGGAGTATCTGCAAGTCTACGAGCGTCGCAAAGCCCGTCTTCAGGAGCAAATCGACGCTTTGCAGGCAAAAGCCGAGGCCGAAGAGTTGGCGGTCTCGATGCAGGAGGCTCCGGACGTCGAGCCTGAGGAGCTTCCTGACCTGCTGCCGGACGAGACGCCCGCTATAGAACCCACCCCGGAGCCGCTGATTATTCCGATGGACCCGGATATCGAACCCGACACCCGGATGCCTGAGGAGATGAAAGCAGCGGCATAGTAACAACATGAACTAAATGTCCAAACCGACGGAGCAGGCGTAGCCTGCTCCGTCTTTTCATTATTATTGCTATGAATAAGATTTCAGAGATTCCGGAACAAGAGTCTATTCCGGAAAACCCGGCAGTCGAAACGTCCGCCGATCCATGGCGCTGCGAAGAATGCGGTTCGCTCGAAGTGTCCTACCGAACATGGGTGGACAGCAATACGGGACAAGTTGCACCGGCAGCTCCCGAGCAGGATGATTTGTGGTGCGACGGATGCGAAGAGCACACGTACCAGATCCGCGAAAGCGAATTGATGTCCGATACGGTCGAACCGTGGTGGAAGGATGGCACGACGGAGGAGGATCGGGAAATTATTACAGGACTGAAACGGGAGAATTTCAGCGTGAAGAACGATCGCAAGGCTTTCCGCGATGCCTGCGACATGTGGTGGCGCGGCAGGACGAACGACGAGAAGATCCGTCTCTGGCGGCAAGCTACCGCTCCGGAGGAAGAATAACGTAAAGATAAGAGCCATGAATAAGAATCTGATTGAAAAGATCGCTCCGCAGTTGACGGAGCTGATGATAAAGAAAATGGAGACGCTCACCGAGGAGTGGCGCAAGCCGTGGATCGCCGACCTTGCGCACGGTCTTCCGCGCAATCTGCGCGGCACGCCCTACCGGGGCGGGAATACCCTGATGCTGCTGTTCCTCTCGGAGATCGCTGGCTACCGTACGCCACTCTTCACGACCTTCAAACAAGCCAAGGAAGAGGGGTTGAACATCCTCAAAGGCTCCGGGTCGTTTCCGGTCTTCTTCTGGAAACTGTACATCCGCCATAAGGAGACCCGCAAAAAGATCGAACTGGCGGAATACTACCGCCTGCCGCAGGAGCAGCGGCGGCAATACGACGTGCTGCCCGTGATGCGCTATTACCCGGTCTTCAACATCGACCAGACGGATATGTCGGAACAGCAGCCGGAGCGCTACACTTCGCTTACGACACCGACCGGGCCGAAAGACTACTCGGACGGTCTGACATGCGAGGTGCTCGATCGGATGCTGGCGGAGCAGTCGTGGCTCTGTCCCATCCTGCTCAGATCCGGCAACAGGGCGTCCTATTCGCCGACGCTCGACCGGATCGTCTGCCCCGAAAAACGGCAGTTCCCGGAGGGCGCGGCATTCTACACGACGCTTCTTCACGAAGTCACGCATTGCACTGGGCATGCGGAGCGTCTGAACCGTCCTTTTGGCGCTTGCTACGGAGATGCCGACTACATCCGCGAAGAGCTGGTCGCCGAGCTTACGGCAGCCTTGTGCGGTGCGATGCTGGGCTTCGCCACGACACCCCGCGAGGAGAGCGCTGCCTATATCAAAGACTGGCTGGCGGAGTTCCGTAAAGAACCGACCTACCTGTTCGACATCCTCACGGACGTGAACCGTGCCGCGCGGATGATCTCCGAACGGCTGGCCGTAGAGCAGGAGCCGGAAACCCCGGGAGCGATTCCGGCCGAAGCCGCCTGATCCAGAAACCGAATATAAACGATTGTTCAACCAGCGCCGCGACCTTTGGGCCGCGGCGCTTTCATTATCAGCAATATGCAACAATCCAAAACTGAAGAACGGTACAGCCTCGAAACGCTGTTGCCGATGAATGAACTTTACGACCACTGCCACCGCCTGACGCAAGAGGACGTGGATATGGCCAATAAGCTGGTGCGTCACATCGAACATACCCGCAACCCGCTTGTCCCGCAGGTCGGCGACCGGGTGCGCTATACCACGCGCTACGGTGACTTCTACGGCAACGCCTTGATCGAGGCCGTCCGTGAAGGCGGAACGCCTTCGATCTGCCTGTGTCCGTACGTTCCCTTTGTGTGGAGGACAGCCGGCGGCATCGGCTGCGCGGTCAGCGGAGGGCCTTTTACGGTCGTGGCGTCGCGGGCGCTGCAACCGCGCGGAAGCGTGCTGGGGGATTTCTGCGATTGGGGACATTGCGGCGTCTGCGGCAACGGTGCAGTCCGATTCTGCGCCGAGGTGCCGCTGTGGGAATACCGGGAACCGGAGCCGCTTTACGGCGATTTCACGACCGAGAAGTGGCGTAAGATCAGCCTTCATAAAGACCCGGAACGTCGGGACAGTGACCTTTACCGCGGCGACTGCATTTCGTTCCGGACGGAGGAGGAGTTCCGGCGGTTTCTCTCCGATTACGAAGGAACGGTATTCGCGGCTCCCGATCCGAAATCCGTCATCGTTTGGTGCTATCGGGACGAGCAGACCTCCGTATCGCAAGAGAAATGGAATGCGCTCGATGCTCCGGTTTCAGAGCGTCGCCTCTATAATGCGCCCCAACCCGTGAAACTCGTCAAGGATCACGGGCGGAATACCACGGTCTGCTATTTCGTCAGACCGGAATTTTCTTATAAATAACTTGATTCTCTATGACTATGAAAAACAAAGAAACACTCGAAAAACTGCGCACTTATCAGATCGGCGTCATCCGCTCGGTCATCGCCAGCCGGCAAGGGCACCTGGGAACCTATCTGGCCGATGCGACAGACCGCGAGAGGCTGGCAGATACGGGCGGCCTCGCCTACGAGGAGTATTACGAGTCACCCCTTACAATCAGATACGACGGCCTTTGTCGCAATGTAATCTCCCTCGATTTTTGTGAGGACGGACTGACGCCCGTCTGCCTGATGGACGGATGGGACGGGGATGATTTCCCGCTTCCGCTTGAAAATCTATCCTGCGATACCCTGCAAATCATCATCGAGTGGCTGGAGGAGTACGATTTCATCCCGTCCGCCGAAGCTGCGCCGCAGACGACAAGCGACCTTACGGCAAATTTCGTGGAACGCTGCCTGCCGGAATACCATACGCGCTACGACGTTTTCCGGCTGGGCGAGTTGCAGAACTTCCTCGACGGACATGAATCTCCGGAATTCGGGCTGGACCGCGACGAAGCCGCCGCGGAGCGCGACCGTCTGCAACTCCGGATCTATGCCGAGGCCGTCACCGCCTTTATGAAAAGGCAACCCGCAGCGCTTCCGGGCAATGTGTCCCTGCGCGACTATGCCGAGGTGCTGGTCGATATCGCCTATGAAGCCGGGCGCAGGAAGTTCCGGCCTTCGGACAACTCCCGCGATACGGCCGCGACGCTCATTGCCTGGGGCGACGAGTTCTCCCGGCGGCACGGGAATACGGACTGGGCGGAGAAGGAGTACCTTGACGAGATTTACAGGTTCATCGACGGGAAACTGCCAAGCGTTCCGAGTAAGGACGATCCGAATGCGGAGTTCGACATCGCCTTTCTGAACCGTGCGGCACTCGAAAGACACGGATACGATACTGCGACGATTACGGACGGCGATCTGCAGGAGTTGGCCGGACGGATGGGCGATTATTATTGCGACAGTTCGTTCAGCGAACATCTCCATATGGCTTGCGACGATTTCGGATTGCAAACTCTGGAATAGTATTGCTTCATATTTTCTAACCTGCGCCGCGACCTTTCGGCTGCGGCGCTCTTTATTTCCATTACTATGAGTCACATAATCGTAAAACGTATCACCATTACTTCGGACCTACGGGTGATGGTGCGTATGGCGGCGAACAACATCCGCCCGCTCGACTTCCGTTACGGCGAGATCGAATCGCTGACCGAAACGTTGCGCACGAAAGGCCGTCCGACACTCGAACTGGAACTGTTGTCGCTCTTTTTCAGGGGCCTTTAGCAGGGCCGAACCCGCTATGACCGGGCTGTCGGTTACACGCTGCTGACCGACGGCATCGACAAATACGAGGCGTGGGAACGCTGCCGCGAGGACAAGGAGTACGAACGGAGCCTGCTGCTGCGCATGCGCGGCTTCCTGCACTACCGTCCCGTTCCGTGCTGCTGCCACCTCGAACACCGGGGGTGCCCCGTGCGGCGTATTTCGGCCGGGCGCATCTCTTTCTCGCGGCAACACCGCCGCATCTTTCCGAGCGTCATCGACGCACAGGCCGCGCTGGTCGCAAAGGGCTGGAATCCCGACGACTTCCAAATCATAGAAGAAGATACCAAAAATCTTAAATCTCAGAAACAATGAAAACCTATCGCATCAACAAAAACGCCGAGCGTCTCGCTCAGGGGACGGGCTTCGCTCCCGAATTGATCTATAATATCTCGCATGTCCGGCTTCAGGGCCGTAACGGCCGCTGTGGGCGCTTGAAGACTTTATCAATGAAAAGCTATGCCCCACAGGAAAAGTTACGGTGTGGGACGAAACCGTCATTCGTATGGCACTTGATCTGAAAGACATGGACACGCTGGCTTGCCGAATCATCGACCTCTGTGAGCGAGCCGGTGTTCAGGTTCCAGCGTGTCTGACGCTGCCCTGTACAGAACGATAATATTGCATACTCACATAATATCCATTTAATCCAACATCAGCCATGCACGAAGCAGAACGATATCTACGCGATCCGAAAACCCCGAACTCCCTGTATATCCAATATCAAGGTCGACGCCGACGCCTGTTTTACAACCGCGATCAGAACGTTTGCGGCATCATAGCTGTCGGCAAACGAAGGCGGGGATTCGGATTCAGCGACTGGGACGGAATCGAAAAGATATTCTGGCCGGCTCCGGCCGAAGATCCCGCGGAAACCGACCGCCGCCTGATCCGCAAGTTCCAGCGCGAAGCAGCCAAGGCAGGATTCACAAGTCCGTTCATACGCAAAATCCGAAATGCAGATTACAGCAAGGACCTCTATGAAAACGGTATCACGACCGGAACCCGCATCGACGGGCAGATCATCTCGCTCGAAGCCGTGCGCAAATGGTGTGGCGAGGAAACGTACCGGTGTTTCTGCGAGGCCGTCAGAAACCGCACGCCGTACCATTCAGTGCAATTCGACTTCCGGGGTTACGACGGCTCGCTCTGGGTGGAGCCCTGCGACAAAGATGACGACTACAATCAAGCCGGAGACCTGAATGCCGGATTTTCAAAAGAATTCCGCGGGTGCGGCAACGGTTATTACTACCTGCTTATCAACGAGCGAACCTTCATCGGTTGCGATATAGATTAATGAAAAATTTGGACTATTATGAAAATCATGTGTCAGGAGCACTACGATAAGGTAGTGCAATACGCCGAAAGCATCGGCGACAGCACGCTTCGGGAATGTTTGGAGCGCCTCGAACGCCGTGAGCAAAATCCCCATCATCCGTGCCAGATCGAACTTTACAGGGACTTCGCGCCCTATTCGTTCCTCTTCAAGGAACGCTATCCCGACGGGAGTCTGGGCGTTGTCGGCGGATTGGTTTATCATGGATGTCCGGATCGGTCGTGCTGTTTTATCGACCGTCCCTTTCACGGCTGGGCGACCCACACCTGAAAAACCGGTTATTTATGCGTATGAAAATTTTGCGCTATGCTGCAGACAGGGACAATCGGTTCGGAGATGTCCGTACCACCGTATCCGACCTTCGTCGGGGAGTGTATATCCGATTTGTCCCATGTTTGCTGCGGCGAATGACGAGCGATAAGACACAACTCTTGAAGGCGTATGCCGGACAAAGCACGGAAATTGCATATCATCAGGATAATTCGTATATTTGTAAAGCGAAACGAACTCCGGCCCATGACCATATTCGATGACTATATCCGAAATAAAGGCTGCTGCAAGGTCTCAAAGACATTACTTTGGGACTATGACTTGACGCAGTTCGACTGGCAGCGTTCGCGTAAGGTCGTCGTGCAGCGCATCATAGAACGGGGATGGCTCCGGGACTACTTCGCGGCGTTCGACCTCTACGGAGGCATCGAAGGCTTCCGGGAAATTATCAAAGAGGTTCCGACACTCTCGGCGCAGGATATGAATTTCGTATGTACGGCTTTCGGCCTTAAAAAAGAGGAATTGAGATGTTACACACGCAGACAGTTGCGCCGCAGACACTTGGGTTGTTGAAACAGTTGGAGGCCGAGCCCCGGCTTGCGGCGTTCAATCTGGCCGGAGGTACGGCTTTGGCCTTATATCTGGGGCATCGTGTGAGTGTCGATCTGGATCTGTTCACTCCGGAGTCGTTCGACGCCGGGGAACTCGAAGCGTTTCTTTCGCAGCGATACGGATTCCAAACGGCCTTCAGGCGCCCCGACACGCTGAAAGGCATGATCGACGGCGTTAAGATCGACTGCATAGCTCACAAATATGCATATCTCCGGCAGCCCTATGCGGAATCCGGAATCCGTTTATACAGCATCGAGGATATCGTCGCCATGAAGCTGTCTGCGATAGCCGACGACGGTTCGCGGCTCAAAGATTTCGTGGATATCGCCTGTCTGTCCACCCGCATCCCGTTTTATGAGATGCTCAAATGCTACGAACGAAAATTTCCGCAGG
Organism: Alistipes sp. AM16-43; assembly: GCF_003435745.1. Taxonomy (NCBI): domain Bacteria; kingdom Pseudomonadati; phylum Bacteroidota; class Bacteroidia; order Bacteroidales; family Rikenellaceae; genus Alistipes; species Alistipes sp. AM16-43. The sequence goes on from NZ_QTUQ01000013.1 coordinate 15,606, forward strand.
CAAATGTCATCCGCCCGTTCAAGGCACTCACATATTTCGATGACATCGATTTCGGTGAGGATATCGTCATGCTGAATTTCGAATACGACTGGAAACAGATCGCCCGACGACTGAAAGAGATGACAGTCCGCCAAGAGCATATTTTTTCGCAGTGGCCGTTAAAAGAACAGAAACGTCCCGTAGCGGAGGACAAGGATATAACCTCTATGAAACGGGGTCGGAAGAGATGAATCCGTATCCATGTTAAAAATGTCCGAACCCGGATTTTTATTTTCTAATATCACGATGCGCCGTTCTGCGGCAATACAATAAACCTGTTGGTATAATCATCGGATTGTCGATGGGCTTTTTTCAGTTCGGAAGTTTGTTTATCTTTGTCGGACAAAAACTTACAAAAATGACCAAAGCAGATATCGTAAAGCAACTCGCCCAGGAAACGGGCGTCGAAGCCGTGACCGTTTTAGCCGTCGTGGAAGGTTTCATGGAAGAGGTGCGAGCCGCACAGATCCGCAAGGAAAACGTTTTCCTCCGCGGTTTTGGTACGTTCCTGATTAAGCATCGCAAAGAAAAGACGGCGCGTAACATTACGAAGAATACGACGATCAAAATTCCGGCACACGACATTCCTGCATTTAAGCCTTCTCCCGCCTTCCAGCGGCTTTTGGAAAAGAAATGATTGCCACAACGCCCCGATTCGGATGTTCGAATCGGGGCGTTGCCGTTTTATCGCTGCCGGTGACCCGTCAGGCATTCAGGCGTGCATGGTCTGCGAGGAACTTCTCCAGCCCGCTGTCCGTCAGCGGATGTCTGAGCAGCCCTTCGATTGCCGCAAGGGGGCATGTCGCCACATCGGCACCCGCATCGAGACACTGGATAATATGCTGCGTATGACGGATCGAAGCGGCCAGCACCTGCGTTTTGTAACCATAGGTGCGGTAGACCTTCACGATGTGGGCTACCAATGCCACGCCGTCTTCGGAGATGTCGTCGAGACGTCCCACGAACGGAGACACATAGGTCGCTCCGGCCTTTGCCGCCAACAGCGCCTGCCCCACGGAGAATACCAGCGTGCAGTTCGTCCGGATATTCTTCGCCGCGAAGTATTTTACGGCCCGTATTCCTGCGGCCGTGCAGGGCAGTTTCACGACGATGCGGGGATGCAGTGCCGCCAGCGCCTCACCCTCTCGCACCATTCCTTCGAAGTCGGTGGCTATGACCTCGGCGCTCACGTCCCCTTCGACGATGTTGCAGATTTCAACGTAATGACGGTTGCAGTTCTCCGTACCCCGGATGTTCTCTTTGGCCATCAGAGAAGGATTGGTCGTTACGCCGTCCAGAACGCCCAGTTCATGCGCCTTGCGAATCTGCTCCAAATTGGCTGTGTCGATGAAGAATTTCATGGTTCGATAGGTTTTAGGTTTCCATAAAGATACGAAAATTCCATATAGGTTATACCGGATAATATCCGATTTTACATTGCGGAAATTCTTTACGACGCTGTCAGTGTCTGGAAAAAGTCCGTCGGCGGCTGTACGGCGGCATGCTGTCTTCCCGGATACCTCGGGCGGCGACATATCTCCGGTTCGGATTCACGAACCTTTGCGGGGATCGGAATTCTCGTTGCGATTTTCGGTTCTTCTCCCCGGGATACCGCATAGTCCTATACGCCGGACACATCCGTAGAAATCGGATGTTAGGACATTCGAACGTCCGGAATGTAGGCCGTGGGGATCGTTCCGTTTGCGGGCATCGTTTTTTTGCTTTACCTTTGCATCCCTGTAAGGAAAAGCCTTGTTTTTCCGGAAAATTCAGAGAGATAAAACTTTACCGAATCATGTATTGGACACTTGAACTGGCATCGAAACTCGAAGATGCCCCCTGGCCCGCAACGAAAGATGAACTCATCGACTATGCAGTACGTTCGGGTGCGCCGCTCGAAGTGCTCGAAAACCTGCAGGAGATAGAAGACGAGGGTGAAATCTACGAATCTATCGAAGACATCTGGCCCGACTACCCCTCCAAGGACGATTTCTTCTTCAACGAAGATGAATATTGAGTTTCCTCAAGCTGCATGAAAGACACCCCGGTACGGTCTGAAAACCGTACCGGGGTGTCTGATTGTTCGGAAACGAACAGCCTTTCAGAGCCGCAGCGTGCGGAACCACGTCTGAATATCCTCTTGCAAAGTGCTCCTGTAAGATCGCCGCACGGATTCGAAACATTCCCACTGCTGCATAAAAACTTCCGCATCGGGTTCGACCGCCTGTCTCTTTACAGGAGTTTCGCATCCAACAATTCCCCTGCGGGTATCTCCACCGTCTGATGGCGGGCTCCGTTTTTCTCGACGATTTCCAGCAAAAGCACCTTGTCGTCGGGGATCGTAAGCTTGGGCAGCGCGAATACCGTCCGCTGACGCTGGTGCCCCCTTACAACTGCCAGATCGTTGCATACGCGCAGGATTTCGAGCGATGTCTGCTGTTGTGCCGTACGCTTGGCGAGTTTGCGATCCGCTACGATGAACCGCCGCGCATCCACCTCGAAGGAGATGTTCGTGTCGTTCGAGATGCAGGTGTGAATGTATATCACGTCATTGAACACGTAAATCCCCAACACTTCGACTTCAATGCCGTACTTCTTCGCACGAATGCCCTTCACGTCCGTACGGTTTTGGCGGTATATGTCGCTCAACATGCGTTTTACGGTCGCGGGCTTTTCGCGGCCTACTTCGCGCAGCAGCACCCGTCCCTCGGATGCTGGGGCCGTCGGCTGCGGATAGCCCGCGGCAGCCGGTTTCTTCATACTTTCTGGTTGCGGTTCCTGCACTGTAAGATTGAGGGTCGAGACAGCCGGATTCTCGGCATAGTGGACATCGAAAGTGAAAAATCCGCCGTCCTCGGTGATAACCGTCAGGTTGGTCTCGGCGGTGAAATTCCGCACGGCGGCTTTCACGCGCACGACGTTCTCGGCTCCGTCGGCTTTTCCGGCGATGATGTCCATCGAGCCGATGTCGATATACGTGACGGGCGACGGGAAAAGAATATGTACGGTCTTGGTGAATCCCGCTTCGATACGCAGCGGCCGGATCTCAGCCGGCGTTTCCGGTGTCGTTCGTGCCGTAACCTTTACCGCTGCGATTGCCGCGACGATCAGAATCAGATAAATAAGGTCTCGTTTCATGTGTGTTCTATTCTTTTGAAATCAATAATAGCTGATGATTGGCTTTGAGGGTGATCTTCACCTCGCGGAGCTTCCCGGCGACATACTGCGACGAAGCCTGCAATCCTCCGCGCGCCAACTCGGACAACACCTGCTGTCCGGCCGAACGGGTGACGTTTACACTCGTTCCGGCGGTCTGCCCGACGGATGCCAGCGCCTCTTTGAGGGCCGTCCGCTCGCGGGAGTTCGGGACGTTCAGCCCCGGCTGGCCGTCGAGGTCGTAAGCTGCGGCTTCGACGGCGAAGATCCGCCCGCCGTATTCGACGGACGACACCGTGACTTGCAGCCGCATTCCGGCAATCGTCGCAAGACCGTATAACGGAGTGTTGCGGGGAATTAGCACTCCGTCGATGCGCACGGCTTCCAGCAGCCGCAGCTGTACCGTGCTTCCGGCACGTATGACCTGTGTCTGAGCTACGCAGGCTTTGACGGTCGGTACCTGATTCTCCGCCGCACGTCCCGTCGCGGTCAGAAATCCGAGGTTGCGCTCGATGGTGAAATCCGCCCGCGTGTCGAGCGTCGAGGCTTCGACCTCACCCTCCCGAACGGGCCGCATGACGGACAGGCGCGAATCCCTTCGCTGCTTCGTCGGCCCGGCCTCTTCGCCCGCGGCCGTTCCGCCGCCGAGATATTTCCGGGCAAGCTTGTACTGCTCCTCGGCCATTTCCAACGGGTCGGGCTGCTGCCGCTCGGCATCGAGCTGGGATTGCAGGGCCGTGACCTGCTCTTTCAGGGCTTCGACCTCGGCATTGCGCTGCGGAGCGGCGTAGAAGCCCTGCACCTGCTGCTGCATGGCCCGGTTGGCCTCGGCGGCCCGCTGTGCGGGGTTGTCCGCCGGGGCAGACTCCTCGGCGGGTTTGAGCCCGTCGTCCAGCAGCGAGAACGAGTTGTCGCCGAGTGTCATCATGCGTTTCTGCTGCTGTTCTTCGCTGCGGAACTGTTCCGCGGCTTTGCGTTTGTCGCCGACGGTGGCCTGAGCCTTGCCGTCCGGGACCGACGTGTTGATCCCCGCGGCCCCTTCTTGAGGCTTGACGGGTGCAGGCCGGAATATGAACCACAGCACGACGAGGAATATGCATCCGAGGATCGCCGCGAAGAGCAGTACCTTGCGTTTGCGCTGCCGTTCGAACTCCGCCGAGGGGTCGCTGCACGGATTCTTGTTGTCTGTCATAATGGTTTACGGTTTCAGGGGTAAATATTCAAAATGCCCGACCTCCAGCTCCGGTACCATGTCCGTAGCGAACAAGAGCCAAAGATAAAGGAGCAGCAGCAGGACGAGCGCCGCGAGTACGATCCGCTCCCGGATGCAGGGCGCGAGCATGTCGTGCCGGCGCCGCAGCGACCGCCGCACCCAACGGATGCGGCAGTGCAGGGAGTGCGGTTTAACGGTCATAGGTTGCAATGTCTTTGTTCTCGACGATGTTCAGCGCTTCGACCATGAATCCCTGCGGGTTGTTGTCCGAGCGGGAGACGTTCACCAGACGGCACGTCGTGACGAGCGACCGCTCCGTGACGGTGCTCTCGCGCAGGATACGCTGCCGTGCAAAGGTCGTAACCTCGTAAGGATAATGGTTGAAATCGCAGCGGATGCTGTCCACTTTGACCATCTGCGAGACATTGCCCGCGATCAGGCGGTTGAAGAATCCCTTCTCCTGCAAGACCTTGTAGTAGGACAAGGCGCTTTTGTCGGCCATCTGCAGGGCGCGTCCGACATTGGACTCGATGGCCGCCTTGTCGGGCGAGAGGGTGAAAAAGAGTTCGTGGAAGCGCCGCACATGCTCGCGGGCCTCTACGGGACGGTTCTGTGCGAGGTCCTGCGAGAGCGCCACCATCAGCGAGCGCCCGTTGTCCAGTACGTAGATCTTCTGCCGTTGCCGTTCGGCGAAGGAGTAGGACAACCAGACCGCCGCCACGGTTACGACGGCGCAGATTCCGACGAAGACGAAAGCGTACATGCGCAGTTGCCGAAACGATGTTTCGATGTTCGTTAAACACTTGAATTCCATAACAGCGAATTATTTTATTTTCTGAAAATAAGCCGGGCGCCGTTCATGATACCACGCCCTACGGCCTTACCGCCCGATAATGCCGCCGAGCCGGCGCCTTTGGCCCCGGCCCATGCTTTGCCGGCCGTCCATCCGGCTCCGGCGCTTACGAGCGAGGTCATCTTCGAGACGGTCTTGTTGTAGGCGGCGAATCCGTTCGCCTGCACGACCCACGAGGCGATCGAGGGGATGCAGAGATATCCGCATACGGCCACGAGCATGAAGATCAGGTTCAGGCTGTTCGACCAGTCCACATACCAGTTGTATCCCTGCTCCATAAGTTCGGTATCATGCCGCATGGCGAGACTTTGCAAACGTGCGATGATCGCTGAGAAAAGGTCCGAGATCGGCAGCCACAGGTAGATCGAGACATACTTCGTGAGCCATTGCGTCAGTGTGGACTGGAATCCGTCGAACACGGAGATGGCAAAGGCGATCGGCCCCAGCAGCGACAGCACGACCAGATAGAAGGTCCTCAGCACGTCGAGTATGACGCTCGCCGCCGCGAAGAGCAGTTCGAGTATCCATGCCAAGCCTTTGAAGATAAGTCCTTTTACAGACCATGAGGAGCGTTCCTCGTTCATGCGGTCGAGGGTCTGCTGCGTCTGGTCGTCCACGCCCAGTTCGCTGAGCTCGCGCTCCATCTCCTCGTCCTCGGCGTAGTAGCTGTCCGGAGGCATCTGCTCGCGGCCTTCGAGTTCGAGCCGCTCACGCCGCTCCTGCCACTGTTCCATGTCGAGCGTCTGCCCGGCCATAAGCGAATGCGTTGCCTTTACCAGCGGCGAGAGAATGCCGTTCAGGCTTCCCAGCACGAGTGTCGGAAAGAACAGGATGCAGATTCCGATGGCGAAGGGCCGCATAAGGGGAAAGAGGTCGATAGGTTCGGCTTGGGCCAACGACTGCCAGACGCGGTAAGCGATGTAGAGCAGCGCCCCGATCCCTGCGATGGCCATTGCGACCTGCGACATCGGGTAGCACAGCGCCATCATATCGTCGTATAACACCCGGAGAATCGTGTGCAGATTCTCCGTAAGGGAAAGCATGCGTACCATCGTCGGCTACCAGTAGCGTTGTTCGTCGGTTCCGTACAATGAGAGCACACCCTCCATGTCCCGCTTCCGGGCGGCCCGCAGCAGGGATATGGAGATGTTCTTGCGCGTGTAGTAGCGTGCCAGATCGCGGTGGCGCCGCAACACGCCGTAGACGCGCTGCACTACGTCGATACGGTCCTTGTCCGTCAGGGACATGTCCGTAGGGTTCACGATGTCCTGCAGCTCCTTCAATTCCCCGGCCGACTCCTCGATGATGCGGGCGTAGCCTGCGGCGATGGCCGCGAGCTCCGCGGGCGTGAAGTTCTCGTCGCCGACCATGCGGCGATAACCGTCGACGTAGATGTCCGAGATTTCGCCCACGAGCAGGATGCACTGCTGCACCTTGCGGGCCGAGCGGACGAGGTTGCTGACGGATTTCAGGGCGTCGTAGTATCGCTTCCCCTGCTCATAAATCTTCACGGTTTCCTGAAAACTTTGCAGCATGGTGGAGCCGTTCTTGGCGGCTTCGACGATCTGCTTGGTGGAGTTGACGATGCCCTGCGCGAGGTTCGTGGGGTCCGAGACGACCCACTGGGCGTATGTGCTGCGGCCTGTGCAGACGAGGCACAGACACAGCAGGATAATTTTCTGTTTCATGCTTGAATTGATTGTGTTATTGAGGATATTCACCCGAAGACGGGCATCACCGCTTTATCCGCCGACCCGAAGCCGGTTGTCCGGTTTGCTCTTTCCTTGTAGAATCGATCTCTTTCTGCCGCACTCCGGAGGCATGTTTCTCCGGCTTCGGCCCTTTCCGTCGCAGGGACTCGAACAGATCGTCGGCGTAGGACTGCCGTCCGGTCATGCGTACGAGCCGTGCGTCCAGCTCGCGGAAGGCTTTTTCGGCCTGCCGGGACTGCTCTTCGCGGGGGATGCCCGGCTCGATACCGTATTTGTCGAGCAGCTGCCGGTTGATATAAGGGCTATCGACTTTTTCCGGGAAGCGTGCTAACCATCCTAAGGTCTGCAACTCGGCATCGAGTTTCTCGATGTAGGTTTGCCGCAGGGGAATTTCCGGATCGCTCTCCAGCACCTTTTCGGCTTCCCGCACCATACGGTTCTCGGTCTTCCAGATTCGCTCCCGAAGCTGCTGAACCTGCTGCGGAGCTTCCGGACATGCCGGGCCGTCCAGCCGCCCGCGCATCTCCTGCAACCGGCCCATATCGGTATCCCAATCGTAGAGTCGCACGACGTAACAGGAGGGCATATAATGCCCACTTGTTTCTGCCAGATGGCGCAGCTCGCGGAACGTCTCGGCGCGGAACTGCCGGTCGATGATATGCGCTGCGGCCTGCACCTCGTCCATCGGAGGCTGCCGGAGCCCGCTGTCGGGATGCTGCTCCAAATAAGCATCCAAGAGAAAGGTGTGCATGGCCAGCAGGCCGTGCAGGGAGTGGGCGGTGTCAGCCGGAACGTCCGCGAGGCGCCGCCCGATCTTTTTCGCAAGCGGCGTCCTGCGCAGGGCCTCCATCAGTTCCAGCATATCTTTTCCTGCCGCATCTTCGGGCGTCCTGAGAAAGCAGTCTGTCGCTGTATTCATTGTCAGCCCGATTCCGGCAATGGTCAGATCCGATTTCCGGTGCCGTCGCACGAGATCCGTCATACTGCGTATATCCCGTTCCCGGAGCAGGTTTTCAGCATGACGTGCAATGAGCGTGCGTCGATGCTCCTTTTTCCAGTCCGGCTTGCGGCGGAATAGCCGCGCGATCTTATCTTTCCATTCCATAGCCGTCGGATTTAGAAATGTGTGACTGCGGGCAGCGTCTGCCGAAGGGCCGCCCCTGATTGCAGGGGCAGCCCGGAAATCCTGAATGACGCTCCATTATTCGGCCGGTTCGTTGAAAGGTTCTGCGGCGACGATTTCGTCGTCGTCCCGGCAGCGGATGCTGTCTTCGGCGACGAAGCGTCCGTAACAGCCGATGGTGAGCGTTTCGGCGGCCGCGTCGTAGATTACGCGGTTGCCGTCGTCGGCCCCGAGCCAGAGACGGTGGCGGCGCAGCGCGATGATGCCGTCCTGCACGAGCCGTCTGTAGCAGAGCGCATGGTCGAAGACGAGGATGCGCCACGTCCCCTCGCCGATACGGCGTATCGAGGCCGAGAGGTTGTTTTCCGCCGAGAGCCACGCCCCGCAGATGCGGTCGGCGTCGAGCTGTTCCCGAAGGTCCGCCAAAGTGCGGATAACTTCGGTGCGGGTTCTGATCTCCTGCTGAAGGGCCGCTACGGCCGACGCAGGTGTCGATTGATTACTGTTCATTGTCTTGCGATTTTGAGGTTCGTTTGAAAGCGCCGCCCGGCACGAGGAGCAGCGCATCGGCCGAAGGCGTGTAAAAGAGGTCGACCCGGCGTCCGCCGTAGGCCGTGTAATAGACGCAATCCTTGTAGTGCAGAACATGCGTTTCGGACGTGCTTCGCCCCGTGCCGGCGCCGCAGTGCGTAAGAATGATTCGAAATTCATCGCCGCACAGCTCGATTATCAGCCGCGTATCGTCGAGTGTCGAATGCCATGCTCCGCACAACGGACCGATTTTGTGGTATTCGTAATCGTAGAAGAGGTGAAACGCTCCGAGCATGGCGGTAAACGTCAGCAGGATGCCGGCGCATATCCAAAGCAACTGTTTCATGGCAGCGGGCATTAAGATTCGGTTTTTGTTTCGCGTTCGCGTGCCAACTGCCGGATGGCGGCTTCGATGTCGCCGCCGAGCTTCCCGGAGAGTTCCATGACCTGCATCTTCTCCGACTCCTCAGTGGTATAGGTCAAATATTCTTCGACCGAGGTTTCCGTGGCATAGACCGCCGACTGCACGCCTCCGAGTCCGATCCAGACCTCTTTATAGCGGCGTTTAGGATCGTTCGAGAGGTTGATAGAGAGAATCTGCGCCCGCTCCTTGTCCGTCAGCCCCAGCAGACGTTGTATGCCGTCGAATTTCGAGAGGTATTTGCGCTGGTCCAAAAGGATTTTGCAGTCGGCGTTGTTGATGATCGACTCCTTGACGATGGGCGACGAGATGATGTCGTCCACCTCCTGCGTCACCACGACCGCCTCGCCGAAATACTTGCGAACGGTTTTAAACAAATACCTAATATATGCACTCATATTGGCCGAGGTGAGGGCCTTCCAGCACTCCTCGATCAGGATCATCTTGCGGACGCCTTTCAGCCGTCGCATCTTCGAGATGAAGGTCTCCATGATGATGAGCGTCACCACCGGCAGCAGCGTCCGGTTCGAGGAGATGTTGTCCAGCTCGAAGACGATGAAGCGCTTGTCCAGCAAATCCAGCTGCCTGTCGGAGTTCAGCAGGTAGTCGTACTCGCCGCCCTTATAGTAAGGTTCCAGCACGTTCAGGAAGTTTTCGAGGTCGAAATCCTTCTCGCGCACGCGCTTCTGCTCCAGAAGCCGCCGGTAGTCGGTTTCGACGAACTCGTAAAAGGTATCGAACGAGGGGACGATGGAGCGGTCGGCGCGGAGCTTCGAGAGGTAGAGGTTCACGGCGTTCGAGAGCGCCACCTCCTCCGAGCGTGTCGGCTCCTCGGATTCCCGTTTCCAAAGGGTCAGCAGCAGCGTCTTGAGCGACTCGCGCTTTTCCACGTCGTACACCCCGTCTTCGACATAAAAGGGATTGAAGGCGATGGGCGCCTCCTCGGTGTAGGTGAAATACACCCCGTCGCGGCCTTTAGTCTTGGCGTGAATCAGCGAGCAGAGCCCTTGGTAGGAGTTGCCCGTATCGACCAGCAGGATATGCGCTCCTTGCTCCCAGTACTGACGAACCAGATGGTTCGTCAGATAACTCTTGCCCGAGCCCGACGGCCCGAGGATAAATTTATTCCGATTCGTAATGACGCCGCGCTTCATCGGAAGGTCCGAGATATCCAGATGAATCGGAATGCCCGACAGGCGGTCGGACATCTTGATTCCGAAGGGCGACAATGACGAGCGGTAGTTGGTCTCCTCGTTGAAAAGGCAGAGCGCCTGATCGAGGAAGGTGTAGAAACTCTCTTCGGCAGGGAAGTCGGCCTCGTTGCCGGGAATCGCGGCCCAGAACAGCACCGGCATGTCCACCGTGTCGTGATGCGGCGTGCAGCCCATCAGCGCGAGCTGCGAGCCCACGTCGTTGCGGATGCGCTTCAACTCCGATTCGCTCTCGGCCCATGCCATGACGTTGCAGTGGCACCTTATGGAGCGCAGCCCCTGCGAATGCGCCTCATTGAGATACATTTCGATCAACTCCCGGTTGATGGCGTTCGAGCGCGAATAGGCCGCCAGCGAGTTCATGTTCCGGGCCGAGGCTTCGAGACGCTTGAGCGTTTCGTCGTGGTCGTCGAGGAAGATCACCTGATTGTAGACATGGTTGCAGGAGAGCAGCAGCCCCACGGGCGCCGCGAAGGAGAGGCGGCAGTCCGAGCGGTCGGTCGAGAGGCGTTCGTAGCGGAAATCCGTCGCCACGCTCTGCGGCAGCATGTCCAGATCGGAGAGCGTGTGCATCGAGAGGTACTTGTCCCCGATGCGCATCACACCCGGGTCGAGACGGATATCCTCGTTTACGACCGGAAGCCGTTCGTCCGAGAGGGCGAAGTAACGGGCCAGCAGCCCCGCATCATCCGCCGTGCCGACGATCTCGGCTTCCGTAAGCCGCTCGACGCGCACGAGGCCCGAATCGTTCAGAATGCGTTCCATCTGCTCCGCAGCTTCCAGAAAGCGCGTCACGGCATCCGTGTCGCGCATCTCCCGCGGGACGATGAAACCCCGGCACAAGACGGACGAAGCGCTCGTCTGACGCATCCGTTCGGATGTGGTCTTCGTAACGAACAGGTAGCACGTGTGGCGCAGGTAGGGCCGCTCGTTGAAGTGGCGTTCGTAAGAGCGGGCGAGAAAGCTCCGCTCGGAGCCCACCTCCGGTGCCATGTATCGCTCCTCGATAAAGAAATCCTGCTTGTGGACGACCGTGTAATCCGGCAGCACTCTCAGGGCTTTGAGCCATGCACCGTGCAGCGCTTCGTACTCCTCGCCCGTGAGGGTGAAGAGTTCGGGCAGCAAGACGCGGTAAGCCGCGGTGATGTCGGCGAACTTGGAGATGATGCAGTTGTTCTCGACCCGCAGCAAGGGGAATTTCGATTCCAAGGTCGAGGTTTTCAAGGTTCCGCGCATAAACTTATGATTTTATGGTTCGACGAATACGAATGCGTAGCAGCCGCCGGATGGCCCGACGATGGATGATGCGCCGCGGATACCGGCGCGAGGCCATGAGTTTTTGAAGCCCGTGGGGGCCGAAACGGCGGTTCAGGTAGAAGG
>NZ_QTUQ01000013.1:27318-27577 GCF_003435745.1 Alistipes sp. AM16-43
ACCGGCGCGAGGCCATGAGTTTTTGAAGCCCGTGGGGGCCGAAACGGCGGTTCAGGTAGAAGGTGCCGCCCGTGACGGCAAGGCCGGCCGTGAGGGCGAAGAGGATGCAGAAGCCCTGCGGGAGGCCGCTCATGTACATTCCGACGAAGCAGACGAAGACGCTCAGAAGCCCCGCGACGAACAGCACGAGGTACTGCGCCGTGAGGCGTAGGCTAAGAACCCGGTGCCTTGCCGTATTTCTACGGTAGGTTTCCAAGAA
>NZ_QTUQ01000014.1:0-24458 GCF_003435745.1 Alistipes sp. AM16-43
TCTACACAAATTTAGCAATTTTTTATTCGTATACAAATAATTCAGGTACTTTTAACACCCTATGCAATGGATATTGTTTTTATAGCTCCGATCGCTGTATTTGTGAACCTGAAAATCGTACATCGAAAACCACATTGATTTTTAGGCGGGTGATAGACAGTGGCATTGCCGTTGCCGGGACGTGAGCCGCCGGATACCTGCCTGTAAAAGCCTTGGATACAGGACAGGCTGCACCGGAATCGGGTGCAGCCTGTCTTTGCGGAGGGCGGTTCGGGTGAAATTCCCCGCCGTAGTCTTTTCCCGCCTATTTCAGGATGACGAACCTGTTTTCATAGGGTTTCAGCGCCAGCGAAGTGACGCTTCGGCCGTCCAGCGGACGCCCTGTCGCATCGGCCGCCGTAAAGGGCAGTTCGCGTCCCGAGCCGTCGAGCAGGGTAAGGGTGCCTGCCTGCCCGTCGGTTTCCCGCAGGTTGATCAGGATGCCCTCTCCGCTGGCCGCGGGGGTGCATGACGTGATCAGCACATGGCTGCATCCGCTGCGCAGGAATGAGCGGTCGCGGGCGTTGCCGTTGGCCGCAGTGGCGGCCGGCATTACGCGGGTGCAGAGCGGGATGCGTGCACTCCAGCCGAACTGCGATGCGGCCGTGTTGGAGGTGTCCCGGGTTGAGCTGATGACGAATCCGCACTTGAATTCCCCTTCCTGCGAAGCGCGGAAATTCGTTGTCCAGTAATTGTTCATCAGCCACGGGAAGACATGCGGCTTTTCATAGGTGCGGGGCTGGCGATAAGGGTCGTCGAGCAGTTTCCCGAGCAGGTAGAGCGGCACCTCGCTGCCGCTTACGAGAATCTGGGCGTCGTCGTTGCGTGCCGCGACGAAATTCTGCACGGTGTTCCACGAGGCGCTCGTGCCGGGGATCTGGTCTTCGCCGGAACGGACTACGCCGCCCGGTACGTCGAACGTGAGTTTCGCATTTTCCAGCAGCCACGGCATGGCGACGTAGATCGCCGAAGGATCGGTTTCGGGTTTGCGGATGAAATCGTAGCCGAGCTCCACGCGTTTCACGTCGTTATACAGGCGTACCTCGATCTGCACGCCGAATTTTTCGTCGCATCCCTCGGCTTTGCCCGTGAAGCGGACGCTCTGGTAAATATCGCCCGACGTAACGCCCGGGCAGTGTACGTCGGAGAGCGAAGAGCGCCGGTAATTGTCGAATACTTTGCGTTCCATCTGGTGGCGGTCGCCGTTGAGCGATTCATAGATGAAAGCCCCCAGCTTCCATTCCGAGTCCGGGTCGACCATCTCCCGTCCCAGCTCCTTGTCGTAGAGCGAGGCGATCGTCCCCGAAGCCGGGTCGAAGACGATCCGGTAGAAATCGTTTTCGAGGCTGTTGTTCCGGAGTTCCGTGCGGCGGGGTTCGGCGGCCTTGCCGTCGCCGAGTACGATTTCGAAGGTCTTGTAGCCCATGGCGGGGATTCCTTCCGCCCAGATGGCGTAATAGCGTCCTTCGCGGCGCGAGCGGATGGGCTGTACGCGCAGGGCTTTTCCGGCGGCATCGACGATCCGGAACTCGCGGTCTGCCGGGATCAGTTCGAAGTCGATGTAGACTGTCGTCAGTTCCGAGCGTTCCCAGCCGAGCGGGTTGAAGAACGTGAGCGTCGGGTGCGTCGAGCGGTAGAGGGCGCCTTGCAGGCGGCCTATGGCATCTTCATAGAGCAGTTGGGTGCTTTTGAGCGCCTCCCATACGTAGGAGCCCTTTTCGGCCCATTGTACCTGAGAATTCTCGCATCCGGGGTTCCAGATGCTTTCCGCGGCCCCGAAGGTATGCTCGTCGTAGAAGAGCAGGTTTTCGTGGATGCGGCGCAGTTCTTCGTGTGTCCCGCCGCTCTGGCCTGTCCCCTCCATTTGGGCCATCGAGAGCATCGCTTCGATGGCGACCAGGTCGGATTGCGTTTTGCGTGAGGCCGCCGTCTCGCGTGCCGCCGACCCGAACCCGTCCGTCCACCAGTCGGGGTAGGCGGCCCGGTATACGGGCAGCTTGTCGCCGTACTGGGAGTCGATGCGCCCGAGGAATTCGTGTGCCGTGGCGCTGCGTAGCTTCGGCCAGGCGTAGCGTTCGTTCCATGCGCGGATCAGGTCGCACTCGCGCATCGACGGGGGCGAGTTGTCGGTCAGGTATCCCGAGTATTGCACGGCGATGACCGGGAACGGGTAACCCGTGCGTTTGAGGTTGCGGATGTACCCGAATACGCCGTCTTCCAGGCGGGCCATGTCGCCCGTGTGGATGCCCCACGAGTTCCCGGTATGGTAGTGGTCGCTGCGGAACATCAGTAGCCCCTTGCCCGACGGGGATTCCCAGCGGTAGAGTGTCGGGCGGTCGAACGGGACGAGGGCGCGGTGGTTGTTCGATCCGATCGAAAAATATTTCACGCCCAGGTCGGGCAGATAGTCCGCCAGGCACCATGCGATGCCGTTCACGTCGTTCTGCATGGCCGTTTCGACCGGCAGCCCCAATTCGCGGAATCGGGCCACGGGCTCGAGGAACGTCTTGTAATTGTTCTCGCCCGACAGCTCGGACATGTTGAAGAACATGGCCGTCACCTCGATCTGCCCTGCCTTGACGTACCTGATGAATTTGTCCACCTGTGCCTTGGGACGTATGCGCAACCACTCGCGTACGGGCCACGAGGCTTCGCATGTCCAGCGGAACTTCGCGTCGTCCGGGTAGTCGGCCGTCAGGTCGCAGTATTCCACGGCATAGTCGATGTAGCGCAGGTGCTCGGTGAGTATTTCGGTCTGCGGTTTGGTATAGCCGATGTCCGTGTGCGTGTGCTGCACCAGGTAGACGGTGTATTTGTCCGCCGGGGCGATTTCCACCGCCGCCGACAGGGCTTTCCCGCGGTTGGGATGCACTTCGAAATCCACCGTGCGGCCTTCGTACCCTTCGGGAATGTTGACCTCGACGGTGTTTATCCCGCGAGACAGTGTGACCGTCCCGCCCGGTTTGCCGTCGTAGTTCCATCTGGCACGCTGGGGCTTGCCCCAGTTGACGAGGGTCAGCGTCACCGGGTGCAGCAGCTCCTCTTCGGTGCGGCCGTAAATCAGCCCCGGCTGCGAGTGGCTTCCGATGAGTGCGATGCCGTCGCCGGGGCGTGTGCATTTCACGCTGCGGTCGGCTTCGAGGACGATGGCGTCCCAGACGAGCCAGCTGCCGCCGGCATTGCGGATCGTGAGGAGGTTTTCCCCGGCGCCGAATGTCCCGGCCGGCAATAGGGCCTCGATCGCAAGGCCGCGTGCCGAGGTGCGTTTGGTGTCCGGGTAGTTGATGTCGTCCCCGGCAGGCGCCTGCACCGAGGTGCGGAACCCGCCTGCGGAGATTTCGATCGTCGGGGGTGACGAGGCCTGCGATTCGACCAGGTAGAGTGTCAGCCGCATCTCCGCCCGGGAGGCTTGCGCATCGGCCCCGAAGCGGATCAGCAGCGATCCGTTGCCGTTGCCGGCCCAGCCGTCCTGGGGCCCGGGCAGGATGTAGGGGATTTCTCCCGGTGTGCTGCGCCCTACGTCGTACGCGGCCGCCGCGCCGGGGAACCGGCCCAGAAGGTCGGAATACGCGCCGTCGTACAGCGCAAACTCGGCGGCCGAGCCGTCCTTGCGGCCGATTTCCCATACGGGCCGGTAGGGGGTTGCCGACAGGCTGCCCCATAGCAGGGCCGCCAGTACGGCGAGGATGGAATGTTTGTGTCTTTTCATATCGGAATTTTTGGGTTATTCGGGGTCAGTCCACTTTATGTCGGTCATTTTTGCCACATGCCTTCCGGTCTTGTCGGTGATCTCCGAGCCGACGTTGAGCGTCAGCGGCCAGTAGGCTTTCAGCCCTTCCTCAGTCCCGGAGAAGTCGCATGCCACATCGGCTGCGGCCTCGGCCTCGGTGCGGACGTCCGCCCAGATCGAAACGTGCTGGATGTTGCCGCGCATGTAGCGGTTCGAGTAGGAGGGGGCGGTGCCCAGCTGCAGGTTGCAGGTCGGCTCCACGATGGCCTTGCCGCACGCGAAGCTCTTTACCAGCCGTCCGTCCAGATAGAAGTGCATCTTGTCGTTGGCCTTGTACGTGGCTGTGATGTGGTACCACTTGTTCAGCTCGATCGTGCAGCAGGTGCCGCCCTTCCAGCTCCCGTCGTTGACGTAGAACTGCAGGTTCGCGCCGTTGTTGCGGATCATGATGGCACCCTTGCCCTGTTCGCACGAGATGACGTTCTGGTCGCCCGCCGCGAATTCGTCGAAACGTATTTTCATCTCCCACGTCAGCTCTTCCGTGAGATCCCAGTCGCCTGCGGGCCCGAGGTTCATCTTCGACCCGGCGTTGAAATAGGGGATTCCGGCCTTGACGATGTTCTCCCGGAAGGCTTTTATCGCTTCTTCGAGTTGTTTGCAGGCGTTCCGGTAGCCTTCGTCCCGCGAGGTGTTGTGCATGATGTAATAGGCCTGGTCGATGCGGGCCTGCAATGCCTTCTTCGATCCGGGGGCCGTGTCGCCCTCTTCGATCCCTTCCGTCGACTCTTCGACGAGCGATTCCGCCTGGCGGATCAATGCCATGAGCGTCTGATGTGCTTCGGAATAGTCGTCGTCGCTGCATGCGCATAACACCAGTGCCGCGCAGAGGAAGGCTGCGAATTTTTTCAGTATGGTTTTCATGGTCGTTTACTGCATTAGGTGTTTAATATCCTTCGTTTTGTCCCAGGGTTCTCCAGTCGGGCATGCCGTCGAACTGCGTCTGCGGGATGGGGCGTACGACGTGGTACTCCTTGATGTTGTCCTTTGCGTCGGGGTTGTAGATCCTCACCTGGTCGATGAGCCTGCCGAAGCGTTTCAGGTCGAGCCGCCGCTGCCACTCGCCGAAGAGCTCGCGGGCGCGTTCCTCGAGGATGAAATCGAGCGTCATGTCCTCTTCGGTGACCTTCATGGCCTCTTCGTATTCGGGCTTTTCGTGGTTGACGGCGCGTTTGCGCAGCTGGGTTATGTCCTCGGCGGCACCCTTCAGGTCGCGGTTCTCCGTGCTCCGGATACGCGCCTCGGCACGGATCAGGTAAAGTTCGCCCAGCCGGATCACAGGGTAGCTGCGATCCGACAGCTCCGACATGTTGCCCGGCCGGGTGTGGTCGTAGAACTTGGTCATGCCGATGAACGTCCAGCGATCCTGCGGGATGCCGTCGGCGTCGAACATGTCGTTGCGGTCGAATACCGTGAAGGTCTTTTCCATGCGCTTGTGTTCCTCGACGGGCAGTACGTCGGGACAGAGGTAGAGCGCCGTGTCGATGTATTCGCGCCACTGGTTGAGCGGGAAGGCCGAACGGTCGTCGGCCGGGTCGTTGTAATACCATACCCATTGGTGCAGGTCGCTCCAGCGTTTGTCGGCGTCGCGGTCGAACAGATCCATGAAGTAGGTCGAGGGGATCGCCTGGCAGCCGCCGTAGCCCGTCCATTTGAGCATGGTCTGCACGCCCGGAAAACGGTCGATATACATGGCATACCACGACCAGTAGCCGTTGGCCTGGCGGAAGGCGTCGTCCTCGGTGAATTCCGTCGTCCAGATGAATTCGTTGTTGGTTTTGTCGTCGGCCCACAGGTCTTTGAGCGAGGGGCAGAGCTCCAGCCCGTAGTGGCCGATCACCTGCGATGCCATGTCGGCGGCCTCGTCCCACTGTTCGTTGTAGAGGTACATGCGTGCGAGCAGCGCCTTGGCTGCGGGCATGTCGATGCGCCCCGATTCCGTGGTGCGCGTGTCGGGGAATAGCCCGATGGCTGCCTCGAGTGCGCCGATGATCTCTTCGTAGAACTTCGCGCGGGGCGAACGGCGGGCTTCGGTGCCCTCGGTCTCGTCGGTTGTCATCGGCAGGTAGCTGTCGCCCCACGTCTCGGTGACGATCCACAGGAACAGAGCCCGCATGACATACATCTCCGCTTTGAACTGGCTCTTTTCGTCCTCGTCGGCAAAGGGCGTCTGGTCGATCGTTTCGAAGAACAGGTTGATGTTGAACAGCGCCTTGTAGCAGTGGTTCCACAGCCATGCCACATTGCCGTTGGTGGCGTCGAGCCCGTAGTAGTCGCACAGGCCCACATCGCCCTGGTTCTTGCCGCGCAGGTAGATGTCCGTCCCCAGCTCGGTCATCAGCGGCCACTGTCCGTCGCCGCCGTAGAGGTTGTTGATCTTGGTGTAGCTCTGGTATACCAGCGCCTTGATGCCGTTTTCCTCCTTGAATATCTCGGTCGTCGACCCGTAGGTTTCTTCTTCGAGGAAGCTCTGGCATCCGGTCAGCCCTATCGTAAGTGCCGCCGCAAACAGGATGAATATCTTTTTCATGGTCTGGTTTTCGGATTTTAAGTTAGAACTGGACATTCGCGCCGAAGATATAGAACGACTCCCACCACGAGATGCCGCCCGTGTTCTGGAACTGGCTGTAACGCCACGGGGTGTTCATGGTCACATAGAAGCGCGTCTTCTTCACCACACGCCCCATCCATGCCCGGGGCAGGGTGTAGCCGAGCGTGATGTTGCGGATGTTCACGTAGCTGTTCTTGTAGTAGCCCGTGGCGTCGAGGTATTTGATCGACTGTCCTTCGACCGGGCGTGGATGTCGGTCGGAGGGTTTTTCGGGTGTCCAGTAGTCGATCTTGTAGGTGTTCCAGCGCCCGAGCTGGTTCGCCCATTCGCTCGTGCTGCGGCCGTCGTGGGCCAGCGAGCCGAACTCGCCGTATACGTCGACCGAAAAGTCGATGTTCTTCCACTCCGCATTGATCTGCAGGCCGCCGACCCAGTCGGGGCGTGTCGTGCCGAGGATCGTGCGGTCGTTGCCGTCGATCTTGCCGTTGCCGTCCAGATCGGCGACCTTGACCTCGCCGGGTTTCTGTCCGTAGATCGCGGCCAGGTCGGCTTCGTTTTCCTGCCAGATGCCTACCTGTTTGTAATTATAGTGTACGCCGTTGACCGGATAGCCTACGAACAGGCCGTTGTTGATGTCTTCCTTCATCTTGGGATCCTGCAGGCGTATGAGCTCCTCCTTGTTGCGGTAATACGAGAGGTTCACCCCCAGGTGGAAGTCCTTCGTTTCCACGGGGACGGTCGAGAGGCTTACCTCCCAACCGCGGTTGCGGGTGTCGCCGATATTCGTCCACGCCCGGTTGAAGCCCGAAGTATAGGGCAGCACCTTGAGGTAGAGCAGGTCGTAGCTCTTCGAATCGTAATAGTCGATCGTACCGTGGATACGTCCCTTGAGGAACCCGAAGTCGAGGCCGATGTCGAGCATCTTGTTGCGCTCCCACTCCAGGTCGGGCGTCGGGCGGGTTTCGGGCTCCAGCCCCGGGCGGTGCAGCTCACCGCCGTTGAAATTGGCGTATTTGCCGTGCAGCGTACCTGCCGTGGCATAGGCCGCGATCGAGTAGTTGCCCGTCATGCCGTACGAGGCGCGCAGCTTGAGGTTCGAAATCCACTCCACGTCCTTGAGGAAGGGCTCTTCGGAAATGCGCCACGCGATGGCCCCCGAAGGGAAGAATGCCCATTTATGCCCCGGCGAGAGCTGCGACGCACCGTCCTCGCGGAACGACGCGGTGACGATGTACCGGTCGTCGTAGGAGTATTGCACGCGCCCGACGACGGAAACCATCTGGCTGCGGACGAAGCCCGAGGACAGGCTTTTCGAATCGGTCAGGCGTCCCATGTTGTACCACAGGTAGGCGGGCGATTCCTGGTCTTTGCCCGACATGGATGCGTTGACCGTCTGGCGGTTCTGCATTTCATAGACGGCTGTCAGGTCGATATTGTGCCTGCCGAACTGGCGTTTGTAGCTGAGCACGTTGTTCCAGACCCAGTCGGCCTTGCGGTTGTTGTGCATGAAGGCCACGTTGCGCTCGTCGGTATACGATACCGAGCGGTTGTCGTAGTAATAGCCGCGCGACGAGAAGGCGGGGCTGTATGCGAAGTTGGTATTGAACGTGAGCCCCTTCGCCAGGTCGATCTGGGCGAAGAAGCGCAGGAAGAGTTTCCACTCCTCGGTCTTGTCCTTATATACGTCGTCGCTCTCGTTCATGTAGGGGTTCTTCACGAACGGGTCGCCGAAGGGGTAGACGTTGTAGCTGCCGTCCTCGTTGCGGGTCTGTGTGAGCGGGGACATGTGCAGGAACTGGTTGAACATGTCCGGCTTGTCGTTCTTGACGATGTAGTATGCGCGGCTCGAAAGTCCTACCTTGAGGAACGGCAACACCTTGTGCGAGAGATCTGCGGTCAGGTAAAAGTGGTCGTGCCCCGCGTTTTTGTAGCGGCTGTCTTCGTTCTTGTAGTTGAATGCGATTTTGTAGGCGCTTTTGTCCGTTGCCGCCGAAATGGTCAGCGAGTGGCTTGTCCACAGGCGTTTCTTGTTGAAATACTTTCCCATCCAGTCATTGTCGACCTTGCCCATGTTGGCCAGTTCGATCCCGAAAAACGCCTTTGCGTCGTCGGCTTCGCTGTGCCAGGTGCCTGCCGCGCGGCTCGCCTCGCGCTGGAATGCGATGTATTCGTCGGCGTCCATTACGTCGAGCGAACCCCGGTTGTTGACGCCTGCACCCACGAACCCGTCGTAGGTTACCGTCGTCTTGCCCTGTTTGGCCTGTTTGGTCGTAATCAGGATAACGCCGTTGGCACCGCGGGCGCCGTAGATGGCCGTCGAGGACGCGTCTTTCAGCACGTCGATCGACTCGATGTCCCCGGGGTTGATCGAGGACAGCGTTTCGTCGTAGGGAATGCCGTCGAGGACGATCAGCGGGTCGTTGCTGGCATTGCGCGAGCGGGTGCCGCGTATGCGGATCGAACCCCCGTCCATCCTAATCCCGGCGATGCCGGTCAACGCCGTGGTGATGTTGTAGGCCGGAATACGCTCGATACGGTCTGCCGAGATCGAGCTGACGGAACCTGTGATGTCCTTGCGTTTCATCGTGGTATAGCCCGTCACGACGACATCTTCCAGACCAATCATATCCTCCGACAGGACTACGTCCACCGAAGTGCGTCCGGCTCCCACCTTGACGGTCTGCGGCAGCATGCCGAGGAACGATATTTCCAGCAAGTCGCCGTCTTCCACCCCCTCGAGTGCGTAGTGTCCCGCGTTGTCGGTCAGCGTGCCGCGTGACGATCCTTTTATTACGACAGAAGCGCCCGCAACGGCTGCCCCGTGCGTGTCCTCGACGATGCCCGATACCGTACGCCGGATTTCCCCCCCCCTGTATTTTGGGGGTTGACAGTTGCTGTTGCGGAACTTTCCGCGGCCGCATTTGCCGCCGCCGGCAACATCAGGGCCGACAGCACCAGGACAAAACCGCCTCTCATAATGCCCGATAGCCTGTGCCGGGGTCGCCGGCCGGCATGGATGATTGGATAGAAATGTTGCATGGTTCAGTAGTTTAGGTTAGTGTGGTTTGGGTTGGTTGATTAATAGTTGAACATTTTTAATAATGTATGAACATTAACGCCTACTGCAAATTTATACATAGATTTTTAAAATACAACTTTTTTCAGCTCTTTTTTTATGATAATTTGTGAACATCCGCTGTATTTCCCTTATTCGGAGGATTTCCGGTATCTCTGTGGATAGTACCTGTTTGCCTGCATGATTTTTGCCGGAGCCGAGTCTGCACGGTTCCGAAGCGATCTCCGATTCCCTGTGCCGGGGACTACCGCCGTGCCGGTGTGTGCATCTGCGGCCGTTGCGGGCTGTTTGTATGTACATGAAATCTTCTCGATGCGCGATGCTGCCGCCTGCCCGACGGATTGCTGCCCGGCGGATTGCTGCCCGCCCGCCGCCTGCTTTCTGCTTTCTGCTGTGTGCCGCCTGCCGCCTGCTGCCCGTCGCCTGCTGCCTGCTTTCTGCTGTGTGACGCCCGCTGCCCGCCGCCTGTCCGGCAGGTTGACGCCACTTGCCGGTTTGCGTGGCGTGCGGCGTTGTCTGGCATTTCTGGCATTGCGGTACCCGCATTGTTCCCGGCTCCTTCCGTTGCTCCCGGCTTTTTCGCGTTGTTCCCGGCCCCTCCCTCCCCGGGCGGGGACGCCCCGAAAAAGTAACGGCGCAGCCGTTGTCCGGATGCGCCGCCGATGGGGGATATGCCTGCCGCTATTCGGGGAGTTTCCCGGTTCCCCAGCGGGTGTTGGGCTCGGGCCCCAGCCATAGCTCGAGCAGGCCGCCGCGTGCGAATTCTTCGTGCGGGAACCAGAAGTTATGGAGCGCGCGGCCATTGAGGCGTGCGCGTTGGATATAACAGTTCCTGGCCGAATTGCCGTAGGTGCGGATGACGAACCGGTCGGAACGGTCGGCCGGGTAATAACGCTTGTCGAGCCGGATCGACACCTCGTCGAAGACCGGCGAGGTGATCTCGTATACGGGGCGGGCAGCGGCCGTGCCCCGCGTACTGAACAACCCGATCGACATCAGTGCGCTCACGCCGCCCATTTGCCCTTGGTCTTCGTCGTGCCCGCCATACCCCCGGTCGGGCGTGATGGCCCCGTAAGCCTGTTCGTTCACCCGGCGAACCCAGTATTGCGTGAGCCAGGGTTTCCCGCCCCAGCTGAATACGTGTGCATTGGAGCATCCGGGCTGGTTGGCGTAGCTGACGTAGCCTTGTCCGTAGCCGAACACGAAATCCTGCGGTGCGGCCTGCTCGAATGCATAATTGAGCTTTTCGCAGAATTTGTCATAACCGCCCATGAGCGTTGCGAGGGCCGGTAGTTCGTGCGAAACGCCCCAGGTGGCCTGCCAGGCATTGGCCTCGATCCAGCCGGTGCCCCTGAGCGGATCGTCGTGCAGCCATCGGCCCTGCTCGTCCTTGGGGAAGAGCAACTGCTGGTCGGGGCGGTATAGCTTGCGCCATCCGTGGGATCGGTTGCCGAAGTAGGCGGCCTCATCCTCCAGCCCCAAACGCACGGCCATTTGCGCGAGCACCCAATCCTGGAAGTTCGACTCGATCGTCATCCCGGCGTTTTTCGGCTGGTAGCCGTGTTCGAGGTAAAATTCCCCGATTCCCTGCATGCCGCCCGGCATATGGTTGCGTTGCATCGTCCGGAAAGCGTGCATCGGGTCGCATTTGCGCATCAACCCTTTGTTATAGGCCGAGACGATGAGTGGCGTGGCCGGACATCCGGACATGATGTAGGTATACCCTCCGGCGCAGGGCCCCCGGGGAATCAGCCCGCCGTTGTCGGCATAGCGGATGAGCGAGGCCGACATTTCGTCGGGCATTTCGGGCCATCCCAGCCCCCACAGGACGTTGAGGTTCCACTGCGTGAGCCAGAAGGCGTCGGAATTATACATGTGATGCACGACGCGGCCTTCCGCATCGCGCGGGAGCGTGCGGGTCTTGACCCGGATGTCGCGCGTGAACGAACCTGCGCGCTGGCCGTCCGTCAGGTCGGGGTATTCGCCGTTCACGTCGTCGATCTTGTGGCGGCCCAGCAGGACATGCCACAGGTCGGTGTAGAATTTTGTCCGTTGTTGCTGCGTGCCGCCTTTTACCTCGATGCGTCCCAGCCATTCGTTCCATTCGTCCTGTGCCGCGCGGCGCACGGCGTCGAAGTCCCAGGTCGTGGCGTCATGCGTGAGGTTCTCCCGTGCATTTTCCGTACTGACGTACGATACGGCCGTGCGGACATGGATGCGGTCGCCCGTACGGACGCCGTAATGTGCCGCGACGCCCGATGTGGGGGAGTCCAGGTAACTCAGCGCTTCGCGCGGGTGGCGCCTGGTGATTTCGGAGGAGCCTTCGAGCGAGTCGATCCCGGAATAACGTCGTGTGCCGACCCATCCGTCGAGCCGGTCGAACGGCCGGTCGAAACGGACGACGAAGTAAACCCTGACGTTCTCGGGGCCGCCCCAGTGGCGGCCGTAGGTGTCGAAGCTGCCCTCGATTTCGTGCTCCCCGACCCGCCGCACGCGGGCGTTGCACATGGTCGTCGACGCCAGATAGCCGCCCAGGTTCAGGAGTATGCCGGCTTCGGCGTCCCGGGTGAAGGTCAGGCGGTAGAACCCCGTGCGGTCAGTGGCCGTCTGCTCGACCCAGATGCCGTAATCCTCCAGGAAGAGGCGGTGGTAACCCGGCTGGGCGATTTCGCCCTCGTGCCGGAAGTGCGATTTCCAGTGCCCTTCGCCGAGGGTGGGATCGACGTTGCCGGTCGTCGGCATGAGCGTAAGCCCGGCCAGCACCCAGTTGTGTATCTGCGGGAAGCCGAGCACCTCGGTCGAATTGTAGTTGTAGCCCCCGCCGTACTGGTTGCGGTTGCGGGTCAGCGGTGCGGCGCCGATCATGCCGAACGGCTGGTTGCCCGTGATGAAGAAGAAATAGCGCCCCTTGGTCGTTTCGATGAACGGGTCGACCTGCGAGACGAAGTCGCCTCCGGCCCCGGCGGGCGGGAATGCCTCGATCTCGGAGAGCCCGACATGGGAACCCACGGCGTCGTTGACCTCGAATTTCACCCATCTGACCCGTTTGGGCGCGAATTCCACGACCTTGGGCTCCCCGTTGTCCGGGATCCCGACTACTCCGATGCGTGTACCGTCGCTGAAAAAGAGGTCGCCGCCTGCCGTATGCGCATCGCCCGTCGGCCGGTCGTAGAGGACGATGCGCGAGAGGGTGACCTCCTCGTCCCAGTCGAGCCGGATCCAGGGGTAGGGGAGTCGCTGCCAGTAGGGCATCTGCGCTGCCGATACCCATTCGCCCGCATTGTCGAGGCGGATGTAGCCGTCGTTGACTTTCGAGGCATCGCCGTCGGCATTGAGCGATGACGATGCCGTGGCGCGGGCCTTCGGGGCGATATTGTAGGTGCCGCCGAGTGCCGGGAACGAGATTCCCGCCACGCAAAACAGGGTTAACAGCTCTTTTTTCATCGCGATGTGCTTGCGTTAAGGTTCGTATTGCATGAATATACGAATAATATCGTCTCGCCGGTTCCTTTTCCGGCCCGCAGCCCGGGAATATACCCGTTATTTCATAAAAGCCTTCACGACCATGATCTCGCGCCCCGAGGTGTTGACGATCCGGTAGGAGCCTGCCGCCGCCGAAATTACCAGCGTTTCGGCATAGCTCAGGCGGAAGCGGCTGCCGCCCGCGGTTTCGACCTCGGCGCTTTCGCCCTCGACCAGGTTCAGGACATGGCATTTTCCCTGCGTTGCGACCTCCACCGAGGTGTTGAGCTTGTAGCGGTGCACGTCGTAGGAGTGGTTGCGGTGCGTGGGCAGGTGCCATAGTTCCCAGTCCGCTCCCTTGTCGAGCAGCGCGGGGTGCGACACCAGTTCCCGTTTCACGGCCTCGCCCTTGCGGTCGAAGCAGAGGTTCTCCATTGCGCGGCGGATGTTCAGCGGGCGCGGTTTCCCGTCGAGGTCGAGCGCCAGCCAGTCGTACATCTTGAATGTGAAGATGTAAGGCGTGGTGCTGATCTCCAGCACGAGGTTGTTGCGTCCCGAGCTGTGGAGCGTGCCCGGCGGTATGAGGAACAGGTCGTGCCGCGCCGACTGTTCGGCGTTGATGTAGCGCGGCACGTCGAGTTCCGTGCCTTTTTCGAAGCTTTCGGTCAGCGCCCGTTCGAACTTCGCAGGGTCGATATCCTCTTTGAACCCGAGGTATACGACCGACCCGGGTGCCGTGTCGAGGATATAGTAAGTCTCCTCCTGAGTCAGTACCTCGCCGAAATTCTTGCGGATATATTCCCGCTGCGGGTGGCACTGGATCGAAAGGTTGCCGCCGTCGAAGTTGTCGAGGTAGTCCATGCGGATCGGGAATTCGTCGCCGTATGCGTCGTAGCACGCGCTGCCGACGACCTGCTCGCCGCCCTGGAACATCACCATGTCGAACGACACTTCGAGCATCTTGCCGTCGCTGCCGAAGATCAGCCCGTTTTCCGGTACGATCAGCTCGAACGACCATGCGTAGTTGGGCACGTCGTGGGGCAGTGCGCCGATGTGTTCGCGGATCCATTGGCCTCCCCACGCCCCGGGTTCGAACCACGGCCGGACGCGGAATCCGTTTGCGGCGAGGTGCTCCAGGCCGCGGCGCAGGTCGGTGCCCTCGGCCCAGGTGATCTCCCCTTCGCGCTGCCCGTCGACGATTATGCCGATGCGGGGCAGCAGCTCCTTCTTGTGGCGGTTCAGTACGACCCAGTCGACGAAATAGAACCGCTTGTACATCTTTTTCGGGGGTTCGGGCTGCGTGGCCCCCAGGTTGGCGATGCTGCCCGCACGCGAGCGGAACTGGATCTCGTTCTTCGGGATGTCGATATAGACCAACTCGCCCTGCCAGCCGGCCAGCGCGGCGCCGGTGCCGACGAGTATGTTCATCTCCGCCTCGGGGTCGGGTGCGATCGCCCGCAGTTTTTCCCCGTCGAAGAACTCCTCCAGCCGCAGCGGAGTGCGGAAGCCGAAGATCGGGTCGTCGCCGCCCAGATAGGGGGCGACCAGGCGTTCGATCTCCTCCTGCGGCCGCAGGGCCGCGTCGACGCTCCACCACACGGGGCGGATGCCCAACTGCGTGAGCGCACGGTTCAGCTCCTGCCGGAAGAGGTCGAAGCGTACGCCGACATAGCCGTCGACGACAACCTGCTTCTGCCCGGCCAGCCGCCGTGCCAGCGACGTGTAGTCGCAGAAAATCTTATCCGCCCCGAGGTCATGTGTCGGGTAGATGTCGTATTGGTTTTTTCCGGTTTCCGGTTTGCATACCGGAAGTGGGTTCTGTGTTGTTTTCCTTAAAAGAGACATGACTATTGTTTGGTTATATGAATAACGATGCTGCGCCGATCAGGGCGGCATGGTCGGGCCGGGCCGGGAGCCCTATCCTGATCCGGTGGCCGTCGGCTTCGAGCCGGCGTTTCATGGCGGGCCCGAACAGCGGGTAGGCCCGCGAGATATTCCCGCCGAGCACCAGCATGTCGGCGCGGAAGCGTTCCGCCACGGGGGCTGCGAACGCCGCCAGCCGCTCCCCGTATTCGTCGAACAGGCGCCGTGCCGCGGGGTCTTCCGCATGGCGTTCGGCAGCTTCGCGTGCGCCGCTTATCTCCTGCCCGGTCAGCTCCCGGTAGCGGCCGCATACCCAGCGGGTCGAGAAGGCCTCATCGACGATGCCCCCTTCGAACGGCAGGCAGTATACCCAGCCGTTGGCGGGCACCTCGTCGCCCGAGGTCACCAGCCTGCGGCCGGCCACGAAGCCCGACCCGACGCCCGTGCCGAGCGTCAGCGCCACTACGCGTCCGGCGTCGTCCGCGACCCCGCCGAGGCATTCGCCCAGCGCGAAGGCCGCCGCGTCGTTGACGTAGCGGAACTCCTCCGTGCCGCACTCCCGCAGCAGCGGGTAGAGTGTCGCCGCGACGTCGAGCCCGTAGATGCGCTCGAACTTCCGCACGCCCCGGATCAGCGAAATGCCCCGCTCGTAGTCGAACGGCCCGGGGAAGGCGAAGCCTGCGCACCGGATGCGTCCGATGCCCGATGCCGCGGCCGTGCGCCGGATGTTCGCGGCCCAGGCCCCGGCGATCGTGCGGGCCCCGGCCGCCGCGTCGACTTTGTCCGTGTGCGGTTCCCCGCACAGTTGCCCCGTGGCGAGGTCTACCACCGCCGAGCAGATATGGCTGCCGCCGATGTCCACGCCCAGGGCGTAGCGATTATGTGCCGATTGTGCCATGACGGTATATTTTTCGTAGTTATTTGTTCAGCCGGGTGTTGGGCTCCGCGGCGAGGTTCACCCGCAGCGTGCCGCCGCCGACCACTTCGGCGAAGGGAAGCTGTACGCTCTGCAAGGGTTTGCCGTCCAGTTCCAGCGAACCGATATAGTAATTCTCCGGCGTGTTGCCCGTCGTTTCGATCACGAACTCCTTGCCCGTGTAGTAATCGGGGTTGAGGCGGATCGTCACCTTGTCGAACAACGGGCTGCCGATCTGGAACGTCGGGTCGGGGGCGGTAAGCCCCTTCGCGTCGAAGAGCCCCATCGAGGCCATGACGTACCATGCCCCCAGCTGTCCCTGGTCTTCGTCCTGCCCGTAGCCGTAGCCGTGGATCTCCTCCGTGCCGTAGAATTCGTTGCAGATCGTGCGCATCCATTTCTGCGAGAGCCACGGTTTGCCCGAGAAGTTGAACAGCGCCGAGATGTGGAGGTTCGGTTGGTTGCCGTGGTTGTAATAGGCATGGACTCCCGCAAAGGCATTGATCGTCTTGCCGCCGCCGAAGACGCTCTCGCGCGAAATGAGGAACGTGCTGTCGAGGCGGTTGTTGAACTCCTCGCGTCCGACCAGCTCGACCAGCCGGTCGATATCGTGGGGCACGTAGTAGGTGTACTGTACGGCATTGCCCTCCTGGAATCCGGCCCATGCCGCGTAGGGGTCGAAGTCGGCGATGAATTCACCGCTGTGATCCCGCGGCCGGATGTACTTGGTTTCGGGGTCGAAAAGCAGCTCCCACCCGCCCGAGAGCTTCTCGAGCTGTTCGTAATCGGCCTCATGGCCCAACTGGCGGGCCATCTGCGCAACGGCATAGGCGCTGAACGAATATTCGAGTGTGTGCGAGGCCGCGAATCCCGAGCCGTCGGGCGTGGTCTGCATGCCCAGTTCCGGCAGGTAGGGCGAATAGCCCTGACTGACGAATTTCCCCACGTCCAGTTTGCCCGCGCCGGCCGGGCGGCCTTCGCTGCCCAGCTCGTTCTTGCGGGCGGCCTGGTAGCCCAGCGCCACGTCGAAGTTGCGGATGCCGCAGTTGTAGGCCGCGGCGATGGCGAGCCCCGTGAAGTTGGTGCCTACGCCCGAGACGTACTTGCTGCATGCGATGCCGTCGCCGAGCCATCCGGCGTCCTTGTAGACCAGCAGCTGGCTCGCCACCCAGTCGGCATAGTATTCGGGATAGGCGATGCTCCACAGCTGCGTGAGGTTCCAGTAGGCGCCCCAGATCGCATCGGTATTGTAATAGTCGTGCACCGGCCTGCCTGCGCCGTCGAGCGCAATCTGCCCGACCATGCCGTCGTTGGCCGGATAGGCCCCGTTCACGTCGCTGGCCAGGCCGCGCCCCAGCAGGGCGTGGAACAGCCCCGTGTAGAACTTCACGCGGTCATCGTGCAGGCCGCCCTCGACGCGAAGCCGGCCCAGCGCCTCTTCCCACGTGTCGTTCGCCTCGCGGCGCACCCGGTCGAAATCTTTGCCGGCAGCCTCCTTTTCGAGGTTCAGCCGCGCGTTCTCCACCGACGTGTACGACAGGCCGATCTTCAGCCCCACCTGCTGACGCTCGCGGGTGTCGAAACGCAGGTAGAGCCCTGCTCCGACGCCTGTGCGGCTGCGCTCCCCCGCGAAGGTTTGCTCGCCGCTGAACGCGCCCCAGGCCGTAGGCTCGGCGTCGAGTACGGCGCTGAAATACATTGTCACCGTGGCGCCTTTCTGGTAAATGTCGACATAGGCGGGCTCGGTCACCACCCAGCCCTCGATACGTCCGTCGTCGGTGTAGGTCACCGACGCGTCGCGCACCGGGCCGCTTTCGCCCATGCGCGTCCCGATGTTGAAGATCAGGTTCGCCTCCTCCGTCGCCGGGAAGGTATAGCGGTGGAATCCGACCCGTTCGGTGGCTGTCAGCTCGGCCTTGACGCCGTAATCCTTCAGCAGCACGGAGTAGTAGCCGGGGCGCGCCACCTCGTCCTTCTTGTCGAAGCGCGAACGGTAGCCCGCGTCGGGGTTGTCGAGCGGCCCGGGTACGGTCTGAAGTTCGCCGACCGTCGGAGCCACCACCACGCCGCCGACCTGGAACTCGTGGAAGTTGGCGAAGCCCTCGATCGAGGTGTGGCGTGAGTCGTAGCCCACGGCTTCCCAGCCGTTGGGATTCCCCAGGTGGCCGTCGGTCGTCGGAGCCAGTTTGGCCATGCCGAACGGTACGGCCGCCGGGGTGAAGAAGAACCACCGCGAATGTGCGGTGCCGATGCGCGGGTCGACGTAGTCCGTCAGCGGCTCCTGAGCCGTGCATGCCGACAGGCAGGCCGTCGCGGAGAAGAGGATCAGTTTGTGCAGGTGTTTTTTCATCGTTGATGTTTGCCGGCGGCCGTTGCAGCCGCCTTTGGGTTATATGGTTTTCTGTTTAATGTATATACATGAGGTGCGTGGCGTCCGTCTATTTCGCGGCGAACCTGCGCAGGGCGAGGGCGCAGCCTGCCAGGTAGAGCATACAGGCCGAAATGACCAGCAGCGAACCGGTCTGGCTGCCCAGGAGGTCGGTCGTGAAGCCCATCAGGGGCGGGATGACGGCGCCGCCGCAGACCCCTGTGATCATCAGCCCCGAAATCTCGTTGGCTTTTTCCGGATGGCATTTCAGCGCCGTCGAGTAGATCACCGAGAAGATGCTCGAGCAGGCGAAGCCGATCAGTCCGACCAGCGCCAGCATTCCCACGGTACCCTGTACGAAGTAGAGGACGGCCATGGCGGCGATGGCCGCGAAGATGTGGATGCGGAAATAACGCACGTCGTTCATGCGCACCAGCAGGATCGAACCGATCAGCGCACCGACCGTGCGGCAGACGAAGTAAACGCTCGACCCGAGTCCGGCCTGCTCGACGGGGTAACCGCCGCGTTCGATCAGCAGCTTGGGCGCCACGGTATTCATCCCCACGTCGACGCCGACGACGAAGACGATCCCGAGGAAGAGGAGGAGCACCGTGCGGTCTTTCAGCAGGGCGAACGTCGCACCGACGGGCGAGGCCTGCGGCGCTTCGGCCTCTTCGCGGATGGGGGTGCACATGAGCCATGCGGCCGAGAGCAGCGTGATGAGCGCGAAGATCGGGAAGAGGTATTGCCAGTTGCCCAGCGTGCCGGCGGCGAATGCGGCGATGAAGGGGCCGCAGAACGACGAGACCGCCTTGACGACCTGGCCTGCGGTCAGCGAACTGGTCAGCGCGTCCCCCTTGACCACGTTGGTGAGCAGCGGGTTGAGCGATACCTGGAGGATCGTATTGCCGATGCCCAGCAGCACGAATGCCGTCATGCACGTGGCAAGGTTGTAATGCACGAACGGGATCAGCATACCGACGGCCGTGATGCCGTTGCTGATCTGTACCATGTTCTTGCGGCCGAGGCGGTTCATGGCGAGGGCCGCCGGAATCGAAAGCAGCAGGAACCAGATGAAAACCATCGAGGGGATGAATCCGGCGAGGGTTTCGCTGAGCCCGAAATCTTGCTGGACATAGCTGGTCGAGATACCGACCACGTCGCAGAAGCCCATGACGAAGAAACCGAACAGGACGGGCAGTAATTTGTGGAGTGACTTGTTCATTTGGGTTGTGGTGTTTGTCAGCCGTTGATGAATTCGATCGAGTAGGTGAAGCTGTCGGCGCGGTAATAGCCGATGTTATATTCCACCGGGGTGTCGTTTACGTCGAGCACGAAGCGTTTGCGGACGAGGATCGGCTCCCCTTCGTTGATGTCGAGCTTTTCGGCCAGCTCCGCGTTTGCGCTGCGGGCATATACCATCTCGCGCGAGGTCTTGACGACGATGCCGTAATTCTTCCGGAGGTTTTCGTAGAGCGGGAGCGCCATGTCCTCCTCCCCGGTCATCGGGATCGCGGGGTTGAAATAGGAGATGAAATAGACGAACGGTAGGTTCGGGCGTCCGCGCAGGCGCTCCAGGCACAGCAGCCTGGCTCCTTCCGGGGCATTGAGAAACTCGGAAGCCTCGGCGGGCGGCGTCTTGCGGCTGATGTGTAGTTCGAAATTCTGCACGACCATGCCCTGGGCATGCATCTCCTGCGAAAAGCTCATCCAGTTGCGGGCGTTGCTCATCACGTTCTGGGGCGCCACGGTCGTCCCGTATCCTTTCTTGCGGATGAGCAGCCCTTCGAACACCAGCCGGTTGATGGCCTGCCGCAGGGTGTTGCGCGAGATGTTCAGTTCTTTGGATAGCTCCACCTCGTTGGGAAGCAGTTTGCCTTTGCGGTACTCTTCCTGCTGGATCATCTGTCGCAGCAGATCCTCGGCCTGCTGGTGCAGCGGTTTCGAAGAGTTCGGGTCGAGTTGTAATTTCATGTCGTTCGGGCTTTTGTGTTATCCCCGGATTATAGCCGTGCCGGGATCGGCGTATAGCATGGCGCGTAGGGCGGTTTGCTGCGGGCATCGGCGCAGGCCTTTCCCGGGGGGCTTTCCCCTGAGTCATTCCTGAGGGGAATCTTTACCCTGTTCGACCCGCTATGTTCACTTTTGTGTCTTGTATATGTTCTTATATTTATCAATATGTTCATGCAAATAAACGTAAAATATCCGAATTGTCAAAATCTATGTTCCCGATAATGTCGGTACAGGGCGGATATTTTTTCAAAAGCCTCGTTTGTTGCCTGTCATTGTCCTGTATTACTGGTGATTGCGTTTTTTGCGGCCGATAGCCGTTTTTTTTGCCCGGGCCGAGCCTGCCCGCGGTTTTGTCCGTATCCGGATGGTGCCGCGCCCAGTCTGCGCCCGGTCGCTGCAGGATGATAGAGGGGGATATTTGTGGATGCAGGGGACGGATTCCGATAAAAAAATAAGGATGGACTTGTGTCCATCCTTACCGGGGTTGTGGAGAATACCAGGGTCGAACTGGTGACCTCTTGCATGCCATGCAAGCGCTCTAGCCAACTGAGCTAATCCCCCGTTGTGGGTGCAAAGATAACGGAAATTTTTTTATTTCCAAATAGCGGCCGGAAAAAATCGACCGCAGGATTACCATTGCTGCCGTTCGGAGGGGGAGGTAGGGCGGGGCGTCCGGTATCGTTTTTTTGTCCGCCATGCGGATTATAAGGCTGTTACCGCATTTTCGCAAGCATCTCCGCTGTCCGGGGGGCTTTCGTGCCGGCAGGCGGGGGCTTGCGGCATACAGGAGGGTGCCGGGCAATCCTTCCTCCGGGGTGCCGTTTGTTTGTCCCGCCCCAAGGAAAAAGCCGGCGCTTCGAGCGCCGGCTTTCCCGTATGCCGGGATGCCTCCCGGATCAGTGTCATGCCTGTTAAGTTATTCGATTTCCCACGTGGCGCCCGAATGCAGCAGCTCGTCCACCGAGCGGATCTTGCTCTGTGCCTTGACCTCCTCGACCTGCCGGGCCACCTCGCGGTCGTAAACCGTGGCGTCCTCGACGGCGCGGATCACGCCCAGGGCAACGGGGTATTCGGGATATTTCATCGCCGCCAGCATCGAGTGCAGCGTCGTGTCGCGCTCGTGGGCGTCGTGCGTCAGCACATCGTCCAGCGTGTAGCCGTCCTGGCCGACGGTCACGACCTTGAGCTTCATGTCCTCGAAGACGATTCCCTTCTCCATGTTGGCCCCGAACAGCATTTTCCCGCCGTGGCGCAGCGTGATCGTACGTTCGGCGCGCGTAGCCTTGTCGGCGGCGAATGCAGCGTGGGTCTTGTCGTTGAAAATCACGCAGTTTTGCAGTACTTCGATCACCGACATGCCTTTGTGCATCGCAGCGGCCACCATGCACTCCTTCGAAAGCTGCACCTCCATGTCGACCGAGCGGGCGAAGAACGTGCCTTTGGCGCCGATCACCAGTTCGCCGGGGTTGAACGGCTTTTCGACCGTGCCGTAGGGCGAGGTCTTGGTGATCTTGCCCAGCTTCGAGGTGGGGGAGTACTGCCCCTTGGTGAGGCCGTAGATCTCGTTGTTGAAGAGTATGACGTTCAGGTCGACATTGCGGCGGATGGCGTGTATGAAGTGGTTGCCGCCGATGGCCAGCGAGTCGCCGTCGCCCGTGGTGACCCAGACGCTGAGGCGCGGGTTGGCGACCTTGACACCCGTGGCCACGGCGTTGGCGCGGCCGTGCACCGAATGGAACCCGTAGGTCTTCATGTAATAGATGAACCGCGACGAGCAGCCGATGCCCGACACGAACGTGAAAAGGTTGTGCGGCGTGTCGGTCGCGTCGGCGATCTCGGGCAGCGCGCGCTGTACGGCGCTGAGGATGGCGTGGTCGCCGCATCCGGGGCACCAGCGTACCTCCTGGTCGCTTTTGAAATCCGCGGGGGTGTATTTGTATTCTGCCATGGCGTTATTTCAATAAGGATTCGAATTTTTGGCAAAGCTCTGCAACCGTGAAGGGCAGGCCCTCGCACTTGTTGTACTGTTCGTAGCGGAACTCCTGCAAACTTTGGCGCAGGTAGTTGGCGAACTGCCCTTCGTTCAGCTCGCAGACGACGATCTTGCGGAATTTCGAGAATATCTCGCGTACGCCGTGCGGCAGCGGGTTGATGTAGTTGAAATGGCACAGCGAAACGCGCTTGCCTTCGGCGCGCATCTGGTCGACGGCGTTTTGCAGGTGTCCGCGCGTACCTCCCCAGCCGACCACCAGCAGGTCGCCTTCCGGGGCGCCCCATACGGCCTGTGCCGGGATGTCGTCGATGGCTTTCGCCACCTTTTCGGCGCGGGTGCGTACCATTTTCTGGTGGTTCGACGGGTCGTGCGAGATACAACCCTTTACGCAGTCCTTTTCAAGGCCGCCGACACGATGTTCCAGTCCCGTCTTGCCGGGGAATGCCCAGCCGCGGGCCAGGTTTTCGTTGCGCACGTAGGGCATGAAACCGCCTTCGGGGGCTTCGTCCACGATCGGCGGGGTGATGGCCGGGTAGTCCTTCATCGCGGGGATGCGCCACGGCTCCGAGCCGTTGGCGATGAACCCGTCGGTCAGCAGGATCACGGGGGTCATATGCTCCATGGCCAGGCGTCCGGCCTCGAATGCGTAGTGGAAGCAGTCGCTGGGCGACGATGCCGCCACGACGATCACGGGGCACTCGCCGTTGCGGCCGTAGAGCGCCTGCGCCAGATCGCTCTGCTCGGTCTTGGTCGGAAGTCCCGTCGAGGGGCCGCCGCGCTGTACGTCGACCACCACCAGCGGCAGTTCGGTCATCACGGCCAGTCCCAGCGCCTCGCTCTTGAGCGACAGGCCGGGGCCCGAGGTGGTCGTCACGGCGAAGTTGCCTGCGAAGGCCGCGCCGATGGCGGTGCAGATGCCCGCGATTTCGTCTTCGGCCTGGACGGTCTTCACCCCGAGGTCTTTGCGCTTGGCCAGCTCTTCGAGGATTACGGTGGCCGGGGTGATCGGGTACGAGCCGCAGAAGAGCGGCAGCCCGGCCTTTTCGGCCGCGGCGCACAGACCCCATGCCGTGGCGACGTTACCGCTGATCGAGCGGTAGGTGCCTTTTTCGAGCGGTGCGGGCGCTACGGTGTAGGTGTTTGCGAACTGGTGCGTATTGGCTGCGTAGTCGTACCCCGCCCGGATGGCCAGCTTGTTGGCTTCGGCTATGGCGGGGTTCTTCTTTGCGAATTTGGTTTCGATATATTTGATTGCGTACGCTTCCGGCCTGTCGAACAGGTAGAAGCAGATGCCCAGTGCGAACATGTTTTTGCACTTGGTTACGGCCTTGTTGTCGAGGCCGGTCTCCCGGAGCACTTCGCGCGTCATCGAGGTGATGTCGGGAATGACGACGTTGTACTCGTCGAGTTGCAACTCGGCGATGGGGTCGAGCGTGGCGAAGCACGCCTTTTTGAGGTGGTCTTCGGTGATCGAATCGCCGTCGATGATGACCGTCGCACCCGGTTTGAGCCATTTGCGGTTGGCCTTGAGCGCTGCGGGGTTCATCGCCACCAGCACGTCGCAGTAGTCGCCGGGGTTGAGCTCCCGGTGGCTGCCGAAGTGAACCTGGAATCCAGATACGCCCGCCACGGTACCCTGTGGCGCGCGGATTTCGGCAGGGTAGTCGGGGAAGGTCGAGATCCCGTTCCCGAGCAGTGCCGAGGTGTCTGAGAAAAGCGTGCCCGTAAGCTGCATGCCGTCGCCCGAGTCGCCTGAAAAGCGGATCACGACATCCTGCAACTCCCGTACATTGGTTTTGTCCATGTCTTGTTTCGGATTAGTAGGGTTTTGAAAACAATATCACAAATATATAAATTTATTGTCAGATTGTTCACGGCGGATGACTTTTTTGCGGCTCTAATCCGGCGGTTTTTTCTCTTTGTGCCTCCGTAATGCTGATAATCGCGCATTCAGAGGCTTGTTTCGCTGCTTGATCGTTACCGGATTTTGTAATTTTAATTGCGATTTGACAGTAGCGGCGTTATTAAAAAATTTTGCGAATGCTGCTTCCGGATTGTAAGTGCTGCTCCGGATTTTTCGCTGTAATTTGCCTTCTTCCGTTCTTCCTGCTGTTGCTTCCGCCGCTGTTCCCGTCTTGCCCCGCCGCTGTTTCTGTCGTTGTTCTTTCTGCTGCCCCGGCTGCCCCGGCTGCCCCGGCTGCTCCTGCGCTGTTCCCGTGGCTCTTCCCGCCGCTTTTTTGTCGCTTCCTTCGCCGAACTTCCCGTGCCGTCCCATGCGCCCTGTCCCGCCCTGTCCTGTCCTGTCCTGTCCTGTCCCGGGCAGCCCCCGTTTCGGGTACTGTCCCGTCCTGAAAAAGGTTTACAGAAAAGAGTAAATCTTATGCAGCAAA
>NZ_QTUQ01000015.1:0-574 GCF_003435745.1 Alistipes sp. AM16-43
ATCGACCATCTGCGGACTTTCATGCGTAAGGAGTATAACGTGAGCGATATGCCCTTGGCAGAATTGGAGCAGTCGTTCATCGAGCAATACCACGTCTACCTTAAATCCGATCTGGGGCTCAAGCCTACGACCGTCAGCGGTTATCTCAAATGCCTGAAATACGTTGTCAAAATCGCGTTCAACAACGGCTGGATGCCTCGCAACCCCTTTTCCCTCTATCAATATACGGCTCCGAATCCGGAACGTAGTTTTTTAACGGAAGATGAACTCCGGCGTATGATGACTACCGAGCTGCGGTATAAGCGTCAGGACTATAACCGCGATATGTTCCTGTTCTCCTGCTTCACGGGCATCTGCTATGCGGATATGGCCTCGCTGACCTATGACCGGATCGAGCAGGATGCGCAGGGCGAGTGGTGGATCAGCGGCAACCGCCAGAAGACCGAAACCAAATACGTTGTCAAGTTGCTGCCTTATGCGTTGTTCATCCTGAACAAGTACCGGGGTCTGACCGGCGACGGACGTGTTTTTGCCATGTCTACACTCGATTCGATCGACGACAGCCTGAAAAACA
>NZ_QTUQ01000015.1:584-15540 GCF_003435745.1 Alistipes sp. AM16-43
ACACTCGATTCGATCGACGACAGCCTGAAAAACATCGCCCGGGAGTGCGGCATTGACAAACAACTCTCATTCCACATGGCGAAACATCATACAATCTCTATCTAATTGAAAATTAAACAGTTATTTCTGTTTAATTAATATCAGGTAACGATTTAGAAACGAGCGAATTACAATATTCTGTTTTCTTTTGCCTCTGTCAAAGAACGATTCTTTCAATGCAAATATACACTTTACTTGTGACAAAAGCAATCTTTTTCTACATTTAATCGACTTACAGTCAGCCTTAAAGAGGGTATCTGGTCTCATTCCATCTTCTTCCTCAAAAATAACATAGCAGTCTAAATTGGTTTATGTATGGGATAGGTCTTGTTCATTCGATCCGGTAGACTACTATACATAAAAGTATAAAGGCGAGATACGACAAGGAGATGCCATGCTTTTGTGTAAGGGGAATCTCTCTTAGCTTATCGCAGACCATGTATAGCTAAGTGTTTTGAGAATAAACAGTCTGTAAAAAACGGAAAGACACCGATTATGGGCCGTATCACCATCAATGGAACCCAAGCCGGTTTCAGTTGTAAGAAAGAAGTGTCCCTCGCTTTGTGGGACGTCAAAACCAACCGGGCCAAAGGCAAGTCCGAGGAGGCCCGTACACTCAATCAGGAGCTTGACAATATCAAGGCGCAAATCACCAGGCACTACCAGTACATCTGCGACCACGACAGTTTTGTTACAGCCAAGAAAGTCTATAACCGCTATGTCGGCTTCTCAGAGGAATGCCACACCCTTATGAACCTTTTCAGGGAACAGCTGGAACCGTATAAAAAGAAAATCGGCATAGAGAAAGCCGAAAGCACCTACTGCGGTCTGGTTGCCGATTACAAGAGTCTCCTGCTTTTCATGAAAAGCAAGAAGAATGCAGAGGATATTGTCATCGAAGAACTTGAGAAATCATTCATCGAGGATTACTACAACTGGATGCTCGGTACATGCGCTTTGGCAAACTCCACTGTCTTCGGGCGTGTCAATACCTTGAAGTGGCTGATGTATATCGCGCAGGAAAAAGGCTGGATACGGGTTCATCCGTTCGCATCATTCGAGTGTATGCCCGAATACAAGAGGCGTTCTTTCCTTTCCGAAGAGGAACTGCAAAGGATAATCCATATAGAACCGAGATACAAACGCCAGCGTGCCATGCGCGACATGTTCCTGTTCATGTGCTTCACCGGTCTTTCCTATGTGGACTTGAAAGCCATAACATACGATAATATCCATACCGACTCCGACGGCGGTACATGGCTGATGGGCAACCGTATAAAAACGGGAGTGGCGTATGTCGTAAAATTATTGCCCATTGCTATCGAACTGATTGAAAAATATAGGGGTACGGATGAAAAGAAAGACTCCCCGAATGTGTCTTTCCGGTAGGTGAATACAATGCCATGCGGCTCAGTCTTGGAATCATAGGCAGGAAATGCAACTCCGGGGCGAGGTCACCCCGCACATCGGACGCCACGCATTTGCCGTTCTGGCCATACTCAAGGGGATGCTGCTGGAAACTCTTCAGAAAGTGTTTGGGCATAAGTCCATCACATACGTCCTGCGCATCCATTCACTTGTCCGGCGCAGGCGGGGCAATCTTTTTCTGGAAGTCGCCCATCTGTACGACCAGCGTGCTGACCAGCTTTCTCAACTCCTAATACGCGCTTGTTTCAATAATTGTCAGTTCCATACTAAAATTCTTTTTAAGATTCTGAATATGCGACAAAGTAACGCACATCCTATATCCTTTCCAAACAGATAATATCAGAGTCTTCCGTTGGCGTGCATTGGCGTATCCAACGTTAAAAGAGAAGGTCCTTCACCTGCATCCATGCGGCAACGGAACTTCCATTCCCTTACTTGTTTTCCATAAATTTATAGGATTAATTTCTGGTGCATGATATTAATAGTCATTATTCTGTCTGCTTTTTTTGCTTGCATAATTGCAGCTAACAGTTATCTATTCCAGAACGCATTGTTATGGAAAATGGCAAGCTGTTTTGTTGGTTTATGGATATTGTGTATGATAATTACCGTCTTCGTTTGTCGTAAACTTGAATGCTCTAATTAAAACAGTACGGTTGTCATGCTTTGTGTGTTTTATTATAAATATTATGAATTATTTGGAATTGATATGTAATATAGATAATTTTGCAGTCGGGAAATGGTTTCGGGAGGTTTACGCCTTCCGAATGAAAAGGGAACCCGGTGAAAATCCGGGACAGTACCCGCTGCTGTGAGTCCACAAAAACGGACATCGAACTTTTGCCACTGGTGTAATACCGGGAAGGCACGATGACCGGGACGAGTCAGAAGACCTGCCATGACCGGAATGAGATTTACACCTGCGGGATATACGGGTCGTAATCAAATAAGGAATAGCTCATCGGCCATTCAATATTTGAAGACAGACATATTCCCGTTCGTGTAAGTCCGCACGAACGGGAATTTTTTGTGTTTGTTAATAATATGTTTTACATTAAAATGAGTGACCTATGAAAAGAAAATTACGCTTTCTGGCAGGTGCCTGTCTATTTACCGCAACCGCCTTGTTCTCTGGCTGTAGCTCGGACGATGACTTTTTGATGGACCCGGTTGATTCCGGAACTTCGCAAACCCGTGCTGTGACAAATTCGGACGGTACTTTAACTATCACTTTCGATGATTTCGATCCCGGCATGTTAGCAGGACCTACCTCGGCCGGAGAAAATCTTTATTCGTACCAAGGGTATCCTCAAGTAACCACCATTTACGACAATACTCCGGAAGAATATCTCTTCCTTTCAATGTTTAATACTGTAGGTGGAAGCACAGAGTATTCCAGCGGCGGCATCGCACTTTCCAACTGGAACATCCGCTCCAATCAGTCGGGAAATACCGGAGACTGGTGGTATTCTTATCTAAACCAATGTTCTGTCTATAACACTGCGGTGGAAGCGGAAGGACAGAATAAGGAAGCCGGGCACAGCGGTTCCAATTTCGGTGTCGTTTACGGATATGTGGATGCTTACAATCAGGCATGGATGGCTAAACCAGAATTTTATTTCAATGTTCCCCGGAAATTGGTCGGCCTGTGGATCTGCAACACCTCATACACTTATGGTGTCATTACTTATGGTAATCAGTTCGGTTCTACGGGGGTAGCGACTCCTCTGAAAGAGATGAAAGGGTATTTCCAAGTGAATCTGGAATGTTATGATGCGAATGGCGGTCTGATCCGCACTTACAAACGTCTTTTAGCCGATTATCGTAACGGCCAACAACAGGTTGATCCTATCACGACATGGGATTATTGGGAAATCAATGCCGAAGGGGTGCAAAGTGTGAAATTCAACTTCGAGGGTTCGGATTCGGGAGCATACGGTTTGAATACTCCGGCTTATATCTGTATTGATGATATCACCATACAATAAAAAGAATACAAGGATATCCCTTCTGTCGGGGGTATCCCTGTTATTTTTCTAAAATCCACACATCATGCATCGTTTTCACTATTTTATTATTTCTGCCTGTATGCTGTTCACCTCCTGCAACAAGGATGAAGTCATTACCGAAGAAGTAGGAGGACAACCTATAATAGAACTTGACAGCGAGACCGGTATTTACACGGTCAAGGTCGATCACGAATTGACTATCGCCCCGACATACCAGAATGTTGAAGATGCTCTTTTTGCTTGGACGATAGACGGTACGCTGGTTTCTTCGGGTCCGTCTCTTCAACGTACATGGAATGAATGCGGGGATTTTTATGTCAAACTAAGAGTAGACAATGCGGAAGGCTATGCCGAAGAGGAACTGAAAGTAGAAGTGAAAGAACTCACCCCTCCGGTCATCTCACTGGCACTACCTTCGCAGGGGCTAAAAGTCGTCCGGAATACCGATTACACATTTACTCCCGATATTCAGCATTCGGATGTCGAAGGGTTCAAAATCGAATGGGTACGGGAAGGAAAAATCGTTTCCACCGAGAATACTTATACTTTCAATGAAAAAGAACTCGGTGTTTATACGGTGACAATCAACGCTTCCAATATAGATGGGACAACAACGAAAGACGTAAGCGTAGAGGTCGTGGAAACGATGCCCTACGTTGTCAAATTCCCGACCCCGTCTTACCTGCAAACATCCACGGACAGGTACACTTTTGCCGACCGTCCTGTTTTCCTGCGTCCGTTGTTGGAGTATTTCGACAATCCCCGTTTTGAGTGGAGTGTGGACGGTCAGGTCATGGAAGGAGAAGTGGAACGCATGTTCAAGTTCACGCCGTCCGCACCCGGAGAATACACCGTCTCCTGTACTGTGTCGGAAGACACACCGACGGAAAAAATAAGCAGGAATATCGACAAAGGGAAAACGGCTG
Source organism: Alistipes sp. AM16-43 (assembly GCF_003435745.1). Classification (NCBI taxonomy): domain Bacteria; kingdom Pseudomonadati; phylum Bacteroidota; class Bacteroidia; order Bacteroidales; family Rikenellaceae; genus Alistipes; species Alistipes sp. AM16-43. The sequence goes on from NZ_QTUQ01000015.1 coordinate 4,987, forward strand.
TCACTGCCACCGTAAAAGTCGTTTGTGTGGACAAAAAGGAACAAGACGGCTTCCGGGCTTCGGGAAGTTCCAAGCTCTGGAATAAAGTCTATGAATATACCCCAGCTCCCGGCCAATTTATCAACGAGACGAGCACGATAGGCGGTATGACCGGCAACGAAACATCCCCTGAAGCGGCTGTCGCATGGGCAACACAGCGTTTGAAAGACAAACTGCACGTCTCTTTAGGTTCTTTCGGGGGTTATATCATCGTCGGCTTCGACCACAGTATTCCCAATTCGGGTAACCAATATGATTTCTGTGTTCAGGGGAACGCCTTTGACGGCAGTTCCGAACCGGGTATCGTATGGGTCATGCAAGATATAAACGGAAACGGATTGCCGGATGACGAGTGGTACGAACTGAAAGGATCTGAAGCAGGCAAGGAAGAAACAATACAGAATTTTGAAGTGACCTATTACCGTCCGGAAGGCAAAAAAATGGATGTCCAATGGATCAGTTCCGACGGTAGAAACGGCTGGGTAGACTATCTGTCCGCTTATCATACACAAGACTATTATTATCCGGCTTGGATTTCGGAAAACAGTTATACCCTGACAGGCACTTGTCTGGCCGCCCGCAACACCCAAGATTCTCAAACCGGTTATTGGGATAATCAGAGTTATGACTGGGGGTACGTGGATAATTTCGGAAACGACCAGATAGAAGGCGGCAGTACGGTGGATGGAAGCGGACAAAGGAACGGTTTCAAAATTTCCAATGCCATCCATGCCGATGGAACGGAAGCCAATCTGCAATATATTGACTTTATCAAAATACAATGCGGTGTTCTGGCCAAAAGCGGCTGGCTGGGCGAAGTTTCTACGGAGGTATTTTCTTTTGAGGATCTAACCAAATAATAAAAATTACAAGTATGAAAATTTATTTTCTTCCCATGCTCCTATCCTTGTTCTTTTTGGGAGCGTGTGACAAAAACGATGAAATTATACCTGAAGATGCAGATGAAAATTTCATCACATCGGTCGTGATGACCGTGGACGGGAAATCGTACACGGCCGACATTACGGACAATACAGTAACAATAACCGTTCCCTATACGGTATCGCTGAACAACGCCGAAGTGGAATTCAAGTACACAACTTCTGCAACAATCATACCTGATCCTGAAACGGTAACGGACTGGGATAACGAACGAACCTTCCGGGTGACATCCTATAACGGAGATGCCCGCGAATATACCTATAAGGTCGTGAAAAGCGAGATAGAATCTGACGGAGATGTGGAGTTGAAGACCACCGAGGAGGTAGCTTCTTTTGCCGCAACCAAAACAACCGTTGTCAAAGGGAACCTGATTATCGGCTCTGATGCGGAAGAGGCAGAAAAAATCACTGACATATCTGCATTGGCATCTTTGAAAGAGGTTACTGGCAACATTGTCATTCGTAACAGTTACAACGGTGCAGACTTGACAGGGTTGGATAATATCGTTTCTGCCGGAGGTTTACAGGTAGGTTCGACCGATGTCGCCTCGAAAGCTACGGAACTTCACATGATTTCCATGAAAGCATTGGAAACGCTCTCCGGAGACATATCGGTATATAACGACCAAGTGACGTATGTCCTATTCGAGAAACTGGCAACTATTGAAGGAAGCGTGATGTTCAATGCGTCGTCGTTACAGAGTTTTGAGTTTCCGGTTCTGACTACTGTAGGTCAGGATCTGAATCTTCAAGGACTCAATGAAGAGAACACAGCAGCCGGTTCGATTGCGTCTTTGGAAATACCGGAACTGACAAGTGTCGGAGGGGTCTTGTCCGTAAACAATCTTGCCAAGCTGACTTCCATGAGCTTCCTTAAGCTGAAAGAGACCGGTGGCCTTGATTTCCATACCGTCCCCGTGATGTTGGAAACCATCAACCTTCCGGAAATCGAAACAGTAAACGGAAGTATTATTATGGAAGCCAATATGGAAGCTCCTCCTACCGGTAGTTTTGTTCCCCAACGAAATGACGTGCTTCAGGCTTTCGGTGGAATGGACAAACTGACAACGATAAAGGGACAGATAAAGATAAAGAATTTCACGGCACTCAAACAACTTCCCGACTGGAGCAAGATCACCACACTTGGAAGCATCACGCTGGATTATCTTGAAGATGTGAGCGGAACACTGCTGTTGCCGAACGCCCGATTTGAAACCTTCGGAGAAACAGCGCCCCAGATTGAAATTATAAACAAGGTGCAGCTCTCCAAAATTGAAACAGCCGAAGATTTGTCAAATGTAAATTTTGTCATCACCAGTCTCACGAATAATAAGTTCCCTGAAATCACGTTCAAGAATATCAAAGACTTCACTTGTAAGCCAACCACCAACAATATCGATTATACCATATCGACAATTCAACATGTATATGGAAATCTAAATGTGACAGGCCAAATGCGAAGCAATGCCAAATTTCCCGACTTGGAAATCATAGATGGATATGGATATATCCAAATACCCATGTTTGCTTCAATCACAATGCCAGTCTTGAAAGAAGTGGGAGGACAGTTCTATTTATCTGGAAATTTTACCAGTTGTAACTTGCCCTTACTATCCAAAGTTTGTTGTTCAGCTTCTCCTGTATATTATAAAGAGGGAGAGGGTTCGTTAGCAATATCTTTACAAAGTAAATCGCTGGATATTCCGGAATTGCTTCACGTAGGAGGTGAAGGGTTGTTCGTTAATAAAGCAACAGGCATTACTTGTGATAAATTACAGACTATAGATGGTACGCTACAGATAAAAAGTGCGACTTCTCTTTCTCAGGAAACACTTTCCATGGAGAAGTTGGAGACCTTGCATGGGGTTGTTTTTGACGGTTTGACGAAATTTACCGACTACACTTTCTTCGGCAAGTTTATAGAAAACGGAATGATTACGGGGGAAAGTTGGAGCGTGACGAAATGTGGGTATAACCCAACCTTCCAAAATATGAAGGACAAACAATATACGCAGCAGGATTAAACCTTATACCTTAACCAGAGTACCCGTAATGATTCGGGTACTCTTTTTTATCCGAATGACAATGAGCAGAACAATACAACGGATTTGCCTTTTTCTTTTCTGCCTGCCAGTTTTCGGCAGTTGCATGAAATGGGATTACGGAGAGATGGAAGATTTCTCTGTATCGGCCTCTGGTCTTTTCATTACCAACGAGGGGAATTTCCAGTACAGCAATGCCACGCTTTCCTACTACGATCCCGCCACGTGCGAAGTGGAGAATGAAGTGTTTTACCGTGCCAACGGGTTCAAGTTGGGCGATGTGGCCCAGTCTATGGTTATCCGGGACGGTATAGGCTGGATCGTGGTGAACAACTCGCATGTGATTTTCGCCATCGACATCAATACTTTCAAGGAAGTGGGCCGTATCACAGGTTTCACCTCACCCCGGTATATCCATTTTCTGTCGGATGAGAAAGCCTATGTGACGCAGATATGGGACTACCGTATCTTCATCATCAACCCCAAGACATACGAGATTACCGGCTATATCGAATGTCCAGACATGGACATGGAATCGGGTTCCACCGAACAAATGGTACAATACGGCAAGTACGTCTATGTGAACTGCTGGTCGTACCAGAACCGCATCCTGAAAATCGACACGGAGACGGACAAGGTCGTGGACGAACTGACCATCGGCATACAACCTACTTCGCTGGTCATGGACAAATACAACAAGATGTGGACCATCACGGATGGCGGTTACGAGGGCAGCCCATACGGTTACGAGGCACCGTCTCTCTATCGTATAGACGCCGAGACTTTCACCGTAGAGAAACAGTTCAAGTTTAAGCTGGGCGACTGGCCTTCGGAAGTCCAGCTCAACGGTACACGGGATATACTTTACTGGATCAACAACGATATTTGGCGAATGCCGGTGGAAGCCGACCGTGTTCCCGTCCGGCCTTTTCTGGAGTTTCGGGACACCAAATACTACGGCCTTACGGTCAATCCCAACAACGGGGAGGTATATGTGGCCGACGCTATTGATTACCAGCAACAAGGTATCGTGTATCGCTATTCGCCGCAAGGCAAGCTGATCGATGAATTTTACGTGGGAATCATTCCGGGAGCTTTCTGCTGGAAATAACGAGGAAGGAGGACAAAAATGAAAAGACATCTTATTCTATTGTTCGTGGGGGTAAGCCTGCCCTTTCTGCTTGCCGCCCAGCAGAAAAATTCCGTCAGCATTACCAAAAGGGTACTACGTATTCCGGAGGTTACGGTGGTGGGCAAACGACCTATGAAGGATATAGGCGTGCAACGAACCCGTTTCGATTCCATCGCCATGAAAGAGAACATCGCCTTGTCTATGGCCGATGTGCTGACATTCAACTCATCCGTTTTTGTCAAGAACTACGGACGCGCCACGTTATCCACCGTGGCTTTCCGGGGTACCTCTCCCTCGCATACCCAAGTGACGTGGAATGGTATGCGCATTAACAACCCGATGCTGGGCATGACGGATTTTTCCACCATCCCTTCTTACTTTATCGATGATGCCTCGCTGCTGCACGGAACGTCATCGGTAAACGAAACGGGCGGCGGCTTGGGTGGTCTGGTCAGGCTCTCCACTTCTCCGGCCAACCATGAAGGGTTCGGGTTGCAGTACGTGCAGGGAGTGGGGTCGTTCAGCACGTTCGACGAGTTTCTCCGCCTGACCTACGGTGACAAACACTGGCAGTCCTCCACCCGTGTGGTGTATTCCTCTTCCCCCAACGACTACAAATACCGAAACCGGGACAAGAAGGAAAACATCTATGACGAGGACAAGAACATCATCGGTTCCTATTACCCGACGGAACGCAACCGCAGCGGGGCTTATAAGGATCTGCACGTCTTGCAGGAAATTTATTATAACACGGGCGAAGGCGACAAGTTCGGGCTAAACGCCTGGTATATCAATTCCAACCGGGAACTGGCGATGCTCAGCACGGATTACGGGAACGACATGGACTTCGAGAACCGCCAAAGGGAGCAGACGTTTCGCGGCGTCCTCTCGTGGGATCGCGTGCGGGAGAAATGGAAGGTCGGTGTAAAAGGCGGCTATATACACACATGGATGGCCTATGATTACAAGCGGGACAAGGGAAACGGCGAAATGGCTTCGATGACCCGCTCACGCAGTAAGATTAACACGTTCTACGGAAGTGCGGACGGGGATTATGCTCCTTCAGAGAAATGGCTGTTCACGGCCGGTGTTTCCGTACACCAGCATTTGGTGGAAAGCGCGGACAAAAATATCATCTCGCAGGAAGGTAACAAGGCTGTTGTCGGGTATGACAAGGGACGTGTCGAGTTTTCCGGTTCCGTTTCTGCGAAATGGCAGCCTGTCGATCGTTTTGCCGCCTCGCTTGTCCTTCGCGAGGATATGTTCGGTACGGAATGGGCCCCGGTTATCCCGGCTTTCTTCATCGACGGGGTACTGTCGAAAAAAGGCAATATCGTGGCGAAAGCATCCATCTCCCGGAACTACCGTTTTCCCACGCTGAACGACCTCTATTTTCTGCCGGGCGGTAATCCCGACCTGAAAAGCGAGCACGGCTTCACATACGACGTGGGGTTGTCGTTCTCGGTGGGGAAAGAAAATGTATATGCTTTGAGCGGTGGTATCAACTGGTTCGATTCGCACATCGACGACTGGATCATCTGGCTACCCACAACCAAGGGATTCTTCTCCCCCAGAAACCTCAAAAAGGTACATGCTTACGGGGCAGAGACCAACGCCCACCTTGATATAATGCTCGGAAAGGACTGGAAACTGGATATGAACGGAACTTTCTCGTGGACTCCCTCGATCAACGAGAGCGAACCGATGAGTCCGGCAGACCAATCCGTCGGCAAACAGTTGCCATACGTGCCGGAGTTTTCCGCAACGGTGACCGGACGTCTGTCATGGCGGACATGGAGCCTGCTTTACAAATGGTGTTATTACAGCCAGCGTTATACCATGTCGAGTAATGACTATACCCTGACGGGCTATCTGCCCCCTTACTTCATGAATAACGTGACACTGGAAAAACAGCTCTCTTTCCGATGGGCCGATCTGTCGCTAAAGGGCAGCATCAACAACCTGTTCGATGAAGAATACCTTTCCGTATTGTCCCGTCCCATGCCGGGCATCAATTTCGAGATATTCATCGGCATAACACCCAAGTTCGGAAAAAACAAAAATAGTAAACGATAATCTGCATCAATATGAACGCATTAAAGAATTTAAGCCTGATTTTGTTGCTTTCTCTGGCATTTACAGGCTGCCACAACAAAAGCTCAAAAATCAATGATTTCAACCTGCTGCTTTATGCTCCCGAATATGCCTCCGGCTTCGACATCAAAGGGGCGGGCGGGAAGGAAAGCGTACTGATAACCGTCAGGAATCCCTGGCAGGGAGCGGACAGTGTAACCACATGGCTGTTTATCGTCCGCAACGGTGAAGAGGTTCCCGAAGGGTTTGCAGGACAGGTACTCAAAGGAGACGCCAAACGCATCGTGGCGATGTCTTCCACTCATATCGCCATGCTTGACGCAATCGGTGAAGTCCGGTGTATAACCGGCGTTTCGGGAATCGACTACATTTCCAACCCAGACATCCAAGCCCGCCGCGACAGTATTGGCGATGTCGGCTATGAAGGGAACATCAACTACGAGTTGCTGCTCTCGCTCGATCCCGACCTCGTTCTGCTCTATGGGGTGAACGGCGCAAGCGCAATGGAAAGCAAACTCGAAGAACTCGACATACCGTTCATGTATGTCGGCGATTATCTTGAAGAGTCGCCTCTCGGCAAGGCCGAATGGATGGTAGTGCTTTCAGAAGTCACAGGAAAACGTGAGAAGGGTGAAAAAGCCTTTGCCGCAATCCCGGTCAGATACAACGCCTTGAAAAAGAAAGTGGCCGACAGTACCCTCGGCACTCCTTCGGTTATGCTTAATGTTCCCTATGGCGACTCGTGGTTCATGCCTTCAACCCAAAGTTATGTAGCCCGCTTGATTACTGATGCGGGAGGCCGCTATATCTACCAGAAGAACACGGGAAACGCTTCTATCCCCATTGACTTAGAAGAAGCATATCTGCTCGCGTCGGATGCGGACATGTGGCTGAACGTGGGAATGGCGAACTCCCTTGACGACTTGAAGGCATCATGTCCGAAATTCACCGATACCCGATGTTTCAAAAATGGAGAGGTGTATAACAACAACGCCCGTACCAACACAGCCGGGGGTAACGACTATTACGAGTCTGCCGTCGTGAATCCTGACATCGTGCTCCGCGACCTCGTGAAGATATTCCATCCTGAACTGGTGCAGGAAGAGTGTGTGTATTACAAGCAACTGAAATAGATGCGTTCCCGTTCGACTATATTATTCTCCATATTGATTACGCTCACGGTCGGTCTTTTTTTACTGGACTTGGCCGTGGGAGCTGTCAACATTCCGATCCGCGATGTATGGGCAGCACTGACCGGGGGAAATTGTTCCCGTGCCACGGAAAAAATCGTACTCAACATACGCCTCATAAAAGCTATAGTGGCACTGTTGGCCGGGGCTGCCTTATCGGTCAGCGGTCTTCAGATGCAGACCCTCTTCCGTAATCCTCTTGCCGGTCCCTATGTCCTTGGCATCAGTTCCGGTGCAAGTCTCGGTGTGGCACTTGTGGTACTTGCCGGGATCGGTTCATCAATAGGCATTGCCGGAGCAGCGTGGGTGGGTGCGGCTGTCGTGTTGCTCGTGATAACTGCCGTCGGACAGCGAATAAAAGACATCATGGTAATCCTGATTCTGGGCATGATGTTCTCATCGGGCGTAGGTGCTGTCGTGCAGATATTGCAGTACCTCAGCAAAGAGGAATCGCTGAAAGCCTTTGTCATTTGGACGATGGGGGCTTTGGGTGACGTCACCTCCGGACAACTTCTGATTCTTGTTCCATCGGTGTTTGCCGGACTGCTGTTGGCGGTACTGACCATCAAACCGCTTAACCTCCTGCTGTTCGGAGAGGAATATGCCGTAACAATGGGACTGAATATTCGGCGTTCACGCAGCCTGTTGTTTCTCTCGACAACGCTGCTCGCCGGAACGATAACCGCTTTTTGCGGTCCGATAGGTTTCATAGGTCTCGCTATGCCTCATGTCACAAGAATGCTTTTCCAAAATAGCGATCATCATGTCCTTCTGCCCGGAACAATTCTTTCGGGAGCATCGATATTGCTTCTTTGCGACATCATTTCTAAAATATTCACCTTGCCGATCAACGCCATTACAGCTCTATTGGGAATCCCAATCGTCGTATGGGTGGTTTTACGCAACAAATCCATCACCGCATGATAGAATTACAGCATTTTTCCATAGGTTACAAAGAAAACTCGTTGCTCCACGAGGTAAATGCCACGATAAAAAAAGGTCAACTGACAGCCCTTATCGGAAGAAACGGGACAGGAAAATCGACGTTGCTCCGCGCCATAGCCGGTCTGAACCGGTGTTATTCCGGAAAAATCATTCTCGACGGGCACGACATCGCCTGCATGAAAACCGAAGATATGGCAAAAACGCTGGCTGTCGTCACGACCGAGCGCACGCGCATCGCCAACCTGCGGTGCAAGGATGTCGTAGCCATAGGCCGTGCTCCTTATACCAACTGGATAGGTAGGATGCAAGAAACAGATAAGGAGATAGTCATGCAATCGCTCATTTCGGTGGGAATGGAGGCTTATGCAAACCGCACGATGGATAAAATGTCGGATGGCGAATGCCAGCGTGTGATGATTGCTCGTGCATTGGCACAGGATACTCCTATCATTCTCCTTGATGAACCGACTTCCTTTCTTGACATGCCTAATCGCTACGAACTTGTGGCGTTGCTTCGTAGGCTTGTCCACGACGAGAAAAAATGTATCATGTTCTCGACACATGAACTTGACATCGCGTTGTCCATGTGCGATTCGATAGCATTGTTAGATACCCCGAATTTAAGTTGCTTGACCGCGTCTGAAATGCAGAAAAGCGGATACATTGACAGACTTTTCCAAAATGAAAACATCCGTTTCGACTCCTTATGCGGTACAATGATTTTGAAACAATGAGTATATACACTGTAGAAAATTTTACTTCAGACATCACTGTTGAAGGATATATCGCCGAATTCCGTGACGAACCACATTTTCTTGAACTTTGCAAACAATGTACCAATTACGGTAAAAGTTGGGGGTGTCCTCCATTTGATTTTGATACGGAATCGTTTCTCCGACAATACAAGTATGCACATCTTATGGCAACGAAGATAATCCCTGAAGACAAAGATATTCCGATTGAATATACACAAAAACTCATTTTACCGGAACGGATACGAATCGAGAGCGAATTATTGGATATGGAACGGAAATATGGAGGGCGTTCATTTGCCTATATAGGTAAATGTCTTCACTGCTCAGATAACGAGTGTACGCGTAACTGCGGCACACCATGCCGACACCCGGAAAAAGTGCGTCCGTCACTCGAAGCCTTCGGATTTGACATAGCCAAAACGCTTTCTGAACTTTTTAACATCGAACTTCTTTGGGGAAAGGATGGCAAATTACCTGAATATCTTGTTCTCGTAAGCGGATTTTTTCATAATGAATACGAACTTTGCAACATAGCATACTAATGATTCGGACATGAAATAAACAGACAAACTAACCACATTCGGTTCAATCTGTTTTGTGATTTCAAATGAATTATAGTTAGATATGTAAAAAGCGACGCTGGAGCTTGAAATAAGTAACGGTTTATCGGTGTATTCTCCGTTAAACCGTCCTGTTTTCGTTAAACGAAAACACAACTTGCTGTCCCCTAATGGGGACAACATTCTCCAATAGGAATTGTGTATCAGCCCATTGTACGGCTATTCTCCTGTGATTTTCGGGTCATTTCCATCAGGCATTTGCCGGCTGCTCTCCCCATAAAAAGGTGGCTGTCTCTCCTGAATCATGTGACTTACGCCCATAATTCAGGAATAAGGGAGACGTATGTACTGGAAATCTGCCCTTTCCATACCCTATTCTCCATTAATGGATTGTTATTTTTACACTTCTGCAAATGGAGAATGGCAGGTAGCCGTATACACCTTATTGTTTTTCTTCATTGTCTCCATTAATGGATTGTTACTTTTACACATCTACAAAAGGAGAATGGGCTGTGAACCGTATATGCCTTATGGCTTTCCTTCATTGTCTCCATTAACGGATTGCTACTTATACACATCTGCAAATGAAGAATGGGCATGTAACCGTGTATGTCTTATGGTTTCTTTTCCTTGTCTCCATTGATGGATTGCTACTTCTACACATCTGCAAATGAAGAATGAGCATGTAACCGTGTATGCCTTATGGTTTTCCTTCATTGTCTCCTTTGACGGATTGTTACTTCTACACTTCTGCAAATGGAGAATGACAGGTAGCCGTGTATGCCTTATGGTTTTCCCTCATTGTGTCCCGTCCTGAAAAAGGTTTACAGAAAAGAGTAAATCTTATGCAGCAAAC
>NZ_QTUQ01000016.1:2500-3595 GCF_003435745.1 Alistipes sp. AM16-43
TCTACAACCACTGACTAAACGCCCTGTTCAGACTCGCTTTCGCTTCGGCTCCGTGCATCCGTGCACTTAACCTTGCCAGTGATTAGTAACTCGTAGGCTCATTATTCAATAGGCACGCCGTCACGGCACGAAGCCGCTCCGACAGGTTGTAAGCGTATGGTTTCAGGTTCTATTTCACTCCCCTGTTCGGGGTTCTTTTCACCTTTCCCTCACGGTACTGGTTCACTATCGGTCTCTTGGGAGTATTTAGCCTTACCGGGTGGTCCCGGCGGATTCAGACAGGATTCCTCGTGTCCCGCCCTACTCAGGATACTGCTATCGCCTGACGTGCTTGCCTGTACGAGTCTTTCACTCTCTATGGATGAACTTTCCAGAACATTCCAGTTCACAGTCATTTGAATATTGCAGTCCTACAACCCCACAGTTGCCGTAACAATTGTGGTTTAGGCTGTTTCCCGTTCGCTCGCCGCTACTTAGGAAATCGATGTTTCTTTCTTTTCCTCCTCCTACTAAGATGTTTCAGTTCAGAGGGTTGGCCCACTTTCGTGTGACAGGCCTTCTGCCTGCCGGGTTGTCCCATTCAGAAATCCTCGGATCAATTCTCGTTTGCAAATCCCCGAGGCTTATCGCAGCTTACCACGTCTTTCTTCGCCTCCAAGAGCCTAGGCATCCCCCATACGCCCTTTATTACTTTCTTACATTTCCGATATCCCCTATTGTAGTTATCGGAACTTTATCTCATCTCCTTAAATATGTCAATGAACGCTGGTCGAATCCTCGACCTGAGTGGAGGATAAGGGAGTCGAACCCTTGACCCCCTGCTTGCAAAGCAGGTGCTCTAGCCAACTGAGCTAATCCCCCGAGTTCGGTGTAGTCCCGTGCGGACTTGAACCGCAGACCCCTACATTATCAGTGTAGTGCTCTAACCAACTGAGCTACGGGACTGTATCCGCGGGAAGGCCCCACTCGGTATAACATAAAAATTACAGGTTAATTCGAGAGAAAAGAATGAGACTTATCTGTTGACGAAATAGTCACACTCTCCAGAAAGGAGGTGTTCCAGCCGCACCTTCCGGTACGGCTACCTTGTTACGA
>NZ_QTUQ01000016.1:3605-5251 GCF_003435745.1 Alistipes sp. AM16-43
TCGCAAATTTTCATTTGCAGTGAACAGCACTCGGTTCGAACCTACGCCTAAAGCGGTGCTGTTGTGACGTTTCTTTGAAGTGAGCAGCTAAATTACCTTTGAAACAAGGCTCCAGAAAGGAGGTGTTCCAGCCGCACCTTCCGGTACGGCTACCTTGTTACGACTTAGCCCCAGTTACCGGTTTTGCCCTAGGTCGCTCCTTGCGGTCACGAACTTCAGGCACCCCCAGCTTCCATGGCTTGACGGGCGGTGTGTACAAGGCCCGGGAACGTATTCACCGCGCCATGGCTGATGCGCGATTACTAGCGAATCCAACTTCATGGAGGCGGGTTTCAGCCTCCAATCCGAACTGAGATAGGCTTTCGAGATTGGCATCTCCTCACGGAGTAGCGACCCTCTGTACCTACCATTGTAACACGTGTGTAGCCCCGGACGTAAGGGCCGTGCTGATTTGACGTCATCCCCACCTTCCTCTCGGCTTACACCGGCAGTCCCGCCAGAGTGCCCAGCTTGACCTGATGGCAACTAACGGTAGGGGTTGCGCTCGTTATGGGACTTAACCCGACACCTCACGGCACGAGCTGACGACAACCATGCAGCACCTAGTTTCCTGCCCCGAAGGGAAATCCTGTTTCCAGAATCGTCAGTAACTTTCAAGCCCGGGTAAGGTTCCTCGCGTATCATCGAATTAAACCACATGTTCCTCCGCTTGTGCGGGCCCCCGTCAATTCCTTTGAGTTTCATTCTTGCGAACGTACTCCCCAGGTGGATAACTTATCGCTTTCGCTTAGTCACCGACTGTGTATCGCCGACAACGAGTTATCATCGTTTACTGCGTGGACTACCAGGGTATCTAATCCTGTTTGCTCCCCACGCTTTCGTGCCTCAACGTCAGATATAGTTTGGTAAGCTGCCTTCGCAATCGGTGTTCTGTATGATCTCTAAGCATTTCACCGCTACACCATACATTCCGCCTACCGCAACTACTCTCTAGTCTAACAGTATTAGAGGCAGTTCCGGAGTTAAGCCCCGGGATTTCACCTCTAACTTATCAAACCGCCTACGCACCCTTTAAACCCAATAAATCCGGATAACGCTTGAATCCTCCGTATTACCGCGGCTGCTGGCACGGAGTTAGCCGATCCTTATTCGTACGATACTTTCAGTCACCTACACGTAGGTGAGTTTACCCTCGTACAAAAGCAGTTTACAACTCATAGAGCCGTCTTCCTGCACGCGGCATGGCTGGTTCAGACTTGCGTCCATTGACCAATATTCCTCACTGCTGCCTCCCGTAGGAGTCTGGTCCGTGTCTCAGTACCAGTGTGGGGGGTTAACCTCTCAGTCCCCCTATGTATCGTTGCCTTGGTGAGCCGTTACCTCACCAACTAGCTAATACAACGCATGTCCATCTATAACCACCGGAGTTTTCAACCCGGAGAGATGCCTCTCCGAATATTATGGGGAATTAGTACCAATTTCTCAGTGTTATGCCCCTGTTATAGGTAGGTTACATACGCGTTACGCACCCGTGCGCCGGTCGCCACCAAAGTATTGCTACCTCGTGATGCCCCTCGACTTGCATGTGTTAGGCCTGCCGCTAGCGTTCATCCTGAGCCAGGATCAAACTCTCCATTGTATAAAAT
>NZ_QTUQ01000017.1:0-4589 GCF_003435745.1 Alistipes sp. AM16-43
TAGTACTCTTGGTATTCGCCAGAAGTTATGTCGTCCATCCATTTTTGGTTTTGGAGGTACCATTGGACAGTTTTTTCGATTCCTTCCTCGAACTGCAGGCTGGGCTCCCAGCCCAGTTCGCGCTTGAGCTTGCGCGAGTCGATGGCGTATCTCAGATCGTGGCCTGCGCGGTCGGTGACGTACGTGATAAGCTTCTCCGACGACCCTTCGGGGTTGCCCAGCAGCCTGTCCACCGTCCGTACGATCACCCGTATCAGGTCGATGTTCTTCCACTCGTTGAAGCCCCCGATGTTGTACGTCTCGGCGACCTTGCCCCTGTGGAAGATCACGTCGATGGCCCGCGCATGATCCTCGACGTACAACCAGTCGCGCACGTTCTGCCCGCGGCCGTACACCGGCAGCGGCCTTCGGTGGCGGATATTGTTGATGAACAGCGGAATGAGCTTCTCCGGGAACTGGTAGGGCCCGTAGTTGTTCGAGCAGTTGGTCACCAGCGTCGGCATCCCGTACGTGTCGTGGTAAGCCCGCACGAAGTGGTCGGACGAGGCTTTCGAGGCCGAGTAGGGGCTGTGCGGCGCGTACTTCGTCTCTTCGGTGAAGAACTCCTCGCCGAAGGGCCCGCCACCGCTCTCCCCGCCTGCAGGGACGCCTTCGGGCCGTGTCAGCTCCAGCGCCCCGTACACCTCGTCGGTGGAGATGTGGTAGAACAATTTGCCCTCCCACTTGCCGTCCCAGTATTCCCGTGCCGCCTCGAGCAGCGAGAGCGTGCCCAGGACGTTCGTACGCGCGAAAGTGAACGGATCCCTGATCGAGCGGTCGACATGGCTTTCGGCAGCAAGGTGGATGACCCCGTCGATGTCATACTGCCTGAACAGCGCCCGCAGCATATCCAGGTCGCAGATGTCACCCTTCTCGAACACGTAGTTCGGGGAATCCTCGATGTCCCGCAGGTTGGCAAGGTTCCCCGCATAGGTCAGTTTGTCCAGGTTAACGATCCGGTAATCCGGATATTTCGTCACGAACAGGCGTACTACGTGCGAGCCAATAAAGCCCGCGCCGCCCGTAATCAGGATGGTGCGTTTTGGTGCCATTATCTCGTATCTTATATTTGATTTTCTCGTTCGGAATAAGTTTCCACCATTTCAGCAAACCGGGAAGACCAGGCCGGCCAGCTCAATTTTTCTTTATATAATCTCCTTGCATTTTCAGACAATCCGGAAAATTCCTGCTTGCATATGCACTCCTTTATCTTGTTGGCAAAATCGGCTCCCGTACCTGTCAGGGGAAGCCTGTATCCGTTCACGCCGTTCACGACATAATTAGCTATTCCGCCGGTATCGGTCGTGAAAACGGGGATTCCGTAAGCCGCAGCCTCGCAATACACGATGGCAGAGCATTCCGCGCGTGTCGGCAACAACAGAATATCGGCTTGCTGCCAAAGTTGCACATACTGGTGATATTGTTCGGGAATATTCTTATTCAAAAAGCCGATGTTTTTAACATGCGGATTATCCCGGTGTTTTTGAGGCAGGTCTTTGATACCTGCGACATACAGTGTCGCACGGATACCGGCGGCATTAAGCTGCATGACCGTATCTACAGCAATCTCGCCGCCCTTCCGCTCCCAGTCGACCCCGGAAAACAGTATGCGGAGCAAATACCCCCCCCCTGCAAACTCCTGTTTAACAGGAGTTTGTATCTTATTTTCATCGATATTGGCACCAAACTCTATCACATTCAGTTTAGACGCCGGAATGTGGTAATAATCCCGGGCCGAGTTACTCGCCCATTCAGAAGAATGAATAATTACCGAAGCCTTATCCAAAGCCCGCTGTTCGATGGTGTTTCCATATCTGACGCTGCATGCGGCGAGGTTCGGCCAATAATAGTCGACCATCAGTTCAAAGGTGGCATCGCTGAGGTAGAATACCGGTTTATCCGTTTCGATCCGGGACAGCACCTGGGAGCCTCCGCTGAAAAACAGCATGTCGCATCCTGCAATCAGTTTTTTATCGATGCTGTGCGCTTCCATCCGGGCAATCAGCGGGATGTGGGAGTAGACGATATTCTTTCCCGTAAGTTTTGCATACAAATGGTACAGTCCCAGGATAAACTTGGAAAAAAACGGGGTGGTATAGGGGATCCATCGCACCGTATATCCGGCCTGTTCGATCGACTCCCGGATCTTGAAAATTGTGCCGCTCCATGCCTTCCGGTCGATGAAGGGGTTTGCCTTACTGACATAGCCAAAAGTTATTTTCGCCATATCTATTGTCGTTGAAGTCGTTTCATGCAGTAGATCAAGGCCTCCCTCCAGTGCGGGATATCCATCTGGAAGGTCTTCTTGAAGCGGGTCTTGTCCAGCACCGAGTAGGCCGGGCGGGTGGCCTTCGTGGGGTATTCCGACGTGTGGCAGGGGATGATGCGGCATGTGTCATGTCCCGCGGCCGCGGCGATCTCCACCGCGAAGTCGTACCACGAGCACACGCCCTCGTCGGTGAAGTGGTACACCCCCTCGTTGCCCGCGTAGCGCCCCGTCTCGATCAGGGAGAAGATCGCAAGCGCCAGGTCTCCGGCGTAGGTCGGAGTGCCCACCTGGTCGAAGACCACGCGCAGCGTCTCGCGCTCCGAGGTCAGACGCAGCATCGTCTTCAGAAAGTTGTTCCCGTACTCCGAATAGAGCCACGCCGTGCGCAGGATCAGGTAGCGGCATCCCGAGGCCTTCACGGCCTCTTCGCCCGCCAGCTTCGTACGCCCGTAGGCCCCCAGCGGCGAGGTCGCCGTATCCTCCCTGTAGGGCGTATGGGCCGTGCCGTCGAAGACGTAGTCCGTCGAGACGTGGATCAGCGTCGCACCCGTTTCTTTGGCCGCAGCTGCGAGGTATGCCGCGGCCTTGTGGTTGAGCAGGTCGGCCCTTGCCTCGTCCTCCTCGGCACGCTCCACGTTCGTGTAGGCCGCGCAGTTGACGATCACGTCGATACGCTGTTCCTTGACCGTTTGAAGCACCGCCCCGGCGTCGGTGATGTCCAGCTCCGCGACGTCGGTGGCCAGATAGTTGTTGGGCGATACGCTCCCAAGCTGCCGCAAGGAGCTCCCCAGCTGCCCCCGGGCGCCCGTAATCAGGATATTAAGCATAGTAGTCCGTATTGTAGTCGAACAGTTCCGCGGCCTCCTCCAGCCGCGGGTGGCCGCTGTCCTTGGGCGAGAGGACGACATCCCCCGGCGCCAGGCGCCAGTCGATGCCCAGCGTGGGGTCGTCCCACGCGATGGCGCCCTCCGATTCGGGGGCATAGAGGTTGTCGCACTTGTATTGGAATACAGCCTCGTCGCTCAACACCGAGAAGCCGTGCGCAAAGCCCCGCGGCACGAAGAACTGCCGTTTGTTGTCCCCCGAGAGCTCCACAGAGACGTGTCGCCCGAACGTGGGCGAGCCCCGGCGGATGTCCACAGCGACGTCCAGCACGCGGCCCCGGACAACGCGCACCAGCTTCGACTGTGCATGCGCCCCCCGCTGGAAGTGAAGACCGCGAAGAACGCCGTACTTCGACATCGACTCGTTGTCCTGCACGAACCGCACGGGGCGTACGAGCCTGCCGAAGGACTGCTCAGAATAGCTCTCGAAGAAATAACCCCGAGCGTCCCCGAAGACATCGGGTTCGAGGATGACCACTCCTTCTATTTCGGTAGGGATGACTTTCATGGTTTTAGCGTCGGTTTTCGTCGGTGAGTTTCAACAGGTACTGCCCGTACTGGTTCCTGAGCATCGGCTGCGCCAACTCCCGGAGCTTAGCGGCCGTGATCCAGCCGTTATGGTAGGCGATGCCCTCCAGGCAGGCGATCTTGAGACCCTGGCGTTTCTCGATGACCTCCACGAAGATCGAGGCCTCGGCCAGCGAGTCGTGCGTGCCCGTGTCCAGCCACGCGAAGCCGCGCTGAAGCGTCTGCACCTTCAGCTCGCCGCGTTGCAGGAACGACTGGTTGACGCTCGTGATCTCAAGCTCCCCGCGCGCCGAGGGCTTGATACCCTTGGCGACATCGACGACCTTGTTGGGGTAGAAGTAGAGACCCACCACCGCGTAGTTCGATTTCGGGTGTTCCGGTTTCTCCTCGATCGACAGGCAGTTGCCCGCAGCGTCGAACTCCGCGACCCCGTAGCGCTGAGGATCGTCGACCCGGTAGCCGAAAACTGTGGCCTTGCCATCCTCCTCGGCCGTGCGTACCGCCTCGCGAAGAAGGCCCGTGAAGCCCGAGCCGTGGAAGATGTTGTCGCCCAGAACCAGACACACGGAGTCATTGCCGATGAAATCCGAGCCGATCAGGAACGCCTGCGCAAGACCGTCCGGGGACGGCTGCTCGGCATAGCTGATGCGAACCCCGTAGTCGGAGCCGTCGCCCAGCAAACGACGGAAACCGCCCAAATCCTCTGGCGTAGAGATCAGGAGAATATCGCGGATACCAGCCAGAAACAACGCCGATAAAGGGTAGTAGACCATCGGCTTGTCGTAAACAGGCAACAGCTGCTTGCTGACGCCCTTCGTGATCGGGTACAACCGTGTTCCGCTGCCACCCGCCAAGATGATGCCTTTCAT
>NZ_QTUQ01000018.1:0-3739 GCF_003435745.1 Alistipes sp. AM16-43
CGACCTCAAGAAACGTGTCGGCATCGACCGCTGCCACGGTACATGGAACCGCTACTATAAATCCATCGACCATCTGCGGACTTTCATGCGTAAGGAGTATAACGTGAGCGATATGCCGTTGGCGGAGTTGGAACAGTCGTTCATCGAGCAATACCACGTCTACCTTAAATCCGATCTGGGGCTCAAGCCTACGACCGTCAGCGGTTATCTCAAATGCCTGAAATACGTTGTCAAAATCGCGTTCAACAACGGCTGGATGCCTCGCAACCCCTTTTCCCTCTATCAATATACGGCTCCGAATCCGGAACGCAGTTTTTTAACGGAAGATGAACTCCGGCGTATGATGACTACCGAGCTGCGGTATAAGCGTCAGGACTATAACCGCGATATGTTCCTTTTCTCCTGCTTCACGGGCATCTGCTATGCGGATATGGCCTCGCTGACCTATGACCGGATCGAGCAGGATGCGCAGGGCGAGTGGTGGATCAGCGGTAACCGCCAGAAGACCGAAACCAGATACGTTGTCAAACTTCTGCCGTATGCGTTGTTCATCCTGAACAAGTACCGGGGTCTGACCGGCGACGGACGTGTTTTTGCCATGTCTACACTCGATTCGATCGACGACAGCCTGAAAAACATCGCCCGGGAGTGCGGCATCGACAAACAACTCTCATTCCACCTTGCCCGGCACACGTACGCCACGACGATCTGCCTGTCGAACGGTGTGAGTCTGGAGACGCTTTCGAAGATGCTGGGACATAAACAGATTACCACGACCCAAATCTATGCGAAAGTCACCCAGCCGATGATCGACCGTGAGGTTACCATGCTCCGGGAGAAACTGGCAATGAAATTCTCCGTGTAGACATTTTGCGATAAAGTATATAAATATATTATGTATTTACATACTTGTATAAACTCATCATTCGGTCGTTGCATCTTTGCGGCGAAAACCTACTGCAACCCGATTATGGAACGACTCGATGAGATTTTGGAAATCGTCCGAGAGATCCGCGAAGATATCGCCTATATGAAACGTCACCGGAATATGCTTTGCGGTACGCCGATCCTTGAAGTGAGCGAGGTCTGCGACCTGCTGAAGATCAGCGACCGTCAGTTGCGCCGTTACTGCGTCAGCGGTCAGCTCACCGGGTTCCACTTCGGGCGCCGTCTTATGTTCTCCGCTGCCGAGATAAACCGTTTTGTCGAGCGGATTGACACGGAGTGCCGGCAGCGAAAAGAACTTAAAAACCGGATCAGGAACCTTTAATTCATAACCCTATGCCTGACAAGTATTATTTGGTGGAGTCCGGAGCTTTGGAGAAACTGCTCCGCACGCATTTCATGCTGACACAATCCACACTGCTTTTCGAACACCTGTTGAGCCACAGCGATCGCCCGATGTTCCTCTCGGCCCGCAAGGTCTGCGAGGTGCTGGGTCTGGACCGTCACCAGCTCGAACAATGCCGCAAAAAGCGGATGATCCGCGCCCGTACCGTCAACGGACAGATGCTGTACGATGCCTACGAGTTGCTTGCGCTTACTGAACTTTTCTACCGCCGGAAGCTGCGGAAGACCCTCTCCCGGATACCGCAGTTCGAGGTGCGCTGATCCGTTCGTGCTGAAAGGGACTGACTGCATCCGCAGCAGTCTCTTTTTGTTTTGAGACAGCACGAATAATAATTAAAAATCCCTTTGTGAACGCCGGCCTCGGGGCAAGATAGCGCCGGACACGTTCCGGCGTCAAATTTTTGCGGCACGATCTCCACCCTTCGGGTCGTATCGCCCCTCAAAAATTTGCCTTGTCCGTGCCGTCGCTGATAATCCCGCCCCGAAGCCGGCTTCTCACTTTCATAGCGGGGATCTGCCGGCCGTATGTCAAATCAAAATCCATTTCGAAGATGAAACATCAAAAATTCGAGATTGCGGTGGCGGGTTACGACTACCGCTTCAAGACCTACGCCCGGGACGGCGTGGAGGCATCGGTAAAGGTGAAATGTTTTCTCGGAAAGCCCGATGCCGAGTGTACGATCCTTGTGCCTGCGTTGAACGATTACCTGCGGGAAACGGAATCCTGCCGCAGGCAGGTTGCTCAGCGATGAGAAAGTGGATCGATCAGTCGACCTTCGACGAGCTGCTGCTCGCCAATGCCGAGGATAACATAGAGCGGGCTATTCGAAGCGCATCGGCCGTATTGGAAACAGTGCAGGAGTTCGTTCCGGAGGCAGCCTTGTTCTACCGTGTTACACATGCCGTGGACAGCCTGAAAAACTATTTCGAGGAAGCTTGCACCGGTTTCCGAAGAAACGACATCCTGTTTCTCGTCCGCCAATATTTCTATCCAAAACCCTATTACGACCTCCGATTCGATTGGTCGTTCTTCCGATATGCGGACAACTACTCCTACGGCAAGGCTTTCGACAAACAAACCGCTCCGAACCGTGTCGGGGTCTTCACCAAAAAGAAGATCGACGACTGGGTGGAATACCTCACGCAGGGTTTCCGGAATCTCGAACGGATCGATGCGGAGAACGAACGCAAAATAATCGGGTACCGCAACCGGTTGGAGGCTCTGTCCGATGTGGTTTGGGTTCATGACAAAAGTCACGGCCAGATCATTCGTAACGGCCTGACCTATACTTTCGATATCCGGCAGACGGATTACAGCGAAAAGATCTCTTTGGACTATCGGTGCCGCACGCTCGACGATTTCCTTGCACTCTCCGACAATAAATTCACACCTAAACCTTAAACGACTATGGAACGAAACATTATTATCGAAAATATCTGCACTGCGTGCCGCTGCGGCGAACGTCGCGCCGAGGAATATTTGGCCGCGGAACTTCGCAACCTGCGGGAACTGCGGGATGCCGGGGCTCTGTGCTACGGCGATCTTGAAACGGCCTGTTCTGGGCTGGGACTGGACTTCGATTATACGGACTATTTCTGTCAGGCCTTGTCACTGAACTAACTCCGATTTACGATGAACAATCTTTGTTTCAACCGTTTCACACTGCGGACGGACGATGCGAAAACCCGCCGTAAAATCCTTCGCTGGCTGGCGCTCAATTACCGCTTGTACGAATACCTCCCCTCGGACGCAGAGGTTCGCGGACGGTTCATCTCGCGCAAACCTTTTCCCGCCGAGGCGTTCCGGCGCCAGATCGGGAAACTGCGCGGCGACAGGACTCTGTTCCTGCGGATTGTCTCTGCGGACTTATATACGCTCTATGTGGAAGCTAACGTCTATCTGCGCGGAGCGTGGTACCGAATCTTTCTTTAATCACCTGCCGCCTGCTCCGCAACGAGCGGGCGGCGTCATTTCCATATCATGGCATACGAATCATACATTCCTTTCGCGGATATCAGGGATTTCCACGACGCCGAGATCAACGGCATCCCGGCTCTTTTCACCATATCTCGGCTCGATTCCGAAACCCTTCCCGCCGATTTTCATTCGTGCGAGGTCATGGGCGGTCGGGGCAGCGATTTCCAGTGGCTCGTTCCGCTGGCTTTGGCAAACTTCACCGGAACGTTCGTCTCCCGGCAGCCCCTGCTCCGGGAAGGACAGGCGTACGCTGAAATACGCCGGTACGGCATCTATGACGCGACGACAGTCGACGAATGGTCTGAAAACAATAACTCTTAAACATTATGCGACGAAAATTCAAACTGAAGGTCTGTTATACCTTCCACGGGGCTTTTACCCTGCGTGCGGCTTCCGGCAAGGAAGCCGCAC
>NZ_QTUQ01000018.1:3749-4206 GCF_003435745.1 Alistipes sp. AM16-43
GGAAGCCGCACGTCTTGTTTCCGAACAATGCGGAACGGTTCTGAACACGATCCGAACGACTCTCAGCGAAGAATCCGAGGTAGACTGGCATTTCGACAAACATCCCCGGCTTGCAATCCGGGAAGTAATCGCTCTTCCGGAGACTCTCGACGGGGAGAAGCTGCCGCGCGTGGGAGTCTTCCATCCCGGGCAGCGTGTCTTCCGGAGCGATCCCGACTATGAAATGTCCGGTTGTTGTGTCGTCTGTTCGGGTAATGACGATAAGGAGACACCCTCCGACAAGGATCTTATCCTGATCTGCTGCTCAGACTCGGAAACTGAAGTCTATCCATGCGAACTACGTCCCATATCCGATAATCATTAAAGACACCTTCAAATGAACATGCAGGAATCCGATTTCCGGAGTGCGCTGGAAATCATCACCCGAAACAACAGAATCACTGTGTCGTTCAACACA
>NZ_QTUQ01000019.1:0-1991 GCF_003435745.1 Alistipes sp. AM16-43
ACCGGCGACGGACGTGTTTTTGCCATGTCTACACTCGATTCGATCGACGACAGTCTGAAAAACATCGCCCGGAAGTGCGGCATCGACAAACAACTCTCGTTCCATCTGGCAAGGCACACGTACGCCACGACGATCTGCCTGTCGAACGGCGTGAGTCTGGAGACGCTTTCGAAGATGCTGGGACATAAACAGATTACCACGACCCAAATCTATGCGAAAGTCACCCAGCCGATGATCGACCGTGAGGTTACCATGCTCCGGGAGAAACTGGCAATGAAATTCTCCGTGTAGACATTTTGCGATAAAGTATATAAATATATTATGTATTTACATACTTGTATAAACTCATCATTCGGTCGTTGCATCTTTGCGGCGAAAACCTACTGCAACCCGATTATGGAACGACTCGATGAGATTTTGGAAATCATTCGTGAGATCCGCGAGGATATCGCCTATATGAAACGCCACCGTAATATGCTTTGCGGGATGCCTATTCTGGAAGTCGACGAAGTATGCGACCTTTTGAAGATGAGCGATCGTCAACTGCGCCGTTATCGCACTTCGGGTCAGCTTGTCGGTTTCCATTTCGGTCGTCGTCTAATGTTTTCGACGGCTGAAATCAACCGCTTCATAGAGCGTGTTGAAATGGAACATAAGCAGAAAAAGTCTTTGAGAAAAGCTATCCATAATCTTTAACACATAATACTATGTCTGAAACAGCAGAAAGATCTTATTATCTGGTGGAGTCCATGTATTTCGAGAAACTGCTCCGCACGCATTTCATGCTGACACAATCCACGCTGCTCTTCGAACACCTGTTGAGCCACAGTGACCGCCCGATGTTCCTCTCGGCCCGCAAGGTCTGCGAGGTGCTGGGTATGGATTGCCACCAACTCGAACAATGCCGTAAAAAGCGGATGATCCGCGCCCGTGCCGTCAACGGACAGATGTTCTACGATGCCTACGAGCTGATCGCGCTTACGGAACACTTCTACCGCCGGAAGTTGCGGAAGACCCTCTCCCGGATACCGCAGTTCGAGGTGCGCTGATCCGTTCGTGCTGAAAGGGACTGACTGCATCCGCAGCAGTCTCTTTTTGTTTTGAGACAGCACGAATAATAATTAAAAATCCCTTTGTGAACGCCGGCCTCGGGGCAAGATAGCGCCGGACACGTTCCGGCGTCAAATTTTTGCGGCACGATCTCCACCCTTCGGGTCGTATCGCCCCTCAAAAATTTGCCTTGTCCGTGCCGTCGCTGAATATCCCGCCCCGAAGCCGGCTTCTCACTTTTCATAACGGGTATCTGCCGGCCTTATGTCAAACTAAAATCCATTTCGAATATGAAGAATCAGAAATTCGAGATTGCGGTAGCGGGTTACGACTACCGTTTCAAGACCTACGCCCGGGACGGCGTGGAGGCATCGGTAAAGGTGAAATGTTTCCTCGGACGACCCGATGCCGAGTGTACGATCCTTATTCCGACGTTGAACGACGACCTGCGGGAAACTGAATCCTGCCGCAGGCAGGCGGCCCGGCGATGAGAAAGTGGATCGATCAGTCGACCTTCGACGAGCTGCTGCTCGCCAATGCCGAGGATAACATAGAGCGGGCTATTCGAAGCGCATCGGCCGTATTGGAAACAGTGCAGGAGTTCGTTCCGGAGGCAGCCTTGTTCTACCGTGTTACACATGCCGAGGACAGCCTGAAAAACTATTTCGAGGAGGCGTGCACCGGTTTCCGAAGAAACGGCATCCTGTTTCTCGTCCGCCAATATTTCTATCCAAAACCCTATTACGACCTCCGATTCGATTGGTCATCGTTCCGATACGCGGACAACTACTCCTACGGCAAGGCTTTCGACAAACAAACCGAACCGAACCGTATCGGAGTCTTCACCCGAAAGAAGATCGACGACTGGGTAGAATACCTCACGCAGGGTTTCCGGAATCTCGAACGGATCAATGCGGAGAACGAACGAAAAATAGCCGGGT
>NZ_QTUQ01000019.1:2001-3816 GCF_003435745.1 Alistipes sp. AM16-43
ATCGTTCCGATACGCGGACAACTACTCCTACGGCAAGGCTTTCGACAAACAAACCGAACCGAACCGTATCGGAGTCTTCACCCGAAAGAAGATCGACGACTGGGTAGAATACCTCACGCAGGGTTTCCGGAATCTCGAACGGATCAATGCGGAGAACGAACGAAAAATAGCCGGGTACCGCAACCGGTTGGAGGCTCTGTCCGATGTGGTTTGGGTTCATGACAAAAGTCACGGCCAGATCATTCGTAACGGCCTGACCTATACTTTCGATATCCGGCAGACGGATTACAGCGAAAAGATCTCTTTGGACTATCGGTGCCGCACGCTCGACGATTTCCTTGCACTCTCCGACAATAAATTCACACCTAAACCTTAAACGACTATGGAACGAAACATTATTATCGAAAATATCTGCACTGCGTGCCGCTGCGGCGAACGTCGCGCCGAGGAATATTTGGCCGCGGAACTTCGCAACCTGCGGGAACTGCGGGATGCCGGGGCTCTGTGCTACGGCGATCTTGAAACGGCCTGTTCTGGGCTGGGACTGGACTTCGATTATACGGACTATTTCTGTCTGGCCTTGTCACTGAACTAACTCCGATTTACGATGAATAATCTTTGTTTCAACCGTTTCACACTGCGGACGGACGATGCGAAAACCCTCCGTAAAATCCTTCGCTGGCTGGCGCTCAATTACCGCTTGTACGAATACCTCCCCTCGGACGCAGAGGTTCGCGGACGGTTCATCTCGTGCAAACCCTTTCCCGCCGAGGCGTTCCGGCGTCAGATCGGGAAATTGCGCAACGACAGAACGCTGTTCCTGCGGATTGTCTCTGCGGACTTATACTCGCTCTATGTGGAAGGTAATGTCTATCTGCGCGGAGCGTGGCACCGAATCTTTCTTTAATCACCTGCCGCCTGCTCCGAAACGAGCGGGCGGCATTATTTCAATAGCATGGCATACGAATCATCCATCCCTTTCGCGGATATCCGGGATTTCCGCGCCGCCGAGATCAACGGTATCCCGGCTCTTTTCACCACGTCTCGCCTCGATTCCGAAACCCTTCCCGCCGATTTTCACTCGTGCGAGGTCATGGGCGGTGGGGGCAGCGATTTCCAGTGGCTCGTTCCGCTGGCTTTGGCAAACTTCACCGGAACGTTCGTCTCCCGGCAGCCCCTGCTCCGGGAAGGACAGGCGTACGCTGAAATACGCCGGTACGGCATCTATGACGCGACGACAGTCGACGAATGGTCTGAAAACAACAACGATAACTCTTAAACACTATGCGACGAAAATTCAAACTGAAGGTCAGCTATACCTTCAACGGCTGTTTTACCCTGCGTGCGGCTTCCGGCAAGGAGGCCGCACGTCTTGTTTCCGAACAATGCGGAACGGTTCTGAGTGCGATTCAAACGACTCTCGGCGAAGAATCCGAGGTAGACTGGCATTTCGACAAACATCCCCGGCTTGCAGTTCGGGAAGTAATCGCTCTTCCGGAGACCCTCGACGGGGAGAAGCTGCCGCGCGTGCAGGTCTTTCACCCCGGGCAACGGGTCTTCTGGCGTGATCCTGCCGATGAAACGTCGGGATATTATACCGTATGTTCGGGTAATGACGACGTGGAGGAACCCTCTGACGATGACATCATCCGGATTTGTTCTTCGGCTTCGGAAGCCGAAGTTTTTCCGTGCGAACTACGTCCCGTATTCAAAAAACGTTAAAGACACATTCAAATGAAGATGCAGGAATCCGATTTCCGGCGTGCGCTGGAAATCATCACCCGAAACAACAGAATCACTGTGTCGTTCAACACA